>CASBQR010000157.1 GCA_949127865.1 Synechococcales cyanobacterium PMM_0082
ATCTAGAACGAAATGCTGGCGATCGCCCACTCAAATTTAAGTTACCCAACTGCGAAATATTTGTTGATCGATTTGATGCCAGATTTTTTCAAGTAATTAATGAGTTAACTAATCCCCAGTCGGATCTACAAATTCTCACTCATTTTCTATCAGCAGGCGATACGTTTATTGATATTGGGGCAAATCATGGTAGTTTTGCGATCGCTGCTAGTAAGTTAGTGGGTAAGGGTGGGCGGATTATTGCGGTCGAGGCACAGCCACATTTAGCCAAAATTCTGGAAATGTCATTGGCAATAAATGTGGTTGGGGATTTTGAAATATATGCAGTTGCCGTGGGTAACACCGAAGGTGAAGTTGAGTTTTTAATACCCAGTGGCACATCAGGCTCCGCAGGTATCTTTGCTGAACATTCTGCTACTAATCAATTCAAAGCGATCGCAGTGCCAATTAGACGATTTGATGACTTGGTAATAGGGCAAGATTTTACAGGAACCACATTAATTAAACTGGATATTGAGGGCAGCGAAACTGCTTTTTTGTTAGGTGCGGCAAAAATAATTAGCCAGCTTAAACCAACTTTAATTATCGAAATTCATCCAGGTACGTTAAAAGCGGCACAGACTTCAGGGGAAAGCTTAAAGTTGTTGCTACAAAATTTAGGTTATTTAGAATATGCCGAACTTGAACATTGGCAAGACAAATTTCCTCTGGCAAATTTAAATACTGACACCCAAAGAAATATAGTGATTTATCATCAGAGCAAGTTAGTGAATAAAGGCTAAAAGGTAAAACTTCAAACTAGAATCGGCAAGCTCCCATAATAAATCCTTGATCTTGGCATAGATTCTAAATTCTTTGGATAGTATAGATTTAGTACAATTTTATATATACCTACTGAGCATGGTTAAACGTAGTCGCATTTGGTTAATTAGTTTATTTTTAGCGATCGCCTTAAATTTCCTAGGAATATGCGTAGGTATGCCACCTGCCGAAGCCGCAGATTACCTACAGGAGCAAAAATTTTTTACTGATGTCTGGCAAATTGTGAACCACTCCTATGTTGACAGTACGTTTAATCATCAAAACTGGTACAAAGTCCGTAAAAAGTACACTGGACAAAAGTTCAAGTCACGGGAAGAAACCTACGATGCCATTCAAGCAATGTTGGCAAGCCTAGATGATCCCTTTACCCGATTGCTCAGACCCGATCAATACCGCAGTATGCAAACTAGCACTTCAGGGGCGTTAACAGGTGTAGGCTTACAAATAGTTGTCGACGCTGAAACTAAGTTTTTAACGGTAGTCGCTCCCATCGAGGGTTCTCCTGCGGCAAAGGCGGGGGTGCGATCGCTAGATCAAATTATTAAAATCAACAACGCCTCTACCCAAGACCTGACCCTTGATGAATGTGCTGATCGGATGCGTGGCACCATTGGCAGTGAGGTCACTTTAACCATTAGTCGAGCGGTAAGTAATCCTGAAAAAACATCACCCGAGACTTTATCAGACACTTTTGATGTCATCCTCAAACGAGATCTAATTGCCGTTAATCCAGTTATTTTTAAGCTGAATCATGAAGGCGATCGCAAAATTGGCTATATTCGCCTCAATCAATTTAATGGTAATGCGGCGGAAGATATGGCAAAGGCAATTACGACCCTCGAAGCCCAAAATGCTGATGGCTATGTTTTAGACCTACGAGGTAATCCAGGGGGCTTATTGCAGGCAGGTATAGAAATCGCACGGATGTGGCTACCTGAAGGAGTCATAGTTTACACCGTTGATCGCCAAGGCATACAGGATAATTTTGCTGCAAATGATACGCCTTTAACCCGTGATCCTTTAGTAATCTTGACTGATGGTGGTACAGCCAGTGCTAGTGAAGTTTTATCTGGAGCCCTCCATGACAATGGCAGAGCCAAGCTATTAGGAACTAGAACCTTTGGTAAAGGCTTGGTACAGTCACTATTTTCCCTAGAAGATGGCTCAGGATTGGCAGTGACGATCGCCCACTATGAAACCCCTAACCATACCGATATTCACAAAAGTGGTATTCAACCAGATGTGGAAGTTATTCCGACTAAGCCCTTGACTCGCAAGCAACTGGGCACTGAAGATGATACTCAATATGTGGCAGCAGTTCAGTTATTACGAGGAGAAAATTCTCAAATTTCTAATGCCAGTGTAGGAGGTTAGTAGATTTGCTAGATCGAAAAGGCAATCCTAAACCCACAACGATCAAATCGACTATCAGGAAAATAGCCATTACGAAAAGCTGATCGACAATTACTAGGATCAGAATTCCATGCTCCTCCTCGCAAAACTCGACTGCGGTTGCTGCTGCTATTTACACCTTCCCAAGCACTGCCATCTAGGGGCGCACTACGATAATGATCATGTGCTTCATCTTGACACCATTCCCAGACATTGCCATGCATATCAAATAAACCGAAGGCATTGGGCGGAAAAGTATTAACCTCAGTGGTTTGCATCCGATATTTACTTCTAGGTGAGGCACCATAGCTTACCTGTGCATTAAAATTAGCAAAATCAGCAGTAATTATTTCTCCAAAGTAAAAAGGCGTATTAGTTCCAGCCCGACAAGCATATTCCCATTCCGCCTCCGTTGGTAGACGATAGGGCTTACCTGTAAATTCCGATAGTTTATGACAAAATTCTTGGGCATCATGCCAAGATATACTTTCTACGGGGAAATTTGCGTCCTTAAAGTGAGAGGGGTTAGTATCCATAACCATTTGCCATTGAGCTTGGGTGACGGGATATTTACCAAGAAAAAAAGCAGGAATATTTACTAAATGTTGTGGCATTTCATCTTTAGCGTATCCTTCTTCGCTAGGATTTGAACCCATTAAACAACTACCATTAGGTACTTTAATCATCTCAATCTTTAACTCATCTACGGGGGCATCAATAAAATATTCCACTTGGCAGACCCGTTTTTCAAGGCTGATACTGTTTTCAGAATTGATTTTGCGACTAAATACACCTATTTGTTTATTGCTATCAATAACTTTTAGGCTGACAGTTTCAAATTTAAATTTTTTGAGTTTTACATATATAGATGACTTTTTAAATGCGATCGCTTTAGAGTTTCCAGTTTTTTGGGGCTGAGCAGCATTTAAGTCTTTGAGAATATCTAGGGCGGCATGGTAGCGTTGCTTAACTGAAGTATGAATCATTTTATCTAGGACTTGAGCAAGGCGATCGCTAACTCCATCAGTCCGGTGTCTCCACACAAACCCCTCAGAGGCATCAAATAAGTTATAGGGTTCTACCCCTGTCAGTAAATAAATACAGGTAACACCCAGACTATAAATATCACTACTAAAAACCGCCTTACCTAGACTTTGTTCAGGAGAGGCATAGCCCACGGTACCAATGGTTGTACCAGCTTGAGCGAGACTAGTGGTCGTCGCAAATTTCGCAGCACCAAAATCTACAAGGACTGGCATCCCATCGGACTTCCGTCGAATAATGTTGTCAGGTTTAATGTCGCGGTGAATAACCTGAGAATCGTGTATAAATTGCAAAACTGGCAATAGATCGTTGAGGAGTTTCCGAATTTTAGGTTCATCAAATACGCCTAACTTTGATAACTCTTTACTCAGATTGTTGCCATTGATAAATTGTTGAACCAAATACAAGCGACTTTCCTGCTCTGTATAGGCAAATAATTCAGGAATCTGGAGGTGCTTGCCCAGATCGTCTAGTCGGATTGCCTCTTGTTTGAATAACCGCGTTGCCTCGTTAACAAATTCATTTTCTACGGGTAAAAACTGCTTAATTACACAGGGAGGATGGGAAGGCTTTGCTTCATCGATCGCTAAAAAAGTTCGTCCAAACCCACCCCGCCCAATAATTTTCAAGGCACGATAGCGATTATTTACAAGTAACTCCGAGCCACAATTTTCACAAACCTTGAGCTGATCTGGATTTTGGTGATTGCAGTTCGGGTTGAGACAGTAGCTTAAATGCGCTGGCAACGGATCTTATTCCTTAAATTTTTCTAGTTTTTCGATAATTTAAACTTTAGTGCGATCGGTAAAAATTTCATAGCCATCTTCAGTCACCAACACCGTATGCTCAAACTGTGCTGATAATTTATGATCCACGGTTACCGCTGTCCACTTATCACTTAAAATCCTGACTCGGCTAGAGCCTTCATTGATAATGGGCTCGATCGCTAAGGTCATACCCGCCCGTAATTTTACATTCGGCAAAGGATTTTTACCCGTTACAGCACTGCGATTATTAAATACTGAGGGTTCTTCATGGAGATTGCGCCCAACCCCATGTCCTGTAAAGTCCTCAACCACGGTATATCCATTACTTTTCACGTAATCATCCACAGCCCCAGCAATATCCAGTAAATAATTCCCAGCTTTTACCTGCTCAATGCCTTTATACAAAGCTGTTTCTGCCACTTGAACTAACCGTAAAATGCGATCACTCACAGGCGGAACCATTAATGTAATACAGGAATCCCCATGGAAGCCTCCTTGAAAAGCCCCTACATCTACTTTTACTAGATCGCCTGCCTTGATAATTTTTTTGCCATTGGGAATACCATGAACAACTTCATTGTTGATACTTACACAAAGAGTGGCAGGAAATTTGTGATATCCCTTAAAGCTAGGAACTGCGCCCATTTCTCTGATTCTTTTTTCAGCATGGGCATCCAAGTCTAGAGTAGTCATACCAGGGGCAATAATTTCCGAGATTTCCTTCAGTACAGTTGCCACAATGCGAGCCGACTCCCGCATAATCTCTAGCTCTCGTTTAGATTTAATTTCAATTCCTTTAGTAGCTTTTGGTGAAGCTTCAACTTGAGCTTTGGGTTTAATGGACTGCGATCGCAAAGTAGTAAGAATATTCATGAATTGACTTTACATTAATGAGAGCATAAAAGTTAATATAGTCTCTAGTCTAACAAGTATTTTCAAGTAAGTAATTCTAAAGAGGTTGTGTATGTCTGGTATTCCGCCCCTTTCGGCTCCTAGCAGAGTTCCTTCTCCCTTATCTGGAGCAGTACCACCACCTCTTTCAAGATCAGATTCGCAAATCCGCACCCCAGTCCGCCCTGGTCCACCCCCATTAGTTGCCAATAGTAGCAATGGACGTAATAACCGTGCTGCGGGACAGCCTACCCTCGAGCATTTAGTTAAAGATGCTTACGAGCAGGGTTGTTCTGACTTGCATCTTGGAGCCAACGAAAAGGTGAGATTTAGGTCAAGAGGTCTGATGGTATCACAAGAAAACTACCCCATTCCCGATGAAGCCACTTTTTACTCATGGCTGGCAGAAGTCATGGATGAGAAACAAATCCAAGGTTTTAAGGATACATTAGAATACGATGGTGCCACCCAGTATGAATTTGCCCGTTGTCGGATCAATGTTTTTGATTCCCTCAAAGGACCTGCATTGGTTATGCGGTTGATCCCGTTAAAGATTTTATCCATTGATCAATTAAATTTACCTGAGATTTTCCGAGAACTCTGTTACACGGGAAAGGGGCTAATTCTAATTACAGGACCTACGGGTTCAGGTAAAACCACTACTTTAGCGGCAATGGTGGACTTTATAAACTCGGAAATGCCCAAACATTTAATCTCGATCGAAGACCCCATTGAGTTTGTCCATCCCAGTAAAAAGGCTTTAATCAAACAACGGGAAGTGGGCATTCACACCCATAAGTTTGATAATGCTCTCAAGTCAGCTTTACGGGAAGATCCAGATATTATTCTGATTGGGGAAATGCGCGATCGCGATACGGTGAATACAGCCCTTAAAGCGGGACAAACTGGTCACTTAGTATTTGGCACTCTGCACACCAATAGTGCCGTTAAAACCATTGAGCGGATTTTGAATCTCTACGAACCTGATCAACAGGCACCGATGCGGGATCAAATTGCCGAGACTCTTGTGGCGGTTATTGCCCAAACCCTTGTGCGTACTACCGATGGCAAACGAGCAGCAGCCCACGAAATTATGATCAATACCGATGCCATCCGTGACTACATTAAGCGGGGCGAAGTGGATGAAATTGAGTCAATTATTCCGAAATCTAGCTTTGATGGGATGTGTTCTATGAACCAATCTTTACTCAAGTTGTACGAAGACGGACGAATTACCGAAGAAACTGCGGTGGAAAATTCACCGAAGCCTAACGAAATGGCTCAATATCTCCGAGGTCGTGTTTAATAACTGATTCAATGTGATACGTGATTGGTCAACTTGCTGAAATCTATTTACCCCTTGTGGCTTGGGTCTTAGTCGGGCTAGTCTTTTTGCGCTCAGTTCCAGATTTTATTCCCAAGTTCATTGGGCGATCGCTCTACTGGGTGGGTGTACCGCTTCAGGTCTTGGCTTTTATGCAAAGGTCAGAGGTTAATACAACCCTGTGGATAGTGCCTTTAGTTGTGACATTGAGTTTAGTTGTGGGCTTCGGAGTAGCTTGGTTACTATGTCGCAATTTACCTAAGGCGGAAAAAGGTGATTTTCTGTTAGCGGCAATTTTAGGTAATACGGGCTTTGTGGGCTTGGCAATTACGCCTAGTTTAATAGATCAAAGCGCCTTGGGCTGGGTAGTTCTATTTAGTTTGTCCCATAATGTAATTGGTAGTTATGGTTTGGGTGTGGCGATCGCTTCGTTTTATGGCGAACACAGCAAACAAGTAAATTGGACTACTCATCTTAAATCCGTAATTACAACTCCCGCTCTATGGGCATTTGGTCTGGGTTTATACCTACAAATCCACCAAATTGAGCTATCAGCATCAGTATCAAATTATCTCCAACATTCCATCCAAATAGTTGTCCCATTAGCACTTTTGCTGGTAGGAATTAGGCTTAAATCCATTAAAAGATGGGAAACACTTACCCACGCCCTTCCTGCCACAGCCGTAAAATTATTATTGTTACCCATCGGCGTAGGAATTATTTTGGGAATGCTAGGAATCACTAACTCGCCCAGATTAGCAATGGTGCTGGAGGCAGGAATGCCAACGGCTTTAGCGGGCGTAATTTTAGCTGAAGAATATAATCTTCCCGTAGATATTATGATTTTAAGTATTGCCCTAAGTAGTATCGGTATTCTTTTAACTATTCCCCTTTGGCTTTGGCTATTTCCAGCTTAATTAAGTAATAAGAGCTAATCCAAGTCAATGTCAATGGGGGTATGAATCCTAGAAGATTTCAATATTGTCTTAAAATCCACTTCTAACGTGCTGAATAAATCAATATAAAAAATTAATAAACCCCAAACTGGGGGGTAATAGCTATATGATTGCCTCATATATAAAGTAAGAAAAATCATAATGACGGCAACAGAAAAAACAATCTCATTCTATGGCAGAGAGATTAAATTAAGAATTGGTTTATTAGCACCACAGGCAGGTGGATCGGTATTAATCCAATGTGGTGAAACAGCGGTTTTGGTCACAGCAACTCGAGGAGATGCCCGCGATGGAATTGACTTTCTACCTTTGATGGTGGATTACGAAGAGCGATTATACGCAGCAGGCAGAATACCCGGTGGATTTCTCAGACGTGAAGGTCGTCCTCCCGAAAAAGCCATTTTAATTTGTCGCCTTATTGATCGCCCCATGCGCCCCCTATTTCCCAACTGGATTCGGGATGATATTCAGATTGTGGCAACGACTATGGCACTAGATGAAAAGTCTCCTCCTGACGTTTTAGCAGTCACCGCCGCTTCGATCGCCGCTTTAGTTGCAGGATTACCATTTAATGGTCCAATGGCAGGGGTCAGAGTTGGTTTAGTGGGCGATGAATTTATTATTAATCCTACCTACGCCGAAGTCGAAGCAGGAGACTTAGACCTAGTAGTCGCAGGTACGACCGAAGGCATCATCATGGTTGAAGCGGGAGCGAATCAACTACCTGAACAGGACATGATCGAGGCGATCGAATTTGGCTATGAAGCCGTGCAAGAACTGATCAAGGCACAGCAAATCATCATGGCAGAGTTGGGAATTGCTCCTGTATCATTAGTCCAACCAACCGTAGACTTAACCTTGCAAAGCTTTATCAATGAACAAGTTGGCGAGAAAATCAAAAAAGTAGTTACCAGCCTCGAAAAAGATCGCAAGATTAGAGATGCGGCTTTAGATCTAATTAAAAAAGAACTAAAAGCAGCGATCGCGTCCCTTGATGCCACCGATCCAATCAAACTAGTAGCCACAGATAAAACCGTCAGCAGCACCTTCAAAGAAATCACGAAAATCTTTATGCGCCGTCAAGTGATCGAAGATAGCGTCAGAATTGATGGACGAAAATTAGATGAAGTTCGCCCCGTATCCGCAGACACAGGCATTTTGCCCCGTGTGCATGGTAGTGGATTATTTAATCGGGGACTAACTCAGGTTTTATCCATTGCCACCTTAGGTTCACCCTCTGATGCTCAAGAAATGGATGATTTGCACCCCGACGAAAAGAAGCGGTATTTGCACCACTACAATATGCCTCCCTATTCTGTCGGTGAAGTTAAACCCATGCGATCGCCTGGCAGAAGAGAAATTGGACATGGAGCTTTAGCAGAACGAGCAATTATCCCTGTACTGCCTCCTACCAACCAGTTTCCTTATGTACTTAGGGTTGTTTCTGAAGTTTTATCTTCCAATGGCTCTACCTCTATGGGTTCTGTCTGTGCTTCAACTTTGGCACTAATGGATGCAGGTGTACCGATTACAAAGCCCGTAAGCGGCGTGGCAATGGGCTTAATCCAAGAAGGCGATCAAACTCGAATTCTGACTGATATTCAAGGGATTGAGGACTTTTTAGGAGATATGGATTTCAAAGTCGCTGGTACCGATACTGGTATTACCGCTTTGCAAATGGATATGAAAATCACAGGTATTGCCATGAGTACCATTCGAGATGCCATTATTCAAGCAAAAGCAGGAAGAATGCACATCCTCGGTAAAATGATGGAAGCGATATCTACCTCTAGAATTGAACTTTCCCCCTATGCCCCTAGACTCTTAACATTACAAATTAACCCAGATCAAATCGGTTTGGTAATTGGACCAGGCGGCAGAAATATTAAAGGAATTACCGAAGAAACAGGAGCCAAAGTTGACATCGAAGATGATGGCACTGTCACAATTTCTTCTACAAATAGTGATGGAGCTAAACGGGCTAAACTTCTGATCGAAAGCATGACCCGCCGTGTCAGTGCTGGGGATGTCTATGTCGGCAGAGTAATGCGGATAATTCCGATTGGCGCATTTGTCGAGTTTCTACCCGGTAAAGAAGGGATGATTCACATCTCTCAATTAGCGGAAGGGCGTGTTGCTAAAGTTGAAGATGAAGTCAGCGTGGGTGATGAGATTATTATTAAAATTCGAGAAGTGGATCAACGTGGACGCTATAATCTAACTCGTATAGGTATTCACCCCGATGAAGCAACTGCGGCTAAGGCGGTCTTTGAATCTGCAAGTTAAAATTAGGCATAAAGAATCCCTCTAGCTTCAATTCTCCAAAGCAGAGATGAGGTTGGGGGATTTTTTTAGGAACTACTTTAAATACTTTTTAATAATTATTCCTAACTTTTCAATAGTTGCAGGGGGAGCCTTACTAAGGTCACTGAATATTGCACTTCTAAGGGCGTGATGGGCTTCAGATACTGGAGGATTAGAAGTGATAAGTGCTACAGTTGCTTGAATAATTTTCTGGGCATTGGTCGCATTTTTATGCAAATTATCAATCACCATTGATACCGAGACGCTATCATGCTCCTCGTGCCAGCAGTCATAGTCGGTGGCAAGGGCAAGAGTGGCATAGGCAATTTCAGCTTCACGGGCTAATTTTGCTTCAGTGAGATTTGTCATGCCAATTACATCTGCGCCCCAACTCCGATAAAGGTAGGATTCAGCTTTGGTCGAAAATGCTGGTCCTTCCATGCATAGATAAACTCCACCTCGGCGCACTTTCCCAGTGCCTAAATCTATGCTTTCAGCCGCAGTGGCAAGGACATCAGCTAGAGCCAGACATACAGGATCGGCAAAGGTAATATGGGCAACAATGCCATTTCCAAAAAAGGTAGAAATCCGATCTTTAGTTCGATCTATAAACTGATGGGGAATTACCATATCCAGAGGTTTAGTCTCTTCTTGCAATGATCCAACCGCCGAAGCTGAGATAATATATTTTACTCCCAAGCTTTTCATGGCATAGATATTGGCACGATAGGGAACCTCCGACGGCAATAAATGATGCGATCGCCCATGTCTAGCCAAAAACACTACAGGTGTACTATTAAGTTCTCCATATATTAAGCTATCAGAAGGCTCTCCAAAAGGAGTATCGATCTTTATCTCTTGAATGTCTTTAAGCGCAGCCATACTATATAAGCCACTGCCGCCAATCACCCCAATTGCTGTTTCCATATTTTATGGTTTCCTCTATATTTTCACTTAGCTAAACAGACGGGAATCCCCATAGTATAGTGGTACTCCACTTACTGTAGGATAAAAGTCGTGTGAGCTTGCGAACAAATCTTTATTCCTAACTACTCAGTAGGACGATCTTGTTCATCAATGTATTTCTTTAATTGCTCAACGGTAACAC
>CASBQR010000158.1 GCA_949127865.1 Synechococcales cyanobacterium PMM_0082
AACGAATCTTGAGGCAAGAAATTATGCAAGAGTCAGTAACCTATCAAGGAATTTTGCGGGATGGCAGGGCTAAGGGTTTGGCTGAGGGTTTGGCTGAGGGTGAGGTTAAAGGCAAGATTGAAGAAAGAACTCAAATCGCTAGAAATATGTTGCAATCAGGTCTTTCTTTAGACTTGATCGCTCAATTCACAGGATTAACCCCAGAACAAATCCAAAAATTACATTAAGTTTTCCACCAATATTAAGGGCTAAAGATTTAAGTAGCAGCGACCTCGACGTATTAATGCAGACATTGACTTTTTGGGCGTACGATCGCCTGTTAAACTGAATTAAAGTCATCTGTCTACACATCCTAATTTCATACTGGGAAAGGAGTAAATGCATATTAGTCAATTAATTTTAGGATAGTGCCATGCCGACTGAAACTCCTTGACTACTGCATCCATACCTACGGAGTGAGAGGCTTTGAATAGGATCGTATCTCCGCTTTGAACGAGATTAAGTAGGGTTTTAACTAATTCGGGGCGATCGCTACAATTACCAATGTACTGAAAATCTTGACCCGCACCCGCAAGAATGGCATCAGATTCCCCATCAGTTAAAACTAAAAGATAATCAATCCCTAGATCTTTTACAGTTTTTCCCACTTGAGCATGGAGTGAGTCCGACATTTCCCCCAGTTCCTTCATAGTTCCTAAAACTGCCCATCGCCGATTTTTGGTAGGGGTTTGCGCTAATAGATGTAGAGCTGCGATCGCTGCTTCAGGAGAACAGTTATAGGTTTCATCTAAAATTGTGACATCATTGGCAATCCGATAAATTCTGGCTCGACCTGCGGGTAAGTCTAAATCGCCAATATTAGAACTAATTTTTTGCCAATCCAAGCCCAATGCCTTAATTACTGCTAAACCTGCTAGAAAATTCAAAGCATTATGCCGACCAGATAAAGGTAAATTCCATAATTGTTGAGCTACCTGCACTTGTTGATTTTCTCTTAATTCCCCTCTGACATCGCCCTGATCAATACCGTAGGTAATAGTTTTACCTTGCCAAATCTTTGCTGCTATTTCTCGCAATAACTGATCCTCTGCATTCAAAACTGCCACACTGCGATCGGGCATAAATTCTAGTAATTCACACTTAGCCTCGGCGATCGCTTGCTTAGAACCCAACCGTCCAATGTGAGCCGTCCCAATATTTGTAATTACCGCCACATCAGGTAATGCTACCTTTGAGAGTCGAGCAATTTCGCCCTGCCCCCGCATTCCCATTTCCACCACCACAAAATCATGATGGTCAGGATCTATACTCAATAGGGTCTGCGCTACACCAATATCATTATTATGATTGGCAACACTTTTATGGACTCTGCCGTAAAAACTTAATAGCTGACTAATTATCTCTTTAGTTGTGGTTTTACCTGCGGAGCCTGTTATGGCAATTACGGGTAAATTAGATTGCGATCGCCACCAAGTTGCTAGGTTTTGATAGGCTGCTAGAACGTCTTTGACCACTAAAAACGCACCATTCTGATCTTTATTGGCATTAAACCAAGTCTCACTAACTACTGCTGCCGCTGCGCCACGGGCGATCGCTTGACTCACAAATTTATGACCATCAAAGTTCTCACCTTCTAGGGCAAAAAATAAATCCTCAGTTTTTAAGCTGCGGGTATCTGTACTAATTCCAAAAATTATGGCATTGTGGTTTACTCCGATTAGATCAGCTTTCATCACATTTACCGCAATCTCCCAATTCAAAGCGTTATTAATTGCCGAGTTAAAAGTCACATCAGAAGCCATAAGATTATTTAAATCCGATCAAAACCTGATCAAAAACAGTGATAGATAGTATAGAAGATCAAGCCATGTCAGAAAATTATCCAAAAAATTCTTCCGAGCAATTTGTAGTTGCTGCTTTTTATCACTTTACGCCAATAAACGATTATCAAGATTTACAGTCAGCTTTAATAGAAATTTGCGATCGCCACGCCCTCAAAGGCACAATTTTATTAGCACCCGAAGGTATCAACTCCACAATTTCAGGTAAGCGATCGGACATTGATACTTTATTGCATTTTTTGCGCTCCGATCCTCGATTTCAAAACCTAGAGCATAAAGAATCCTACTGTGACGAGATGCCATTTCAACGGCTGAAAGTACGACTTAAAAAAGAAATTGTTAAGCTAGGTTTACCCGAAATCGATCCCAATCAAGAAGTTGGTACCTACATCGAACCACAGGATTGGAATGCCTTAATTTCCGATCCTACGGTGCTTGTCATAGATACTCGCAATCATTATGAAGTGGAAATCGGTACTTTTATGGGGGCGATCGACCCTGAGTTAGAGATATTTAGTGAATTCCCTAGCTATATATCTAAGCAAAAACTTCATCCTCATCAAAAAATTGCAATGTTCTGTACAGGCGGGATTCGTTGCGAAAAATCCAGTTCCTATCTAATTTCTCAGGGATTTTCTGAGGTCTATCACCTTAAAGGCGGCATTCTTAAATATTTAGAAGAAGTTCCTCCTGATCAAAGTCTGTGGGAAGGTGAATGTTTTGTCTTTGACGATCGCCGCAGTGTTGATCACCATACTTTTGAAAATCCTAGCCCTGATTAATCCAAGATATTTAGTAATGAAATTTAGAATTACAAATCTATTGATTATAATAAAATTATTAATTTTTCCAGCTATTGGTAGTAGCGTAGGGAGCTGTTACTAAATCTTTTAACATCAGATCACAGCTTTGTCCAACTCTCTCCGCTAAGGCAGTTTCTTCAATTAGGCTGGCAAGGCGCAAGGTTTTTAGGGCTTGTTCTCCTCCCACCGAAGGTTGATGCCCTCCACGAACGCAGGCAACAAAATGTTCAAGCTCAGCATTTAGGGGTTCAATATTACTGGTATAAACTTTTTCGATCAGCCCGTCTTGACGATACAGAATTTGCCCATACTCCGTCATATAATCTGCGGTGGTTTGGCGGTGAATGAGAATTTCATTATTCAAAAAGTCAGATTCAGTTAGAGAATTTTTGCAGTGGGCGACGATTCGTCTTTGCTTGCGATGCGTAACTTTACTTGCCGTTAAAGTGGCAATTACCCCATTTTCAAATTCCATTGTTGAGGTGACATAGTCCAAAAATCCAGCCTCTGATACTTGGTTCCCACTGGCATTTACGCGAATGATCGGACTAGACACTAGTTCTAGTAATAAATCTATATCATGAATCATCAGATCGAAAACCACAGAAACATCATTGGCTCTATGGGAATAAGGACTCATGCGATGGGCTTCGATCGCTAAAAGAGTTTCATGCTTTAGAACTTTACTCAGCTCTTGAAAGGCGGGATTAAATCTTTCAATATGTCCAACTTGTAAAATTCGATTACATTCACTAGCTGTTTTTACTAGGGATTCAGCTTCAGAAATGGTGGCAGCGATCGGTTTTTCGATTAAAACATTGACTCCAGCTTTCAGGCAAGTAATGCCAACTTCATAGTGGAGCCTTGTGGGGACAGCGATGCATACGGCTTCGACTTGGGTAAGCATTTCCCGATAGTCAGCAAAAAATTTAACACGATGTTTGCTAGCTGTGTCTTGACCTCGGTCAGTATTAACATCAGAAACTCCGACCAGTTCAACATCTTTTAAAAGGTTGAGTACACGGGCATGATGTTGACCCATGTTGCCAACTCCAATGACACCGACGCGAATGGGGTGTTGCTGACTATGGTAGGGATTCATATTCCTCGCACGTGCTTTAATCTCCAAGAATCCTAGCATAATTATCAACCATTAGATTTTAGATTGATTTTTAGATTTTAGATTTAATTAAATGCAGATTTACAAATGTTAGGGCGTTGTCAATATCTAGATTTTAATTTTGGGCTTTAATTTTGATGAAATTACTGCCATATTTCTGAGAGGATATGAAAAAAGGGAGATAGGTTAATGTTAGCAGTGGCAATTTTGGCGGCAGGTAAAGGGACAAGAATGAAAACCGATTTGCCTAAAGTTTTACAGCAATTATGTGGGCGATCGCTGGTGGAAAGAGTTTTAGAAGCTGCTAGTTCTGTATCACCCGATCGCCAATTAGTCATAGTTGGACATAAAAAAGAGGCGGTAGAATCAGCTTTAGCACCTATACCTAACTTAGAGTTTGTCCCTCAGATTCCACAATTGGGAACTGGTCATGCCATTCAGCAATTACTAGAACCTTTACAAGGATTTACGGGAAATTTAGTGGTTTTAACGGGGGATACGCCTTTATTGCGGGCAGAAACCATCCAAAATCTTGTGAATGTGCATCAACAACGTCATGCCAGTGCCACAGTGTTAACGGCACAATTACCTGATCCTACAGGCTATGGACGAGTATTTTGTAATCAAGATTTTGTGATCGAAAGAATTATCGAGCATAAGGATTGCACTGAATCCCAACGCTTAAATCAACGGGTTAGTTCGGGGGTATATTGTTTTAATTGGCAAGAGCTAGCGATCGCCTTACCCAAGCTGACTAATAATAATGCCCAAAAGGAATATTACCTAACTGAGGTATTTGACTATCTCCAAACTGTAATCGCCGTGGATGCTAATGACTATGAAGAAAGTTTTGGTATTAATGATCGGTTGCAATTGGCTCATGCCCATCAAGTGATTCAAACTCGCACTCGGGAGAAATGGATGCGGGCGGGGGTAACTATGATTTTGCCAGAGACCATCACCATAGACGACACCGTAGAACTAGCTGCCGATGTTATTATTGAACCCCAAACCCACCTGCGGGGTAAGACTAAAATCCTCGGTGGCACCACGATTGGTCCTAATAGTTTTATTACTGATAGTACTGTCGGCAGTAATTGCCAAGTTGCTTACTCGGTAGTGGAAGATAGTGAAATTGGCGCAGATTGTAAGATTGGACCCTTTGCGCGGATTCGTGGAGCCTCAGTGGTGGGCGATCGCTGTCGGATTGGTAACTTTGTGGAGCTTAAAAAAGCAAATGTGGGATCACAAACTAATGCTGCTCATTTAAGTTACTTAGGTGATGTAACCTTGGGAACTCATGTGAATGTGGGGGCGGGAACGATCACTGCCAACTATGACGGATTTCAAAAATATCAAACGATTGTCGGCGATCGCACTAAAATCGGTTCTAATTCAGTTTTAGTAGCACCAATTAGGATTGGCGATAATGTTAATATCGGCGCAGGCTCAGTAGTGACAAGGGACGTAGGCTCTGATTCTTTGGTAATTGCTAGGGCGACCCAAGTAGTTAAGCCTGATTATTATGATCCCCAAGGTCGAAAGAAAAATGATCCCCAGTAATTCTGCATCAACTCCCAACTAACTCCCAAAAAAAGTTCAGCCAATTGTTAAACCATTTGCTAAAATCCCTGCATAGAATATATCTAGACTCCCAATTAGACCACCAAATGCAATTCATTAACTCCAAGCAAGCCTACCCGTTCGCATTGGGAATAGCTTTGTCTGTATTGGCAATAGGAGTATGGCAAAAAGTTAGTTATCAAACTGAACGTTACCTACCTCAAACTACGCCCGTTGTAATTGAACAAGATCCACCGACTACCAAGATTGTAAAAGCGACAACTACAGAGGTCGGTGGTCAGGGCGCTCTGCGTATTGCTAATCTCACTGATCATCCCGTGCGGATTGTTTTGCAATCAAAATTAGATTTATTAATGTCCGAACCCTTTAATTGGGATTTTGTCCCTGGTGAAGGCGGGGATAAGGGCTTGCAATTATCATTACCGCAAAAGCCCCTCAAGGTAATTAAAGGGGATATCATTTTTGCCTTTGCTACCGATGGTTCTAGAGCCTATTGGGGGCCAATTGTTGTCGGTGAGTCTAATGCTGTAGTTTGGCAAAGCGATCGCCGTGAGTGGAGTTTTATTATTAAGCCCTAAATTTGTCATGAAATTATTAGTGGCGTTTATCTTATGTTTGAGCTTATCCCTGAGTGGCTGTAGCCCTAGTCATACGGATGGTAAAATTAAAATTACGATGTGGCAGGGGGTAAATCCACCCACAAATCGGCTGGTTCTGCAAAAACTGGTTGATCGGTTTAATCAAAGCCAAAATGAGATTTTTGTAGAATCCCTGTATGTAGGGCAACCCGATCAGCAAATTCCCAAAATTTTAGCGGCGGTGGTGGGTAATGCTGCGCCTGATTTACTTTGGTATAACTCTACGCTGACGGGCAGATTGGTCGAACTAGATGCAATTCGCCAGTTAGATGATTTTTGGGAGCGATCGCCCATAAAAACCGAAATCGATCCTGCCTTAATTCCCACCATGGAGCTAGATGGACATATTTGGTCTATACCCTTTAGTGCCAATAATGTGGCAATTTTTTATCGTCCTAGTTTATTTGCAGCAGCAGGAATTAAGAATTTACCCCAAACTTGGGAAGAATTAAAAACCGTGGCGCTCCAATTAACCCGTGATACCAATGGCGATCGCATTATTGATCAATATGGGATTTTCTTACCCCTTGGCAAAGGTGAATTTACTGTATTTACATGGTTACCATTTCTATGGAGTGCAGAAGGAGATATCCTCACTAATCAAGTTCCACAGCTAAATACACCTCAAGCCGCCACTGCCCTTCAACTCTGGCTAGACTTAATCAAATCCAATGCTGCTATTCTCTCTCAGCCTGAACGGGGTTACGAAGAGGATAATTTTGTCTCAGGTAAAGTAGCTATGCAGATTAGTGGTTCTTGGGCACTGCGCTATATGAATCAAAAAGGTATAGACTTTGGGGTAATGCCTATCCCTCGCGATCGCATAACAGCAACTGCTATTGGTGGCGAAAACCTATTTTTATTTAAAACTAATCCCAGTCGTGAACAAGCTGCATGGAAATTTGCGGAATATGTGGCAAGTGAACAGTTTCAAACTACCTTTGCGACAGAAACAGGTTATTTACCGATTAACTTAAACTCCCAAAAAAGTGATGCCTATGCCAAATATATAAATGAGCAACCAGAAATTGATATTTTTATCAAGCAAATGTCTGCAGGTCTTACCCGTCCACTACTGGCAGATTATCCTCGTATTTCCGAAAGTCTAGGTAGAGCGATCGAAGCGACTTTATTGCAAAAAAATACGCCTGCTGAGGCATTAGCAAGCGCCCAATCTAATTTAGAATTAGCCTTAAATATTAAAAATTAATAAACTTGCTCAACTTCACCAATATCAGGAATAGATTCCCTGAGTTTTCTTTCAATTCCCATTCTCAAGGTCATAGCCGAACTAGGGCAGGTTCCACAGGCACCTTGAAGGCGAAGCTTGACTACAGGACCTTCAATCTCTACAAGTTCAACATTCCCCCCATCGGATAATAAATAGGGGCGTAATTCATCTAGAACTGTCTCGACATTTTCGCTGGTTAAATCTAACGCCATATTTCTTGCTTGGTAAATTACAAATAATTTTGTTTACTTAGTCTATGGTGGCATATTTTGCTGTCGCCTGAACCCAGAGTTAGCTTAAAGTTTTCTATAATCGTGTCTATAGAAATCATAAGTACATTTGTCGAAATTAATTTTGCACTTTCAATTTAGACCATAATTAAATAAATAATAATTACTCTAAAAAATGTCCCTACCAGATTCACCCACTGAATCCATCTCATATCAAGGTTTTGATTCTCAACATCCGCCCGATCCCAAGCTGATTAGTGCCTGTGTGCATTGTGGATTTTGTCTTTCTACTTGTCCAAGCTATCGGGTAATAGGCAAAGAAACCGACTCCCCACGGGGCAGAATTTATCTAATGGCTGCCATAAATAATGGCGAAATCCCCCTATCTCCCGCCGTTGTTGAACATTTTGATTCGTGCTTAGGTTGTCTTGCCTGTGTTACCACTTGTCCGAGTGGTGTCGAGTACGACAAATTAATTACAGCCATGCGTACTCAAATTGAACGCAACCATCCTCGATCATGGCAAGAGAAAGTATTAAGAAAATTCATTTTTTCCGTCTTTCCCTATCCAAATCGCCTGAAAGTTTTATTAGCTCCACTTATTCCCTACCAAAAACTAGGACTGCAAAAACTTATTCGCAAATCTGGACTGCTCAACTTTCTTCTACCTAAACAAATTGCCGCGATGGAATCAGTTTTACCTGAAATTTCATCAGAGGCATTTAGCAGTTCCTATCCCGAAGTTATGCCAGTTCAAGGACAAAAAAGATACAGAGTAGGGATGATTTTAGGC
>CASBQR010000159.1 GCA_949127865.1 Synechococcales cyanobacterium PMM_0082
CAGGGGATCATTAGTACGCCGAACCAACCGATGTATAGACGGTTATCGGTGCTGGTGATCCACTGGCAGAATTGCTCCCATACGCTGGCGCTTTCGCGTCTTTGTACTGTTGTGGTCATTTTTTTAATTGATAGGGTTAAAAACTTGCAAATCAGGGTATTAGTCCTGATTTACTCAATGTATCATTTTGTTACGAATTGTCAATTTTATTTTGAAACTAGTTCGATTTACTCATAGACCCAAGATGTAACAGAGGGTTGCCAACTAATAATTTCTTCGGACGTAAACCATAAACTAATTTCGCGATCGGCGGTATCTTGAGCATCGGAGCCATGGATAATATTGCGCCCAACATCGATACCGAACTCACCTCTAATTGTTCCGTTGTCTGCGTTTAGAGGGTTGGTGGCACCAATAATTTTGCGCGCGGCGGCAATTACGCCTTTGCCTTCCCATACCATAGCTATAAGGGGGTCGGAGGTAATGAACTGAACTAGCCCAGGGAAGAAAGGTCTTTCTTTGTGTTCACCGTAATGCTTTTCTGCTAACTCTTGGCTGACTTTAACCATTTTGAGTGCCACTAGCTTAAATCCTTTGGATTCAAAGCGCGCGATGATATTTCCTACAAGTCCACGTTGCACGCCGTCAGGTTTTATTGCTAGAAAGGTTCTTTCCATATATTTGAGATTATTGATTTGCTTACATTTAGATATTGAGCACTTAGATTATCCCATTTTAGTAAGACATTTTTGCTTCAAGATATATGCTTGGATATAGGTTATGCTTAATTTTTTGTTTGATGCAGCATGACTAAGAGAGCTTTTATTACGGGTGCTAGTGGGTGTGTGGGACATTATTTGGTCGAGTCTTTAATTCATAAAACTGATTATGAACTTTATCTTTTAGTACGCGATCGCTCCAAGCTCAAGGTAGATGTGAGTGTGCGTTCTGGAATTAATGTAATTGAAGGCACGATGCAGGATATTGAGCAGTATCGAGAGTTGCTGGGAACGATGAATTATGTGATTAGTACTGCTGCTGCTTGGGGTGGAACTGAGGTCACTTTTGATACTAATTTACACAAAACCGTAGATTTATTTGCTGCTATTAATCCTGCGGTGTGTGAGCGGGCTATTTATTTTTCGACAGCTAGTATTTTGGATGAGCAGAATCAAATTTTGCCATCGGCGGGTGAAATTGGCACTGATTATATTCGCTCTAAATATGAGTGTCTGGAAAAGCTGGAAAATTCTGTGATTAGCGATCGCCTGATTACTGTATTTCCGACCTTAGTGTTTGGTGGAGATGGAAATAAGCCTTACTCTCATCTTTCAGGGGGTTTAAAAGAGGTTTCTGGCTATATTAATTTAATGCGTTGGGTCAAAGGCGAGGGGAGTTTTCATTTTGTCCATGGTAGTGATATTGCCCAAATTATTACCCAATTAATTACCACGGACGAATCTAGATTGAGTTGGGATTTAGATGATTTTAATTTTCCTGTGCGATTGGTATTGGGAGAGCCGAAATTAACGGTAAATCAAGCGATCGCCGAGGCTTGTGAGTACTTTAAGAAACCTATTGGTAAATGGTCACCACAACTTAATCTCAGTCCATTTTTAATTGATGTCGTAATTAAGCTTTTTAATATAAAGGTGGCAGCTTGGGATAGGTTTTGTATTCAGCAACGGCATTTTACCTATAAGGTTGTAAATCCAGAAACCTTTGGACTAAAATCTCACTACCCTAATATTGCGAGCTTATTAGCTGCTATGGTCTAAGAACTTTACCTGTAAGTGTTTTACCGTATAAAGAACTGTTTGCTGAAAGTGAGGCGATCGCTTTGGTATTCCAAATCTGATTAGGATCAAATAGTGTGGAAAGAGCTAGTTTTTTGGTGTCTAGTTGCAGACAGTGGGCAGGTTTAATACTTAGGGCTGTCCATAGTTCTTGGGGTGTTAATTTTTCGGTAACGACTAGTTCTTGCCACAGGGTCGGAAGTATTAACTCTAAACCAATGGCCCCAGATGGTGCAGATTCAAAATCTACGGTTTTTTCTTCGTAGGTGTATGGTGTATGGTCGACGGCGATCGCATCTATAGTTCCATTTTTAATGCCATTGATTAGGGCGGAACGATCTTCGGAATTACCGAGGGGCGGAGATAGGCGGAGATTAGGATCGTAGGTATGTAAATCTCGATCTTCTTGCCATAGATGCAGCCAACATACACTGGCAGTTACTGGTAAATGGGAGTTTTTAGCTTGGGCAATTAGTTCCACACTACGGGCAGTGGAGATTTTCATGAAGTGGGTGGGAGTCTGAGTTAGGGCTACTAATTCTAGTAAACCTGCTAGAGCTACAGTTTCGGCTATAACTGAGCTTCCAGAAAGTCCATACTGTAAAGACCATTTACCTTCACGCATAACACCTGATTCAGCGAGATTAGTATGCCATGCCCTTAACATTAGAGGCTTGTGTAGAGGTTTTACATACTCCATGACTCGGCGAACCAAAGCTAGATTAGATATAGGCTTACCATCAGTAAAGCCAACAACGTGGGGCGCTAGTTCTGCTAAGTCGGTAATTGCTTTGCCTTCACAATTGAGGGTAATTGCCCCCCAAGGTAGGAATAGAGGATGCGATCGCCAAAATTCGGTAGCAGTAGCACTATCGATCGCTGGTTGAGTATTAGGTAAAATTCCCACATGGGCAAATCCACCATTTTGAGCAGATGCAGTTAGGGATGATAGGGTTTCCCTTTTTTCAAAGCCCGGCTCGCCACTATGACTGTACATATCAACTAAGCCTGTGCCGAGAATTAGACCTGTGCGATCGCTTATGTCAATATCATTTGTATTTTCAGGTAATGAGTCTCCAAGAATTTGAAAGGTGCGATCAAGCAAAATATCTTGTGTAGATTCAGTCTGGGTAGAGCTATCAATGATCTTGACTTGTCTAAATAACTGGGGCATAGATTAATCTTAGGAGTCCTTAGCTTTAGTATTTAATAATAAAAATGTACTTGATTGAGGATAGCTCCTAGGCGATCGTAGTCATCTTTGAGCAAAATACTGAGCTTACGACCTGATTCTACTAACCAAGGGCGATCGCCATTTCGAGATTGATAGGTGTTGCGTAAAATTGCGGCTAGAAGCTCGTCTACAGGTGCATTGGTAATTTGGGTTAGGGTTCTTAAAAAATGTAGTTCCTCGGTAAATCTATTAATCTCAGCCTTAGTGCAGGTATAAACAGCTTGATGAATTTGTGGTGGTTGGGATGGTAAATGTTGGTAAATATTTTGTCCCGACTCAAATCCTAAAATTGCTACTTTAATTTCTGTTTTCAGCATGGCAAAGATTTGGGGTTGTTGCTGGCGTAATTCAGTTAAAGATAAGCCTAGGGCGACGGCTCGATGCACTGAATCTATGGGCATGGTTGTGGCATGATAAACCACGCCAAAGGTAATGACGTTATCTATATCGGCGATCGCTTTAACCCAACTCCCAAAGGCGGGCATGATCGGAAAGCTTAAATCCTTGGGTTCGATACACTGGGCAACATATTCTGTGGATGAGGTTTCCACGACTTCAGCAATATGCGTTGATTCTAAAGTTGATGAAGATATAGCCATAATTCTTGACAATATGTAACACTAATTAGAGGTTATGAAGGAAGTTATAAATATCACAAAATGCTTTTAGCCCAAGATCGGACAAAACTTGATCCCACTGATGATGCTCTTTTTTATGAGTATCCCCGATTTGTTACCCATGTGGATGAAGGATTTATTCAACAGTTAACTAGTTTATATAGCGATCGCCTGAAACCGCAAACTCGAATTTTAGACTTAATGAGTAGTTGGGTGTCTCATTTACCAGAACCTATGGCATTTACCCATGTTGAGGGGCATGGTCTAAATGGGGAAGAATTGGCTCGTAATCCCCGTCTGGATCATTTTGTGGTGCAGAACCTCAATTACAATCTCCAATTACCCTTTAGCGATCAAGAATTTGATGCGGTCTTAAATACTGTGTCTGTGCAATATTTGCAGTATCCAGATGCCATCTTTGCCGAAATTTATCGCATCCTCAAGCCCAATGGTATTGCGATTATTAGCTTTTCCAATCGGATGTTTTATCAAAAGGCAATCCAAGCTTGGCGAGATGATTCGGAGCAGAAGCGAGTGGAGTTAGTACAGTCGTATTTTAGGTCGGTGTCGGGATTTAGTGAGCCTGAAGTTGTCAGTAATATTTCCAGCCCTAAACCTTGGCAATGGTTTAACTCCAACTCAACTGGTGGCGATCCGTTCTATGCTGTAATTGCTAATAAAATTTCGGACTAGGAAGAGAAAGCATGGCAAAGGTATCGGTGGATAAAGAAAGTTTGGATCGGGTAATGGCACTATTATCTAAGACTATCCAAGAGAGCAGAGAACAGGGGATTAAAAATGGTTTGTTTCATTTACCGAGCAGCGATCGCAATGCTCTATGGGTAGCTACAGATTTAATCCAAAAGTCAGAAGGTTTTTCCAATTACAAATTTACTTTTTACCATTTAGGCATGGGTGAAGGTAGTAATACCTGTGCTGTTACCTTTATTGAAAATGCCAACATAATTAATCATGAAAGTACCCCATAGTGGTTATCACTGGCATTCAGGGGCAGATCGTTTTTTTGAGGGTTGGTATTATCGATTAACGCTACCCGAAGTTAAACAATCCTTTGCCTTTATATATGCCATTGATGATCCCCAAGGTGGGACTAAGTATAGTGGTGGCTCGATGCAAGTGCTGGGGGTGGATGATCAGCATATTTGGCGCACTTTACCGAATTGTCGAGATTTTGCTGCCAATCGTGAAAGCTTTGATCTTAGTCATTGGAACTCTAGGGGCGAAGGATATACAGCTAGCGATCGCCACAATCAGGGCAAAATCTATGACCCTGTGCAGAACTTAACCTGTACTTGGGATTATCAAATTCAAGCCGTTAGTCACGATCAAACTGCAACTATGGGTTGGCTTTCGTATTTACCTGTATTTGCTCCAGGTTGGCAGATTTTAAGATTACATGGTTTAGGTTCGGGCTTTGTAAATTGGGGCGATCGCAGGTATGAGTTTATAAATGCCCCTGTATATATGGAAAAAAATTGGGGTGGAGCTTTTCCTGAGCAATGGTTTTGGCTGCAATGTAATGCTTTTGGTGATCATGGGAATTTAAGTGTAATTACAGCGGGGGGAAAACGTAAAACCCTAGGAGTTTCCAGTGATGTCGCAATGGTGAAAATATTTTACGGCGGTGAAATATATAGCTTTATGCCAGAGAATAGTGAAGTTTACTGCGAAATTATGCCTTGGGGTAGTTGGCAAGTGCGGGCTTATAACTCCAAGGGACAGAGAGTAGAAATTATTGGGAAAACTGAGCAAAAGGGAACTTTAGTGATGGTACCAACGGCGGCGGGATTAAGGTTCTACTGTCGCGATACAGCTCTAGGCAGAGTTAGACTTACCCTTGAAGCTGATGGTAAATCAATCTCCGCCCATAGCGATCAAGGGGCAGTTGAAGTGGGCGGCGCAATTTGGGAAGAACTTTGGCGATTTAAGTCAGCACGGATTTAAGTTAACTATCTATATAATCCTCCATAGGTTGACAGGAACAGATAAAGTTGCGATCGCCAAAGGCATTATCAATCCGACCTACCGTTGCCCAGAATTTATGTTCTTTTGTCCAAGGAGCGGGATAGGCAGCAAGCGATCGGGAGTAGGGATGAGTCCATTCATCTTTAAGTAGGAATTCGGCGGTGTGGGGAGCATTTTTGAGGGGATTATCCAGCTTATCCATTTTCCCAGATTCAATTTCCGAAACCTCTGCCCGAATCGCAATCATGGCATCACAGAAGCGATCTAGTTCTTGTTTGGATTCACTTTCCGTGGGTTCCACCATCATCGTTCCCGCAACGGGCCAGCTTACAGTTGGAGCATGATAGCCATAATCCATCAGGCGTTTAGCAATATCATCTACTTCGATTCCTGCGGTCGTTTTGAGACTACGTAAATCTAAAATACATTCATGTGCTACTAACCCATTCTCTCCTTTATACAAAATTGGATAGGAAGATTCTAAACGTTTGGCAATATAGTTAGCATTCAGAATTGCTACTTCTGTTGCTAGTTTTAAGCCCTTTGCCCCCATTAAGGCAATATAAACCCAAGAGATAGTGAGAATGCTGGCACTACCCCAAGGTGCGGCGGAAACTGCTCCTACATTCGGTTTGGATGATTCAATATGACTAGAAAAGGTAGTATCGGGTAAGAACGGAACTAAGTGTGACATCACGCCAATTGGTCCCATCCCTGGTCCACCGCCACCGTGGGGAATACAGAAGGTTTTATGTAAATTGAGATGACAGACATCTGCGCCAAAATCACCTGGACGACAGAGGGCAACCTGAGCATTCATATTGGCACCGTCCATATATACCTGTCCACCGTAGTAATGGATAATGTCGCAAATTTCTTTGATTGATGCTTCAAATACACCGTGGGTAGAAGGATAGGTGACCATGAGTGCCGCTAGTTCATGCTGATATTTTTCGGCTTTGGTGCGTAAATCTGTTAAATCTACATTACCCATGTCATCACAGGCGATCGCTACGACTTTCATACCCGCCATCACCGCACTGGCAGGATTAGTACCATGGGCAGATTGGGGAATTAAACATACTCGACGATGGGTTTCTCCCCGATAATCATGGTAGGCACGGATTACTAACAGTCCTGCATATTCTCCTTGGGAACCAGCATTGGGCTGGAGTGAGATCCCAGCAAAGCCTGTAATTTCCCCTAACCAAGCTTCTAATTGTTGAAATAGAACTTGATAACCTTTGGTTTGGGTAGATGGCGCAAACGGATGAATCTGTCCAAACTCTGCCCAAGTTACAGGAAGCATTTCCGAAGTGGCGTTGAGCTTCATGGTACAAGACCCCAAGGGAATCATTGAGGTGGCAAGGGATAAGTCCTTTGCTTGGAGACGATGGATATACCTTAGGAGTTCGGTTTCGGTGTGATATTGATTGAATACGGGATGAGTTAAATAGGCAGAGGTGCGCTTAAATGTTCCTAATTTATCTTCTGCATAATCGAGGCTATCTAGATCAACTTCAGAAATACCGAATATTCCAAAAATATTGATAATATCTTGGCGAGAAGTGGTTTCATCAAGGGAAATACCCACGGTATAGCGATCAATAGCCCGTAGATTAATACTTTTTTCTATGCCTCTATTCAGGATATCTTGAGCAGAATCCACATTTACTTTTAGAGTGTCAAAGAAAGGAGAATTCCCAAGCTTATAGCCTAATTTCTCTAAACCTGTTGCCAGAATTTTTGTGAGTTGATGAGTGCGATCGCCAATTTGTTTTAATCCTTCGGCTCCATGATAAACCGCATACATACCTGCCATGACTGCGAGTAAAACTTGGGCAGTACAAATATTACTTGTGGCTTTGTCGCGGCGAATGTGTTGTTCACGAGTTTGCAGAGCTAGTCTCAATGCATGATTGCCATGGACATCTTTGGAAATTCCCACTACTCGTCCCGGAATCTGCCGCTTAAAGGCTTCCTTGGTGGCGAAAAATGCGGCATGGGGTCCACCAAAACCCAGAGGTACACCAAATCTTTGGGAATTACCAACTACCACATCTGCGCCAAATTCACCCGGGGGCTTTAGAACTGTGAGGGCTAATATATCCGCAGCGACGATCGCTCTTCCACCTGCACTATGAACTTTATCAATAAATTCTGCATAATCATAAATGGTGCCATCAGTGGCGGGATATTGCAGCAAGGCACCAAAGTAGGAAGCATCAAAATCAAATTTTTCATGGTCTCCAACTACTATCTCAAGTCCCAAAGCTTGCGATCGCGTTTTAACTACGGCTATGGTCTGAGGATGACAGGAATTAGAGATAAAGAATTTTATACAGTTCTGATCTTTATGAAGTCCATAGATCATACTCATCGCTTCGGATGCGGCGGTGCCTTCATCTAAAAGTGAAGCATTGGCAATTTCCATTCCTGTTAGATCAATAATCATGGTTTGGAAGTTGAGCAGAGCTTCTAGTCTGCCTTGGGCGATTTCGGCTTGATAGGGGGTGTATTGGGTGTACCAACCAGGATTTTCTAAGATGTTGCGCTGAATCACAGGGGGGGTGATGCAGTTGGCGTAACCCATACCGATAAATGATCTAAATACTTGGTTCTGAGATGCGATCGCCTTGAGATTTTGTAATAGTTCCTGCTCACCTCTACCTTCGGTAAACTCGCCTAGGTCTAGTAAGCCTTGATAGCGAATATTGCTAGGCACAGTTTTATTGACCAAATCATCGATAGTGCCTAATCCTAAAACATTAAGCATTTCCTCAATCTCTTTGAAATTCACGCCAATATGTCTATGGATGAATGTATCGGTCGGGGTAAATGGTAAAGACTTCTGGGGGGCGATCGCAGTTTCTAGCATTCGTGAATTTTTGTAAATTAAAGTTAAGTTATTATAGCTAATTTCAAAAATATTAAAAATTTATCAGTTGTACAAGTCCACTGATATAACCTGCGCTTTAGTCAGTCCAGCCGCACCAGTCTCAACGATCTCAAATCGCTGAATCTCAAAGGTACAAATGGCAATCTCGTACCTTTAAGTTCGCTTGTGAAAACCGAAACTGCGATCGCCGATACCAGTATTTATCACAAAAATCTCCAGCCCGTTGTTTATGTCTTAGGCGATGTGTCGGGCAGAGTCGAGAGTTCTGTCTATGCGATGCTTAACTTGCAACCTCAGATCGACAAACTGATTCCTGCCACTGGTGCAAAAATCCAAACTTTTCTCACTGAGCAACCACCAACTACGGAAAACTATTCGATTAAATGGGATGGTGAATGGCAAGTTACCTATGAGGTATTCCGCGATCTGAGTATTGCCTTTGCGATTGTCATGGTTTTGATTTATGCGTTGGTTGTGGGCTGGTTCCAATCCTTCACCACGCCCTTAGCAATCATGACCGCGATTCCCTTTTCCTTAATTGGAATTATGCCTGCTCACTGGCTCATGGGTTCCTTCTTCACGGCAACCTCAATGATTGGCTTCATTGCTGGCGCGGGTATTGTCGTGCGAAACTCGATTATTCTTGTAGACTTCGTTGAGCTACGCTTAAAAGAAGGAATGCCCCTCGAAGAAGCGGTCATTGATGCGGGAGCCGTGCGTTTCCGTCCGATGTTATTGACGGCGGCGGCGGTGATTGTCGGATCGGCAATTATTCTGGCTGATCCGATCTTCCAAGGTTAAGCGATCTCGCTGATGGCAGGTGAAGTTGCATCCTTGCTACTTTCGCGATCGGCGGTTCCAATTTTGTATTGCAAACTTTGGAAAAATCGCAAACGACCGATCCAAGAATCTCTGGCTGAAAATGAATCACCAAGAGCGATCGCCACTTTTGAAATCTAGAAACACTATCTAATTAAAAAACAATGGAACCTATTCATATCTCTTACTTTTCCGATGTTCTCTGTGTTTGGGCATATATCGCCCAAATTCGCATTGATGAATTAACCACTAATTTTCCCGATCAAGTCTCCGTTGACTATCATTTCTTTCCTGTTTTTGGCAATATCCATGAAAAGTTGGAAACCCGTTGGCGCGATCGTGGTGGGA
>CASBQR010000160.1 GCA_949127865.1 Synechococcales cyanobacterium PMM_0082
GTTATGAGCTTAATTTCTACCTTGAAAATTTGATCTTCTTGGGCATTTTCTATTAATAAAAGCCGACATTTTTGATCAAATAAATCACCTTCTTGAACTTTTATCCCATTAATATAAACCTCTACTAATGATGCCCACCATATTAGTTTTAATCTGATTATTGAATTGCTTAAGTCTAAATTACTTAAAGTCTTTGGTACTATCCAAGTCTGACTTAAATGCACAACACCATTACTTTGTGGAAAAAGTAGGCTATCTTTCTCTCCCACAGGTACTAGTTCACCACTTAAATCTTGCTCCCAGTTTCCAATTAAATTAATCTTAGATAACTGCTCAAGCTTACTAATAATTTGCCTAAATCTTGCCGCTATAGTCATACTAATTTACTGTAATTCTATCTACCTTTCTCTACGGATTAAATATACTGGTTAAGATACTTAAGTAAATAAATTTTCTTTGGATTATCAATCAATTAATTATAGTTTTTGAGGTAATTTGAAGCATATAGTAATAATCCAAGAACTTTTTATTTAGTCAAGCACCTGATTTTAGTTTAATTAGGACTTACTCACACAAATTCACGAAAACTTCGAGAGTGAGAGTTTTAGGGCTTCACTTTCAATTGGGACTCTGCCCCAAATCCCATTTAAATATAGATTTTATTTGTATACTGCGTAAGTCCTATGATTTAAGAGGATTGTGTAAAATGTTAGAACTACTTGAACGAATCACAGTTAACCCTAAACAGTGTGGCGGTCGCCCTTGTATTCGCGGCATGAGAATTAGGGTATCCGATGTTTTGGATCTATTTGCAGCAGGGCTTAGTGCTGAACAAATTTTGGAAGAACTGCCAGATTTAGAAATGGATGACTTAAAGGCATCACTGGCCTATGCTTCACGTAAAATCAATCATTCTGTGTTGGTCGCATGACCACGATTTGGATTGATGCACATTTGTCACCTGAGATCGCAATGTGGATTACAAGTTCATTTGGAGTTTCAGCGATAGCCTTACGAGATATCGGCTTAAGAGATGCTGAAGATCCAGAAATCTTTGAGGCAGCCAAAGCCAAAGGAGCTATATTTATGACCAAAGATAGCGATTTTGTAGATTTGGTTGACCGACTTGGAGTACCACCACAAATCATTTGGTTAACTTGCGGGAACACATCGAATGCTCGGTTACGAGAGATATTGAGTTTGACTTTACCAGAAGCATTAGAAATATTGAGTTCTGGGGAAAGATTGGTGGAGATCAAAGGATGTTGACAGGACGCACAACAATGCGTTGGATATGACTAAGTATTTGAAAGGTTAAAATTTTTGTGGCGGCTCAACTTCGCCGTTAGCCAGATACCGTTGATTGTGTTAATAAAACTTCAACTTCTGAACCATGATTATTATGTAAAACCATAGTTGTACTAGAGTTAAGCTCAAAGCCAATGTGTTGATAAAACTTTTGCTGCAAAGAAGTCATCAAATACACCCGTTCCACATTACAAACCCGAGGATGTGCCAATACAGTTTGTACTAATTTCCGCCCTAAGCCTGTACCTCGATAATCTGGATCGACAACCACATCCCAAATAGTTGCTCGGTAAACCACATCACTAGTTGCACGAGCATGACCAATCAACCTATTACCATCCCACACTGTAATTACTGGATTAGAATTAGCGATCGCCACTCTTAAATCTTCTATAGTTCGTTCCCTAGCCCAAAATGCACTAACTTTAAATAATTCCTGTAACTGCTCAAAATCTACCAAGTTAGGGGAATCACAAAACTGAATATGTCGATTATCCAAATCACACCTTCCTACTAATTTACTTAACCTTAGTAAGTCAACAAAACTAATTTCTGCTGCTTACTAGGCTCCAGCCATACTTACTGTTTTTACTTAGTAATATTTTTACCCACAAGCTATGGAAATAGATACTACAGTATTTCTACATATATTATGACTGTATTTTCTCAGCACTGTTCAGAACAAACATTACTGAAACCCATACAAAGCCTAGTTACCAATCAATTGCGAAATTTGTTTATGATTTGACAGGGTGAGAATTTGTTCTTTTTTATCTATTTGCAGCCAACCCTTCTCGGTCATGCGCTCCAATACCTGTGCTGTATCCTCAAAACTAACTCCTGACAAGTCAGAGATTTCATGGGTAGAAAAATTAAATATTTCCAGTCCTAAACTCGTATCACTACCATAGGTTTCTCCTAAATTTAGCAAAATATTGGCAACTCGGACTAGGGGGGCTTCTTGCGACAATTGCAAACGTTGATTAACTTTACGCCATCTTTTAATGATCATCTTCAGCATACGATGATGGACTTGAGCATCTTTAAATAAAAATTGCAAAAATCTTTGGGCAGGAATAGTAAGAATATTTACCTTGGTTAAAGCAATAACATTAGTAAGGCGAGGAGCCTCATCTAAAACTGCAATTTCCCCAAATATTCCGCCTTTACCCAAGACATCAAGAGTTAGAATTTCATCATCCCGTTGCTGATAAACCTTAACCCAACCCGACAAAATAAAGTAAACCGCATTACCCCAAGCATCTTCAGTTATGATCTTTTGCCGTGGGGCATACTCTTTTTCTACCGCTACAGTCGTCAGCCATTCCAGAAGCTCTGGATCAGCTACATCAAATAAAGGAAAAGTCTCGCTGAGAGTTTCAATCTCCATGCAAATCTAGGCACCCATTATTTCATAACCACAGTCAGCATATAGAATCTGTCCAGTGATTGCACTAGATAGATCGCTTGCTAAAAATGCTGCAACATTTCCTACTTCTACTTGACTTACCAAACGCTTCAAAGGAGATACTTCCTGAACGTGATGGAGCATTTTATGAATATCACCGATCGCTGCCGATGCCAAAGTTCTAATTGGTCCTGCCGAAATACCATTGACCCGAATATTCTGGGAGCCTAAATCCTGTGCTAAGTAGCGGACATTCATCTCTAGGGCTGCTTTAGCAATTCCCATAATGTTGTAATTAGGTACAACTCTAGCTCCGCCAATGTAAGTAAGAGTAATTACACTTCCGCCTGCGGTCATTAAAGGTCTTGCGCCCTTGCAAAGACTAATCAGCGAAAAGGCGCTTACATCTAAGGCTAGTTGAAAGCCATCTCGTGAAATATCTGTAAAATTACCACTTAATTCTTCTTTTTTAGCAAAAGCCAAGCAGTGAATTAAAATATCTAATTTTTCCCAAGACTTGGCGATCGACCCGTACATTTCATCGATTTGGGCATCATTCTGGACATCGCATGGTAATAGTAGATCGGGAGACAATGGTGCAACTAAATCTTTAACCTTTGATAAAGTTCGATCCCGATCATCAGGCAGATAGGTAATAGCCAATTTAGCTCCCGCTTGATGCAACTGTTGGGCAATTCCCCAAGCGATCGAACGATTATTAGCAATTCCTGTAACCAGAGCAGTTTTACCACTCAAATCAAGCATATTCTTTGTATATTTTTTGAGCCTAAACTAAAAGCCACCTATAGCACTAGCTAGGGTTCTTTGCAGTAAGCTTAACACTAAAAATGCCAACATTGGCGAAAAATCCATGCCACCCATAGGCGGAATTATGGAGCGAAATACGTTTAAGTAGGGGTCAGTAACTTGGCTGAGGGCAGTAAATGGTTGATTACTCCAATTAATGTTGGGGAACCATGTTAAGAGTACCCGTATGAATAATAAGGCAAGGTAGATGCTGATAAATGAAAGTACGGTTTGTAAAATAACGTCCATAATTTGCTCCAAATAATACTTGAACTATTCTACGCTGAGATTAAAGCTTTTCTATCTGTGGAGATTTACCGTTGCTTTCAGAAGTTGATAGTTCTTGGCTCACGGCATCGATCGCGGCATTGAGTTGGGCAATTTTTTGTTCTAAGCCCCGCTTGGTTCTAGTAGCAATTTCTTCGGTGGTAGCAGGTGTAGTATTTTCATCTTCTAGGTTACTTGCATCGTCTTGTTCCAAAATTTTGTTGAGCTTAGAGCCTAGCAGAATTCCCAAAGCACTACCAGCGATCGTGCCGAGAATAAAGCCTCCCAAAAAACTATTTGACTTTTCTGCCATATTTTATAAAAACTAAAGCTGCTTCATATTATACCGAGTTTTAACTGATCTTTCCTGCGATGGGAGAGCTAGGACTTGCATATTCTTTAATGGGAATTCTACCTGCTAAATATGCCATTCTGCCTGCTAAAGTTGCCATGCCCATAGCTTTAGCCATAACTACAGGATCAATTGCTTGGGCGATCGCTGTATTAATCAATAGAGCATCTGCGCCTAATTCCATTGCCTGCGCTGCTTCACTGGGTACACCAATCCCCGCATCAACTACTACAGGAACTTTAGACTGCTCAATAATTATGGCAATATTGGCTGTATTTTTTAAGCCCTGCCCTGAACCAATCGGAGACGCTAAAGGCATTACGGTCACACAACCGATTTCTTCAAGAGCCTTTGCCAACATGGGATCAGCATTAATATAGGGCAGTACAGCAAAACCCTCTTTGACTAATTGTTCGGCGGCGCGGTAGGTACCAATTGGATCGGGAAGTAAGTACTTAGGATCGGGGATCACTTCTAATTTAATAAAGTTATTGTCCTCCTGCCCTAAAATTTTTGCCATTTCCCTACCTAATCTCGCCACTCGGACTGCCTCATCCGCCGTAGCACAGCCTGCGGTATTGGGTAAAAGCCAATATTTTTGCCAATCCAATGCTTCGCCTAAGCCTCCATGTCCTTGGACATTTGCCTGCACTCGGCGTACAGCTACGGTGACAATTTCACTCCCACTGGCAGCGATCGCTTGACGCATAGTTTCAAAATCACGATATTTTCCCGTTCCTGTCATCAGGCGAGAGTTAAATTTTTTACCAGCAATTTCTAAGATTTCCATCAAAACTTTTATCTAAAGTATCTATCTAAATTTCTAATAGTTTTAATAACGCACAATCATCGACACCATACCGTAGTATTATGA
>CASBQR010000161.1 GCA_949127865.1 Synechococcales cyanobacterium PMM_0082
AATGTGATTTTTCGTAAGGTTACTAATGGGTTTCGCTCGGATTGGGGTAAAAACCTCTTTGCTGCGGTGCGTTCTATTGTCAATACTGGTAAGCGGCAAGGTCTCTCTGCTTTTCAAGCCATCACCAATGCTCTTTCTCCTATTTCTTCCCTTTCCCTTATCCCCCCTAGTCGAGCAATTACAGAAAAACTTCTTGCCACTGCGGATCGTTGAGATGAATGACAAGTCCTTCTAAAGATTGACTAGAAGATTGGCTGGAAGCCTGAAGATTATAGCTGGCAACAATTTTACACGTCGTAAAGTATTCTTGAAATACTAAATAAGAGAACGAAAAGATGCCGCGCGATCGCTCAGTTAAAAGCCCATGTTGGGAGGATGCCCAATACGGTAGGGGATCAAATTAATGGTTGGAGTAAAGTTTGAATGATTAATCTCCAATCTTTAACTCGAACTGACGTTAATTACACTCTTCCGATGCATTTAAGAGCAAAGCGATCTCATCTATTTCTTTAGTTAATTCACTACTAGACAAGTTGGAATTATTGATGATGATACTAAAAGCGATTTCAGGATATTTAGGCGGCTGAATATATCCAGATAATGCACTTACACTTGTTAAGGTTCCCGTTTTGCCTTGCATATTAATATTTTGAGTCTTGAAGCGATTTTTTAAAGTACCATCTTGATTGGCGGTCGCTAAGGAATTTCTAAATACAGGATTATTTGCCATGAGCGTTAATAATTGAGCGATCGCTCTGGGCGTTGCCAAATTCAAAGTTGATAAACCTGAACCATCTTGCATTACTACTTCAGAAATTCCTTTTATTGCTAAAAATTTAGTAATTGCCTCTATCCCTAGATCGCTAGAATCTTTTTGTCCTGATGGATTGGCGATGTCAAAAGATACACCAACTCTGCGGAGTAAAGCTTCGGCATAGAGATTATGGCTTTGCTTGTTTGTGACTTTTATCAGCTCTGTCAAGGTGGGAGAAAGGAATGTGGCGACTTTGATCGCTGGGATTGAAGAATTAGATATATTCAGAACTTCAGGCTTAAAACTAATTCCTTGTTTAATTATTTCCCTTCGCAAAAGCTGGAGAAAATGCGCTTCTGGGTCTGGTATTGCCGTTGCCCCTAGTTCGGGTTCTGAATTTAGTGGAAGTTGTCCCGTGATCAAGATTCTTTTTTGAGCAAGCGATCGCTCTACTTTTAAGGAGTTAGTTAAGGAAGAATTAACTGTAATTGCCTGATTTTCGATAATCCAATCTCGGGCTAAATCTGGACGATTCCAACTAAATTTTACAGGTTGATTAATTTTGGTAGGCGTAATTGTCCAATCCAAAACATTCTCATCAAAAATGAATGAATGAGCGATCGCTGCATAATATTCCTGTAAATCTTCCCATTGCCACCCTTTTCCAAGCCCTGAACCTTTTAGCTCTGGTAACGCTTTGATATTAGAGGCGATCGCTTTAATCCCTCTAGCTTTTAAAGATTGAACTAAAGCCTGCACTAGGGATTTTAAGGAATCTTCATTAAAACTGGGATCGCCACCAGCCTTGATCCATAAATTTTCACCTGTTTGATCTATAAGTAAACTTGTCTTAATTTGATAACTTGCGCCCAAAATTTCTAAAGCCGTCGCCGTGGTGAATAATTTGACATTGGAAGCAGGAGTAAAATACTTATTGCTATCAATATTCACGATAGGCTGATTTAACGTATCTAACTTACTGGCAAAAACTCCCACCCTTGCCGATCGCAACCTTGGAGACTGAACTATTACTTCTACTTGTTTTTGTAAATCCGCAACACAAATTCCCCAAGCTAATGGCGTGATTAGGGAAGATAGAAAAATACTAACTACGCCTATCCCTTTTATCAATTTATTTATCAATTTAGGTTCTCTATGAATTTAGAAACAAATTTACCAACCAAGTTCATTCAGAATATTTTAGAGTCAGTGACTTTTCAAATTTACAACCAAATTCATAACTTAGATGATCTAAATATTTCTATCAGATTTTGTCATCCTAATTATGGCTGTGATTATACTTCAGCGATCGCCTATCAATTAAGCTCCAAATTAGCAAAAACTTCTACTGAAATTGCTCAAATTCTTTACCAATCTATTTCTACAACAGAGCAATTAGTAATTACCATTACCGATCGCGGCATGATTAACTTTAAGCTCACCGAAACCTATATCCAAACTTGTTTAGACCACATAGCGATCGCCGATCTAGCTCTAAATTATCAACCTCAACCCCAAAACTTCCCCCTATTTACCCATACCCAATATGCCTACGCTCGATGCTGTTCTTTATTGAGAATGGTTGAATCCGTAAATATAAGGGCTGCAATAGTCTCGCCTGAACTAGCTTTAACGTTAATCGATATTGCCGAAAATCTTGATAAATTATCAGAACCCCAAGTAATTAAATGTTGCCAAAACCTCACTCTTAAATTTTTAGAACTTAGCGATCGCTCTTCTAATTCCCAAGTTTTAAGTACGTCAATTCTCAAAATTATCCAAAAACTAATTTATACCCTAGCCTCTGGATATATCAATCTACCTGA
>CASBQR010000162.1 GCA_949127865.1 Synechococcales cyanobacterium PMM_0082
ACCCTAATCCCAGCTATTAATTCAACAATTTTATCGCAACCAAAAGTTCCCATATTTGTAACGCTAAATCTAAGTTTCTACTCAATTAAAAATCATTAATTACATGGTTAAAGTTCAAAAATATTAAACCCGACTCTTATCCATACCTTAAAAAATGCTTAACCTTAATGCTTTGTAAGCAATGATACGATTCTTAGGGCAATTCTAGAATTGAGCATCCAAACTTACTATTGCAACTAAGTTTAACTAATTTAGTGACATACACGGTTTACCTAGAAATAAGCACAATCAACACATCAAGAGTCTTTTGAGGGAATTTATGGCACTCGTGGCGGGAAATATCGCATTTGTTGGGTTTAATGCAGATGGCAGTGACGATTTTGCTTTTGTGGCGATCGCTGATATTAGCTTAGGGGAGACCATTACCTTTGAGGATAACGAATGGGACGGCTCTGCCTTTAATTCAGGAGAAGGTAGATTTACTTGGACAGCAGATTCACTAGTTACAGCAGGTACTATTGTCAGATTTAGTAGCACTAGTTTGGTAACTAAATCTGTAAGCACAGGAACCCTTTCGGCTGGAACCCTTTCCATTGGTAATAATGATGAAGTTATCTATGCTTACCAAGGTAGTGTCATTTCTCCAACTTTTATTACGGCGATCGCCAACGGTGGATTCAATGCTGCTAATGGTCTATTAACCAATACGGGACTGACCGCAGGTACTAACGCCATTGATTTTTCTACTGTTGATGATGACCTAGATATTGCCGCCTACAATGGTACTCGTTCAGGACAATCCAGCTTTGTCTCTTACCTTCCCTTAATTAATAACCCTGCTAACTGGCTGGTTCAAGATGCTTCTGGTGATCAAAGTATCGATGGTACTGCTCCTGATGTACCTTTTAGCTCAACCGCATTTGCGATCGCTTCTATTCCCACAGTCAATCTATCCGTAGATGCTAACTCTCGCCTAGAGTCCGATAGTACAACCATTACAGTCACTGCCACCGCTTCAACTGCTGTAGTGGGGAATCAAACTGTAACCATTGCCGCATCTGGCACAGGGATTACCGCAGGGGATTTTAACCTAAGTAATACCACCATTACAATTCTGGACGGTCAAACTACTGGTTCAGTAACTTTTAGCGTTGTTAATGATTCGGTCCTAGAAGGAAATGAAGTTGCCGCATTAACTATTAGTAATCCCTCTTCTGGCATTGGTCTAGGCGCTACGACTTTGCAAAATATTACGATTACCGATAACGATACTATCCAAATCACCGAGTATGCGTACTCTGCCATTAATGGTGAATTTATTGAATTTACTAATGTAGGCGATACGGCGATCGATCTAACAAGCTGGAGCTTTGATGATAGTTCTCGTACTGCTGGATCGTTCTCTTTAGGTGCATTTGGCACAGTGGCGGCGGGGGAATCGGTAATTTTAACTGAATCAACTGCAGCAGCCTTCCGCACAGCATGGGGTTTATCAAATTCTGTTAAAGTAATTGGCGGACTTAATCAAAACCTCGGACGTGGTGATGAGATTAACATCTACGATAATACTAATGCCCAAGTTGATCGCCTAACCTATGGAGATCAAACTTTTTCTGGAACTATTCAGACTCTAAATCGCAGTGGTTGGACATTCCGCAATAACCTCGATCCTTTTACCATTAATAACAGTTGGTTTTTAGCTTCCGCAAGTGATGCTCAAAATTCCATTACTTCTTCTGGCGGTGACATTGGTAGTCCAGGGACTTTTGTTGCTATTGCCCCCGTAACTAATGCTCCTACTGTTCAAGTAAATACTACAGCCACTACCAACTTCCTTGATGGTGGCACCCTCAACTTATTAAATATTTCTGGATCAGGGGCTGTGAGTGGGGTTATTAACGATCCTACGGATTCTGCTAAAAATTTAGGAATTGACTTTACCATTGCGGATACGGATACCCCCATTGGTAACTTAACTGTGACTGCAATTAGTAATAATCAAAGCGTAGTTAGTAATGCCAATCTTAGCCTTACAGGGACTGGAGCAAGCCGCAATCTCAAAATTACCCCTTCGGCAGTGGGTCTAGCCAATATTACCGTTACCGTCAGCGATGGCACCAATACTTCTAACTATGTCATTAACTATGGTGCTTCGGCGGCTTCGGTTAATCCCACTACCACCAGATTTTTAACAGGTACTTCCGATGCTTCGAGTGCGATCACTATTGATTCTACCTATGCGTTTGTGGCTGATGATGAAGACCAAACCATTCGCTTATACGATCGCACCAATTCTGGACTGCCGATCAATCAATTTAACTTTACTTCTTCCCTAGGCTTGTCAGGCGGCAGTGAAGTTGATATTGAAGCCTCTAGCCGTGTAGGTAATACAATTTACTGGCTGGGTTCCCATAGTAATAATTCTGGTGGTAGCGATCGCCCGAACCGTGAACGGATTTTCTCCACTACGATTTCAGGAACAGGCGCCGCAAGTACTCTTGCCTTTGGTGGCTACTATCAGTTTCTAGAAGATGACCTTATTGCTTGGGATAATAATAATGGACATGGTTTAGGTGCTGGCTTCTTAGGTTTAGCTGCCAGTGCTGCTAATGGTGTTTTACCTGAACAATCCAGTGGCTTTAATATTGAAGGTTTAACGTTTGCTCCCGATGGCACTACTGCCTACGTTTCCTTCCGTGCGCCCCAATCTCCAACTAGCACTCGGACGGATGCCCTGATTATTGCCGTCACCAACTTCACTTCTATCCTCAATGGAACGGGTGGAACTTCTGGCTCTGCTAACTTTGCGGCACCCATTTTCTTGGATTTGGGCGGTAGAGGCATACGGAGTATTGAACGTAACTCTAGTAATCAATACTTGATTGTGGCGGGTCCAGCAGGATCAGCAATGGGAACTGCACCCAACGACTTTAGGCTTTACACTTGGGATGGGATTCCTAGCAATGCTCCTGTATTGCGTGCAGCTGACTTAACGGGATTAAGTGCCAGTGGTGGTAGCTTTGAAAGTATTATTGAAGTTCCTAATTCCTTAACTGCTTCAAGTCAAATAGAACTACTAGTAGATAACGGCGACACTATTTGGTACGGGGACGGCACAGTTTCTAAAGACTTAGCCCAGACCAATCAGCAAAAATTCCGCCGCGAAGTAATTCAATTGGGAGCCAGCAACTTCTTTGTCTATAATATCGATCGCAGTGCCATTTCAGTTACAGAAGGCAATTCGGGAACTCAAAATCTTACATATACAATTAATCGCGTAGGCACAGGTGCTACAAGTACAGTTAACTATGCCCTTGGCGGGACTGCTACTTTGGGCAATGATTACACTACTAGTAGTTCTGCTATTGGGACTGTAACTTTTGGTGCTAACGAAACTAGTAAAACCATTACGCTTTCAGTAGTTGGCGATACTAATGTTGAAAGTAATGAAACCATTATTCTTTCCCTTTCCAACCCGCAGTTAGGAACATTGGGTAATAATAACTCCACAATTATTATTAACAATGATGATTTGGTCTCTGGAGATATTATTGGTACTGCGGGGAATGACTCCTTCCTAATCGGTACTCAGGGGAACGACACAATTCGAGGTCTAACGGGTACCGATCGCCTGACTGGTGGAGATGGAAACGATCGCCTATTTGGAGGACCTGGTAGAGATACCTTAACAGGTGGAACAGGGGCTGATTTCTATAGCTATGAAAGTTTTGCTGACTCAGTTCTTAATAATATGGATAGCATTCCTGACTTTATCCAAACTGAAGGCGATCGCTTTGAATTTACTAATACCAATATCACAGGCTTATTTAATGCAGGTGTATTAACTGGGGCAACTATTAATGTGGTTACGGCATCGGCTTTTGCTGATAAAGATAAAGATAAAGATGCGACCGGCTCTCAAATTCTGGGGCAAAATGAAGCGGTCTTCTTTAACTGGAATGGCGGAACTTATCTTGGTGTTAATGATGGAGTTAGTACTTTTAGTTCTAGTGACGACTTCTTAACCCGAATTACCCGCTTCCAAGGCATAGGCTCTGCATCTGTATCCTCTCTATCTGGAACTCTCAACGTCAGCGACTATATAGTTCTCAATAACTAACTTAACTTCTACGGATCATATTATGAAAACCTTGTTAACTTCTTTCGTCGGGGCGATCGCCACTGGATTGCTCATAACCCTGCCTGCTCACGCTCTTCCATTTATGGGTATGGGTAGCGGCATACTAAATAATGGCGAAGACAATCTCATCACTTTTGATGTAACTGGCACCTCTAATCCCAGTACTGTCAGCTTAAATATTGCTGCTCTAACCTCTGACACTAATGGAAACTTGGGAAATTTACTTATATATCTGCGATCGCCTAGTAACAGTCAAACATTATTCCTAGCTCAAAATATAGCTGATGGTACAACTTTCAATAATGTCACCTTTAGTGATGAAGGAAGCACTACCATTGGGGCTCCATCTTATCAAAACGGTACTTTTTTAGCCATAGATAGTGCTTCTGATATTGAAGGATTAGCCGATATTGAGAACTTTGCCGCCTTTAGTCCTGTGGGAGATGGAGAATGGAGCCTATTAATTAGAAGCTTTAACCAAAGTGGTACTGATTCTATTGGTACGGTTACTTTGAATATCACACCTGTACCCTTTGAGTTTAGTCCTGCTGTGGGTCTTGTGGCTTTGGGTGCGGTGTGGGCATTTAAGCAGACTAGAAAGAAAAAAGGGTAAAGTAAGGTAACTTAAAAAATCTATTCTGGTAAGACTATAGCAAACTAAAACGATTGTCTAGACTTCAGCCGCCTTGTACTAGAAAGAAAAAGTAAGTATCTAATCTAAGATTAAAGAATCATCGCTCCATTTGTCTTTAAAAAGATATGTAGAGCGATTTTTTTGATCTGCCAAATTCTAGTAGGGTAATGCTATTCTATAAAGCCTAAACCTGCTCTAATCCAGTTCAAGCCTACAAAGATCTAGTAAAAAGCGACTTCGATGAAGTCTAGACTTTAGGTGATCGAGTTTAAACCTGCATAGATGGAGTTTAAAGCTGATCCGATGCAGATCTTTATGGTGTGGAAATTGTTAAAAAGTCTTTGGTTGATTTTTTGGACTTTTTGAATCATTGGCCTAAGTCACCAATTAATGGTTCTAAGCCTGCATTTAGATTATTAACTTTGGCATAGCTATAAATTAATCGAGCTGCAGAATATGCTTTACGATATATTAATCTATGTTTGAATTGTGTTGGAATACTAGAGTCTGCATAGTAATTAAAAATTAGCCAATGAAAATTAGCCGTCGTCAGTTATTGTTTTTAGGTGGTGTAGTCGCTGGTGGGGTGATCACTGGTGCTACTCAGAAAATTTTATCTAGCTCCAGAACCCAAACTAATATTCCGTCCTCTCCATCCCTTCCATCTTCTGTAAATGAAGCGATCGCTGCTAAAGTTCCTGTTGCACCTAAAGGTTTATTTGCCCCTGTGCGGGGAGATGTGCGGGTCTTAGTAATTAGCGACCTAAATAGTGCCTATGGCTCAACGGATTATGAACCGCAAGTTATTAAATCAGTACAAATGATCGCTGATTGGCAACCAGATTTGGTGCTGTGCAGTGGTGATATGATTGCTGGACAATATCCGTCCTTAACTAAGCCCGAAATCGAGGCAATGTGGGCAGCCTTTGATCGCTATATTGCTGCACCAATTCGTAAGGCTAAAATTCCCTATATTTTTACATTAGGTAATCATGATGCTTCGGGGGCTTTATCTGTGGGTGGAAAATTTTTATTTGGAAATGAACGTGAATTAGCGGCTGCCTATTGGCGCAATCCCAAACACACTCAGAGCTTAAACTTTATTGATCGGGATAACTTTCCCTTTCACTACACCGCCAAACACAATGATATTTTCTACCTAATTTGGGATGCTTCTACGGGGCAAATTCCCAGGGATCAGGTGATTTGGGCAGAAAAAGCTTTAGCTACTCCCATTGCCCAAACAGCTAAAATGCGGATAGCGATCGGACATTTGCCACTTTATGCAGTTGCGGTTGGGAGAAATACTGCTGGAGAAATCCTTGCTGATAATGAAAAACTGCGATCGCTTCTTGAAAAATATAAAGTCCATACCTATATTAGCGGTCACAACCATGCCTACTATCCCGCCCGTAAAGGCAGCCTAGAACTTCTACATACTGGAGCTTTAGGTAGTGGACCTCGCCCTTGGCTAAATAGCAATCTCCGTCCTATTAATTCTTTAACCGTGGTTGATATCAATTTAAATTCTCAAGCCACCACCTACACTACCTACAATATGCGTACCTTAGAAGTTGTAGATCAAAAAACTCTACCTCGCACTATTACCAGTGTAGCTGGCACTATTATGCGCCGAGATCTTAAACCTTCAGATCTAACTGCTGAAGAGCGATCGCTCCTAAAAATCTAATTAATCTAACTAAAAATTAGAAATTAAAGCTGCAAATAAGCTCGAATCATAGCTTGAGTTCCCTGTTCACTGCCGCCCTCAAGTTCATTTACTAGCTTAAATAAGCGATCGCTCAAGTCTACTCCCAATAAATTTTCAGGATCGCCAACAGCTTTAACAATTCGTAAATCTTTGAGAATATGCTTAACCATAAATCCGGGGGCAAAATCTTGACCTGCTACCTTCGCTCCTAAATTTGATAACGCCCAAGACCCTGCGGCTCCAGAACCACAAACCGCAATCATTAAATTAGGATCAATTCCTGTTTTCACGGCTAAAAGAATTGCCTCACAAATTCCTACCATATAAGTAGATACTAAAACTTGATTACAAAGCTTTACTGCCTGCCCACTGCCCAAATTGCCACAGTGAAAAATATTTTTGCCGATCATTTCTAGGTAAGGATTTACCTCTTCAAAATCAGAGCGATCGCCGCCCACCATAATTGTTAAAGTGCCATCCCTTGCCCCAATATCACCACCAGAGATCGGCGCATCTAAAAATCTTAAGCCCTTTTCGCCTAACAGTTTACCAATAGTGCGGGCAGCATCCGTACCAATAGTCGAGGTATCTATCACTAAAGCAGATTTATGCTCCAGATTTGCCACCTGATTTACCAACACTTCCATCACATCAGGAATATCGCCTAAACAGGAAAAAATTAAATCAGCTTCTTTAATGGCATCCTGTAAGTTCTTAACAATCTTTACTCCTGCATGACTGGCAAGCTTGATACTAGAGCGATCGCTTGTCCGATTCCAGCCGACGACAACACAACCAAAACGGGCAAGATTCGCTGCCATTGCACTGCCCATCACCCCTAAACCTAAAAAGGCGATTCGCTTAACCATTTAATTAATCCTTAAATTCCACATTGTTTTTGTACCCATAGCCTAAACTCTTTTCTGATCGAACTCATTGGTGCATTTTTACTATTTTCTAGAAACTGCGAAATTCCCACAGAGACAGGTATAAATGGCAAACTCTCACTAGTTGCTGAATAGATATATTTTCCGTCTCTAAACAGATTAATTTCCAACTGATTATTTTTTATTCGCCAAATTTCAGGAATAGCCAAACTCTCATAGGCACTGATTTTAGTCTGAGAAGTCAAATCCACCTCGATCGCTAAATCAGGAACAGGATCAATATTTAGGTCTAGTCGCTTTTTGCCCACGATCGCCGCACAGTTTTTTATATAAAAGCAATCATCAGGTTCAATTCCCGCCAGCATTTTGTGATTCTTAAACGTAGTAGAACCCAAGGATTCCCATTCCAAACCTAGTTCATCTAGTATGATCTTGAGGAAATCACCAATCAAAACCTTAGCTCGTTCGTGTTCTGGTAATGGCATCCCAATTTCTAATACTCCTCGGTAATAGGCAATGTGGGAATGGCGATGTTCTCCCAAATCTTCTAAAATTCTTTCAAATTCTTGCCAACTTATCTGATCTAGCCTAACTTTCTGCCCTAAATCTAAGTGAATTTGAGCAATCGCAATTTTTACAGGCACAATACACACCTCCCATTACTTCCCTTACCGCACATTTTTCAAGCTATCGACCTTGGTACTAAATAATTCACTAAAAATACTCATAACACTGCGCTTCCGCAGCTTAATATTGCCACTTATAGACATTCCCGACTGGAGAGCAATTTTTTTGCCATTGACCGATAGATTTTGACGATCTAACTTAATTTTGGCAGGAAATCTGTAGTAATTAAAGATTTGATCAGGGGGCAGGGCATCGGAACCAATAGAAATTAATGTCCCCTTAATATCGCCAAATTCACTAAAAGGGAAAGAATCCACACGCACATCTACGGGCTGCCCTTCTCTGACAAAGCCAATATCTTTATTAGTAATATAAACCCTAGCAACCAAAGCATCATCAGGCACGATCTTAAAAACTGGAGTTGCAGCATTCGCGCTATTGGTGACATATCCGAGTCCTGCCTTAAGATCGAATACTGTCCCTGCGATCGGAGCGGTAATATCTTGGTAAGTAATAGTTTGCTGCGCCTGAATAATTTGACTTTCAGTTTCGGCAAGGCGTTTATCGTTATCTAAAATGATTTTGGTTAACTGACTATCAATTTCCGCAATCCGTTTGTCATTTTCCGACATCCGAGCTAAAACATCAGTCTGAGATAGGGATACAGTGTTTTGGACTCTAGCAATAGCTTGAGCGATCGCCGACTGTATTCTCTGCACCTCTTGCCGAAATCTCTTCACATCTAATTGACGCGTATACACCTGTTGCTGTTGGCGTACCACTTGTACTCTTTGAATGCCGCCTTCTGCTAATAGTGGCTCTAGGTCTTCTAATATTTTTTTATCAATGGGCAATTGTTCTTCGGCTGTAAATAGTTGGGCTTGAGCCTGTTGGAGTTGGCTTTGTAATTGATTAACTTCTAGGGCGGCGGCATTGACCCGAGAGCTAGCTTCGGATTGGATTGCTTGTAAGCGCATTTGCTGTTCAGAGGATAAAGATGACCCACCTGAGCCAGAGATTTGAGCAATATAGAGTTGATTTTCTGCTACTAACTCCTCCCGATTTCTTGCCAAAGATAAGCGTTCAATGGGTAAGTCAGCACTTGTAGGAGCAGGAAGCCCTTGGAGCATAGAACGGTAAAAATTATTTTCTTGGGTTAAGGCAGTCTGAACTTTGCGTAAAGATTGTAATTGCGCTTTGGCAGTGGCGGAATCAAGGCGGATCAGCACCTCTCCTTTTTTTACCCTTTGTCCATCTTTGACTAAAATTTCTTTAATCACACCACCCACAGGAGCCTGCACCTCTGATACTGTGCCTTCTGGTTCTAGTTTGCCTTGGGCAGGTACAGCTTCATCAATTTGGGCAACGGAAGCCCATATCACCACAGCACTAGTTATTCCCATTAATGACCAAGCGATCGCTCTCGACCAAAACCTTGGCTGTCGTAAAATTACAGGTTGATCAAACCGCTCTTGAGGAACTGTAGTAGTAATTTCTGATTTATTGCTAACCGTAAGCATTTGACTAGAATCACTAGATTTCAAAAATTGTTGCTGTTCAGAATCTTTAGGGCTAGGCATAATAAATATGGAATTGGGATGCGCTTAAGCTATGTTCTCAGAAATTGGGAATTGCTTAGATAAAGATTTGATTAAGTAACCTAGCAAACTTAAAAGTTGGGATGAACTTAACCTGTTTATGATTTTTAATATTTTGGGTGACCTAGAGAATTAACTTTACTTTGGCAATTCTACTTAGTACTGGTTAGAACTAAATTCTACGATAGTTATCTGAGATCACGCGCATTAAGTAAGTTATTCAATGCTAATTAAATTAGACCTTTATGTTTAAATCGGATTAAATCCAAGGATCTCAATGATCTATACTATGAAGTTCAGAGGGGAATCCAGCACAACAATAATGAAAAAGACCACTAGTAAATGACGGAATTGATTCGATTAGATGGAGTATCTCTGTGGCGGCGCACTCAGGAAGAATTTTCATACGATCTCAAGAAAACTATCCTGTCGATCCTAGAGGGTAAGTATCGCCAACCAGCCAAAAAATTGGTACTAGATAATATTAATCTAGTGGTCAAGGTGGGAGATAAACTAGGAATAATTGGTGCTAATGGTTCAGGAAAATCAACTCTATTAAAGGTGATTTCAGGAATTTTAGAACCGACGGCTGGAAATGTGCGGGTAAGGGGACAAATTGCGCCATTAATCGAGCTGGGAGCAGGATTTGATGCGGATATATCCGTTACTGACAATATTATTCTCTATGGAATTATGTTGGGCTTTACCCGTAAGCAAATGAAAGCAAAAATATCTTCTATTCTAGATTTTGCCGAACTTCATGACTATGCTTTAGTTCCTGTCAAAGGTCTATCTTCAGGGATGGTAGCTCGACTGGGCTTTGCGATCGCCACTGATGTTCAGCCCGAAATTTTGATTTTAGATGAAGTTCTATCTGTAGGTGATGAAAGCTTTAAACAAAAATGCAAACGCCGTATCGATACCCTGTGGGATGATCAGGCTACGGTACTGGTAGTATCCCACGACCTAGAATTTATGAAACAAGCTTGCGATCGGGCAATTTGGTTAGACCATGGCAGAATTAAATTTGCGGGAACTACTGCCGATGCCGTTGATTGTTACCTCAAGCAAGTTAATAACATTCGTTACCAGTATGAAGCTTAAGAAATTATAAGGTAAAGTATTATGCGGCTTTAAAAAGTATAGAAATAAAATTTAGAACTATAAAAGTATTCTATGAAACCGATTACCCTCCTCGGCTCCACTGGCTCCATTGGTACCCAAACCCTTGATATTGTGAACCAGTATCCAGAGCGATTTCGGGTCGTAGGTATGACGGCAGGGGGGAATGTGGAACTTTTTGCCCAGCAAATTTTACAGTTTAAACCTGAAATTGTCGCGATCGCTAATCCTGATAAATATATTGAGCTTAAAACAGCAATTAGTAGCCTTGAGCCGCAGCCAATTATTCTAGCTGGAACTGATGGGGTCGAAAAAGTTGCAGGATATGGAGACTCGGAAACTGTAGTTACAGGTATTGTTGGTTGTGCAGGGCTATTACCGACGATCGCTGCGATTAAAGCTAAAAAAGATATTGCCCTTGCAAATAAAGAAACACTGATTGCCGCAGGCTCCGTAGTCATGCCCCTAATACAAGAGTATGGCGTTAAGATTCTGCCCGCCGATTCCGAGCATTCAGCCATTTTTCAATGTTTACAAGGTTTGCCTGAAGGGGGATTGCGACGGATTATTTTGACGGCTTCTGGTGGCGCATTTCGTGATCTACCTACAGAAAAATTAGCCTCTGTAACTATTGCCGATGCCCTTAAACATCCTAACTGGTCTATGGGTCGAAAAATCACAATCGATTCTGCCACTTTGATGAATAAAGGTTTAGAAGTAATTGAAGCGCACTACCTGTTTGGCTTAGACTACGACCATATTGAAATTGTGATTCATCCCCAAAGTATTATTCATTCCCTCATTGAACTAGAAGATACTTCGGTTTTGGCACAACTAGGTTTACCAGATATGCGATTGCCCTTACTCTATGCCCTATCCTACCCAGATCGCCTTTCTACAGATTGGACAAGATTAGATTTGGTTAAATCGGGAGACCTGACTTTTCGATCGCCCGATCATCTTAAATATCCCTGTATGCAGTTAGCCTATGCCGCAGGACGGGCAGGAGGATCAATGCCTGCAGTGCTGAATGCTGCCAACGAACAGGCGGTGGATTTATTCTTGAATGAGAAAATTACATTTTTACAGATTCCTCAATTAATCGAAAAAACCTGCGAACGTCATAATCATATAGCTGCACCAACCCTAGAGGATATTCTAGAAGTTGATGCTTGGGCAAGAAGAACTACCCTAGAATTAGTGCCTTCCCTCTAACCAATTATTTTAGGAATAATTAACGGATATATTCTTTTAGAACACTGTTCCGATTGGGATGACGGAGTTTACGCAATGCCTTTGCTTCAATTTGACGGATGCGCTCACGGGTAACGTTAAAAATTTGCCCAATTTCCTCAAGGGTTTTCATTCGTCCGTCATCTAAGCCATAGCGCAGTCGCAGCACGTCCCTTTCCCTAGGGCTAAGGGTTCCTAAAACACTTTCGAGATCTTCCCGTAGTAGATTTTTGGCAACTTGATCGTCAGGAGTTTCCCCATCAGATTCAATAAAATCACCTAATCTTGAGTCTTCCTCTTTACCAATCGGAGTTTCCAAGGAGATCGGTAACTGAGCCGACTTCGCAATAAATCTTAACTTCTCAATGGTCATTTCCATCCGAGTTGCAATTTCTTCTTCACTTGGTTTACGCCCCATTTCTTGAGAAAGTAACTTTGTGGTTTTTTTGATCCGAGAGATAGTTTCGTAAAGGTGAACAGGGAGGCGGATTGTTCGAGATTGGTCGGCGATCGCCCTAGTAATTGCTTGACGAATCCACCAAGTAGCATAGGTAGAGAACTTATAGCCCTTCTCATGATCAAACTTTTCCGCAGCCCGAATTAGCCCCAGACTTCCTTCTTGAATTAAGTCTTGAAAAGATAAGCCCCGATTCATATATTTCTTGGCGATCGAGACCACTAGACGGAGATTTGACTGCACCATCTTATCCTTGGCACGGCGACCAGAGTGCAGGCGGATTTTAAACTTATCTAGGGGCATATCCATTCCGTTTGCCCAATCGTCTAATTTCACATCTTCGAGGTTACATTCGTGCTGTTCCGCTAATTCTCTTTGTTTATCTTCTAATTGCAGTAAATCAGCGATTTTACGGGCTAATTCAATCTCTTCATCAGCTCTTAATAACCTAATTCGTCCAATTTCCTGTAGATATAAACGAATTGAATCTTCGGTGTAGTGTTTTTTCTTGGTTTGAACAGTACTTTTACGACCGCGACGGGCTTTGGTGACTTTTCCACCTTCTCCTTCTACGGCGGGATCTATGCTTTCATCAACTTCATCTGTATCATCATCTTTATCTAGGGATGCCAAGTCCATGATACTAGGCTCTGCTATCTGTCTGATTTTACTGGATGATTGATTGGGCACCAGAATTTCCGTGAGTAGGTCAGTGGCTGTGGTCATGCCGAACTCCTGTATTGATTGCTTAGTAAATTGTAATAATTGGGTCGTTGGTATCGTTCTTCAGTTACGCAACTTTCAAAATACCAAAACTTGCACTAATGCTAAGTGGTACTGCCAAACTGTATAGACGCTTGGATTAACATCATACATCTTTGTTTTTGAGATTGGTGACCTGCGGCTTAATTTGCTAATTAGAACTCTTACACCATTACATCTTAGTTAATTTTATGAATTAATTTCAAGACTTAAGTAATCGTTAATATTTAGTTATATTACATATTTTCCAGTAGGTTTTTAATTAAAATCGCAGACATTAAAACCTGAATTAGCTTGGGTTTAGAAAAATATAGATTAGTATTTTCTCGGATTAAATTTACTCAGTTTTAAGAGCAATGGATTTTTTAGTGATAAATCAGATAGATTGGTTTAGTACTTGATCTGTCGTTATGTTAAGAAAAGTTTCGCTAGGAAGTGTTGGGCTAGTTATCGGTGGAATTTTAGCCGTGGTGGGAATGATTGCATATACTACAGGGAATTCCACCTTGAGTTTAGCAGGGCTATTTTATGGGGTACCAATTTTGTTAGGAGGGGCGGCTCTAAAATCTTCAGAGGTTAAACCCGTATCTGTTCTTGAACCTACCTCGGAAGCGATCGTAAAATTACGCGACCAACAAGCTACTACTACTCAAAATAAATTACGATTGGATGTCACTCGCTATCGCTATGGAATTGAGGCTCATTTAGATGAAGTATTATCAAAACTTGGAATGAGTCCGACCGACGAAGAACGACCCGTACTAAGTGGACTATATGAAGAGAGCACAAAAGATGGTACTTATAGCTTAGTGCTTAGGTTTGACTCACCGCTTATACCCTTTGAGACTTGGGAACAGAAACAGGAAAAACTAACTCGATTTTTTGGTCCTGGCATTGTTGCTGAAGTTGCACAATTAGAACAAAAAGCGATCGCTCTGAAATTAATTGCAGTGCCTGATATGGCTGAGCCTACCAAAACCTAAACTCTAAATTATAAATAACCCGAAGACTAAAACCTGAGGCTAATTTTTTGTTGGTGTAAAACTTGGCTATACATTTTTTCTAACTGCGTAATGTTATCACTCAAGCTGTACTGCTCAAGTACACGTTGTCGGGCTTTACGCCCAAGGATATGGATCATTTCAGGATGAAGAGCAAATAGAGGCAAAAGCGTACAAAGTTGAGATATTACTTTTCTGGGGTCAAGGACAATTCCTGCGCCATCAGCCAATACCTCTCCGTCGGCACCAACATCTGTAGCTATACAGGCAACGCCACAAGACATAGCTTCTAAGAGTGAAAGCGATAGACCTTCAACTAAAGAAGGCAGGATAAATACATCGGCTCCCCTGAGGATTTCAATGCGCCTTTTTTCATCGGCAATATATCCCATCCACACCACACCTGCTTCGGAGCCATAGCTAGATCGGAGAGTATCTCCTGCTGGTCCATCACCCACGATCGCTAACTTACAGTTACTAGGCATATTTAGCTTGCGCCAAGCACTTAACAATGATTCGACATTTTTTTCTGCTGCTAAGCGTCCTTGGTACACATATAATCTTTCGGCATTTAGCTCTTTTTTAATTGTGGAATAGCCGGGGGAAAATTTTTCAGGATCAACGCCATTAGGAATGACGATAATACGTCTATCTGGGACTCCTAACCTATGCAAAAGCGATCGCTGAATTTGAGAAAACACAATTACTTGATTATATTCTGCCAAAGATGGGGCATAGATCTGATAGGTAAGCTGTTGGGTGCTAGAGGTGATATTACGTCTTTGCAGATCAAAGGGTGGGTGAAATGTGGCGACAAGGGGTAAATTGAGGTCAGCACAAATTTCAGGCAACAGAAAATCTAAGGGTGAAAGTGCTAATGATGCATGGACTAAATCGGGTTTAAGATTGCGTAAAGATTCAATTAGTACCTTACTGCTGCGAGGAGAGGGGAGAGTATAAATAGTGGATTTATACAGAAATGGTAATGATACTTCTTGACTATTGTTATTAAGGGTGTGTGGATCTAGGGGATAGTCATTAACTTTAGAATCGTCGGTAAAATGCAAAAAATCAATACAATGCCCTCGATCTAATAGTGCATTTGTAATCTCACGACAGTAGGTCACATTCCCACAGAAAGGACTTTTTTTCCCTAGCCAAGCTATACGCATTAATTAATAGTGCCTATCTTTTATTTGTTCTTCACACCTATTAAGAATATATCAGCTATGGAGTCACCATAAATAACTGATGAGTAATGGATTTTGAGTAGTGCCTGAAGCTAGAAGAGCCAAGGTAAATTTAATTATTTTTATCTGAAAATTTTCCAAGAACCATAACTCTCCTCTGCCCCACTGGGTATCTGCGATTTGTTTATGCTTACCTACTTAGATATTCTATAGAGGGATTTAGTTTAGTTAAGGGATTTTTGCTAAGATTAGAGCCAAAGTTTAATCTAAAAAATTGTAGAACTGTGGAAATTATTACAACACTACTTAAGTCTGGATTATTGGTTTATGGGGCGATCGCAGGGGCATATCTGGTCGTAGTTCCATTTATCTTGCTGTATTACTTCAAAGCTCGTTGGTATCTGACTAATTCTTGGGAAAGAGCATTTATGTGTTTTATGGTGTTCTTTTTCTTTCCAGGGCTATTGTTACTATCACCCTTGGTCAACTTTCGTCCTGAAGCCAGAAAATTAGGTTAATTATGCGGCGAATTGATGCGATCGCTATCACATTTGCTTTTTTTGTCCTAGGAGGTATATCTTTTTGGGGCTTGAAGTCTTATGGATTCAGTGGTGAAAATGCGGGGATTTGGAGTCAGGTAGTTTTAGTGGGGGGGATTTTGCTATGGGTTGCCACCTATATCTACAGGGCAGTAACCCAAACCATGACCTATAACCAGCAGTTAACTGACTACCAAACTGAGGTTTTAAAGAAGCAGTTGGCGGAAATGTCCCCCGAAGAATTAGCTAAACTCCAAGCAAAAGTTGATGCTGAGTCTAGTTTATAAAGCGTTAAAACCTTAGTAAAATTTTAATAATGCCTCGATCCGCTCATCTAATTTAATGGTCTGACGATCTAGGTATAGAATTTTTGATTTAAGTCGGCGATCGCTGCATAACCCTATAACTAGAATATTAATATGCTCGATGTATGCTTGATTGAGCGCAGCTTTTCCCACTTCATAAACCAAAGGTATGCCAGGCTGAATTACGGCTAGTTTACGAAAAAATTGATTTGTTACCTCAAAACAAAGATTTAGGTAATCCTCTAGTTCCTGAAAATTAACTGGTGTTTTGCCCTGAATATCGCCAAGGGTGTAAGCCATCATGTCTATGGGGGTGCGATCGCTAATAAAAATCTGTGGTTCCATCTCCCAAATTGCGATCGCTGCTTCTAAGATTTTGTGTTGAATCCTTAAACGAGTACTAAAATCCATCGGTAAGGCGGGATCTAAGTCATATTTTCTAAAAACAGCACTGGTATCGGTTTTGACGAAGGTGATATTTTGGCTTTGAGCGATCGCCTGTGCTAAGGTCGTCTTACCCGTGCGATGCCCCCCACATAGTCCAAGGTTCATAAGAAAATATATTCTGTAAATACATAATCTTACAGGTTTTTAACAAGTTCCTAATCTCGGCGATCGCTATATTTATTTGCGGAAATAAAAAATTTGCAAATCCTCAACTAACTTTTAACAAATGGCGATCGCTTTAATCAGCTAAGATAGATTGAGAATCTGTCAAAATCCTAACTATGCTCACTGGTGCCGAAATTCGCTCTCAATTCTTAAAATTTTACGAAGAACGTGGTCATAAAGTTTTACCTAGTGCGTCTTTAGTTCCTGAAGATCCGACAGTTTTACTCACGATCGCTGGGATGTTACCTTTTAAACCCATATTCCTTGGACTTAGAGCGGCTGAAGTCCCACGGGCTACCACTTCCCAAAAATGCATCCGCACCAACGATATTGAAAATGTAGGCAGAACCAAACGGCATCATACTTTTTTTGAGATGTTGGGTAATTTTAGTTTTGGTGATTATTTTAAAAAGCAAGCGATCGCTTGGGGCTGGGAATTAGTAACTGAAGTATTCAAACTACCGCCAGAACGCCTTATAGTCAGTGTATTCCATGAAGATGAAGATGCCTTTGCGATTTGGCGAGATGACATTGGCATTCCTGCTCACCGCATTCAACGCATGGGAGAAGATAATTTTTGGGCATCGGGAGTGACGGGACCTTGTGGTCCTTGTTCGGAAATTTATTATGATTTTCGCCCTGAAGCTGGAGATTTGAATATTGATTTAGAAGATGGCGATCGCTTTCTGGAAATCTATAACCTCGTATTTATGGAGCTAAATCGCAACAGTGATGGAACTTTTACCCCTCTAAAAAAGCAAAATATTGATACGGGCTTGGGCTTGGAACGAATGGCGCAGATATTGCAGGGTAAACCCAATAACTATGAAACGGATTTAATTTTTCCGATTTTGAAAACTGCGGCAGATATTGCTGGTATTGATTATCACACTAGTTCAGAACAGGTGAAAACCTCCCTTAAGGTAATTGGCGATCACGTGCGATCGGTGGTACATATGATTGCCGATGGTATTACCGCTTCTAATGTGGGGCGGGGTTACATTCTTCGGAGATTACTGCGCCGAGTGGTGCGCCATGGCAGACTCATTGGAATTTCTGGTGAATTTACAACCAAAGTTGCAGAAACGGCGATCGCTCTTTCCGAGGTGGCATATCCAAATGTGCGAGAACGGGAAGATATTATAAAATCCGAACTAAGTAAAGAAGAAAATCGCTTCTTGCAAACCCTAGAACGAGGCGAAAAATTATTAGCTGAAACCATTGCTAATTCAGAAGTTCAAGCTAGTAAGGTCATTAAAGGTGCTGATGCTTTTACGCTATACGACACCTATGGCTTCCCTTTGGAGTTAACCCAAGAAATTGCCGAAGAAGAAGGATTATCCGTTGACGAAGAGGGATTTAAGTTGGCGATGCAGGAGCAACAAGAACGCTCTAAAGATGCCCATGTCGATATAGATTTACTAACTCAAATCAACTGGTCAGAAGCAGCAAAGCAGATTCCTAGAACTGAATTTATCGGATATACTCAAACCCATGCTGAGAGTATCGTTAAGTTAATTTTAGTCAACGGGAAATCTGTAAATATTGCCAATGCTGGCGATCGCATTCAAATTATTCTCAATCAAACTCCTTTTTATGCAGAATCGGGGGGGCAAATTGGGGATAAAGGATTTATATCCTCAGGCGATACGATCATTCGCATTGATGATGTCCAAAAAGAATCGAATTTATTCATTCACATCGGCGTAGTGGAACGGGGAGAACTTACCTTAGATGCATCAGTTAATGCTCAAGTTTCCACCAGCGATCGCCGTCGCATTCAGGCACATCACACCTCTACACACTTGTTGCAGTCTGCACTAAAGAAAATTGTTGATCCTAATATCGCCCAAGCTGGTTCTCTAGTCACAGGTGATCGCCTACGCTTTGACTTCAATCTTGCCCGTGCTATTAATTCTGATGAAATTAAAGAGATTGAGGATTTAATTAATCGTTGGATTATGGAAGCTCACAACTCGGAAATTACGGTAATGGCGATCGCTGAGGCAAAAGCTAAAGGTGCAGTCGCGATGTTTGGGGAAAAATATGGGGCAGAAGTGCGAGTGATAGATATTCCTAACGTGTCGATGGAATTGTGCGGCGGCACCCATGTTGCGAATACTTCAGAAATTGGCATCTTCAAGATTATCTCTGAATCAGGGGTAGCTTCAGGGATCAGAAGAATCGAAGCAATTGCGGGGCAGGCTGTAGTTGAGTATCTCAATCTTAGGGATGGTATTGTCAAAGAGCTGAGCGATCGCTTTAAGATTAAACCCGAAGAAATTTCCGACCGTATTACAAATTTGCAAACTGAGTTAAAAAACTCTCAAAAACAAACCGAAACCCTGCAAAGAGAATTAGCTTTACTCAAATCTGAAAGTTTAATTACTCAAGCAGTTGCGATCGGTGACTTCAAGGTCTTAGTGTCGGAAATCAAAGGCATCGATGCTGAATCTCTAAAAATTGCCGCCGAACGATTACAAGCAAAATTGGGAAACAGTGCCGTGGTTCTAGGCTCTATCCCCGAACCTGATAAAGTTTCTCTAGTAGCCGCTTTCAGCCCTGAAGTGATAAAAAAAGGATTGAATGCTGGTAAATTTATCGGAGCGATCGCTAAAATTACAGGCGGCGGTGGTGGTGGTCGCCCAAATCTAGCACAGGCGGGTGGCAAGGAGCCAAGTAAACTATCAGAAGCTATATCTACCGCCAAATCTGAGTTAAAAGCGATTTTGGAAAGATAGAGTTTAGATAGGACAAAAGGCGATCGCAAAGGTTTTAATCTCAAAAGGAGTAAAAGAGCAATTAAATTGATTATGATTGTGGGAAATATTAGCTATAGGATTTTCTAATAAATCACATTCAGTTACAGATTGAATTGGGTTAATAAAACTAATCGATTCATATACCGATTCTCCACAGGATTCATAAAATCGGACGATCCAATTTAAGCCATTTTCAGACTGTTTAAATGCTGAGAGGATAATATTACTTGAAGTGGTCTTAAGAAACCCAGCAACTTCAAAAGAATTTGTTTGAACTACCAAAGGATTATTTAATTCATACCCAAGCTGATAGATTTTAGCAGTTTGAATATTACCTTGATGCGGTACTAACTTATAGGTAAACTCATGCATGCCTTTATCTGAATCTGGACAAGGAAATGTCGGACTCCGCAACAAAGAAAGCCTTAATTGATTAGGTTTAGCATCATAGCCGTACTTGCAATTATTTAATAGACTCAAGCCAATGCCATCACCACTTATATCTGCCCAAAAATGAGCAGGGACTTCAAATTTAGTTTGGTCTCTAGTACTGCGGGCGATCGCTCCGAAGGGAATGTGATATTTTGCTATATCTGAACTAAAACTGAGGGGAATACTAGCTTTAACTAAAATATGTTCTTCCTGCCAATTCACCCAATTTTTAATCGTAATATAAGGACTAAAGGCATCTACTTGGATCTCTTGAATAAATGTAGAATTTCTAAATTTTCTTGTAATTTGCCAAGATACCCTAAGATCACCATTTTCATGAATAGTAATTGCTTCTAAGCTTAATTCATCTAGTTTTTTGTCCTCATACTTTGGATCAATATTCCAAGCATCCCAATACTGTCCCTGATCAGTAAAAAACTGCAATTCACAACTATTACTTAGGAGCAAATTATTAAATCTTTTATCATAAATTTGAGATATTTCACCCGTAGCAATATCTAAGAATACTTTAATATATTGATTTTCAATTGTTGAGACAGTAATTATCAATTGACTATGCAAAGTTTGCTTAGGTATAGAATCTGAAGTTACAGTTAATTCATATAAAGAG
>CASBQR010000163.1 GCA_949127865.1 Synechococcales cyanobacterium PMM_0082
GGTTACTAACTGATTCTATCTATCGAGATCTATGTATAACTCGTCTTATTGAACTTACTCTTTACATCAATGATTATTTGGGAACAAGGCGCATCTTTATTCCGTAAGTGCTGAGAAATGTTGCACAGTGATTATTAAGGAGCGATCGCCTTTTAAAACACATCAAATCATTTGAGAGTATTTGTTGTTGGATGAGATTGCGATCTCTGACCGCAAACTTGAGAAGATGATTGTTGAGGCGATCTCTTATTTGGGTGTTTATGGTGCGATCGCTGTTATGCAAAAATTTGAAAGATGAGAGTTAGGGCGATCGTTATTTTTCTTTCACCCGAATAAATATAACAATATTGTGATCTAATGGGTTAAAATTATTTTAAGTGACGAGTGTGCCGCAAGCCCAAGTCATCTTCTATCAAGATGAAAATAGTACTGCACCAGTTTTGGAGTGGTTGAAAGTCTTAATCAAAAAAGACTGCAAAGGTTATGCAAATTGTGTTGCTAGAATTCAACAGCTTGCGAGTGCAGGATATGAGCTACGGAGACCCGCAGCAGATTATTTGCGTGACGGAATCTACGAGCTTCGAGCTAAGCACATTCACATTCAATATCGCATTCTGTACTTTTTTGATGGTCAAAATATCGCAATTCTTGCTCATGCTATTAGTAAGGATACAGATCAAGTTCCGAGTGTAGATATCGATAGAGCGATTAGACGTAAGAGACAGTTTGAAGAGAATCCGAATGTTCATACTTATCAAGAGGATTTAGACAATGACTAAGACTAGTAATGCACTTAAAATTATTAATAACCTGACAAGTCAAGATCCTGAACTCGAAAATTTAGTGAGAGAAGCTTCTCTTAATGCTGTAGTGGCGCAGCTAATCTATGAGGCAAGAACTGTAAGGGGGCTAACTCAAAAAGAACTTGCTGATCGCATTGGAACAAAACAATCAGCGATCGCATCTGGGGCTATGACTATGATCCTGGCACTAACATCGTAAATGTGTACGTTGGTCATCTGCGGAAGAAATTAGGCGAAGACAAAATTGAAACCATTCGGGGTATAGGCTATCGCTTACGAGGATCAGCGTAGCTGCGCCTATGATGTTTTCAATATGGCAGCTTATGCATTCATATAATCACGTTTAAAATACGAGGAATCTTATCATGGCACTGGGTCAGTTAGTAAATGGTCGATGGACAGAAAATTGGACAGAACAGAATGAAAAAGGTCAATTTCAGCGGATGTCCACACAGTTTCATCACTGGATCACCGCGGATGGGTCGAGTGGATTTAGGGCTGAATGTGGGCGCTATCACCTCTACATTTCCTTAGGTTGTCCTTGGGCGCATCGGACAGCATTATTGTGGAAGCTGAAAGGTCTTGAAAATATCATTGGATTGTCGATCGTCGATCCAGTTATCAACGCACAGGGCTGGCAATTTTCAGACAATTCAGGATGTGTTCGCGATACCGTTAATCATGCAGACTATTTGTGGCAGGTGTATGTCAAGTCTGATCCAACCTACACCGGACGGGTCACGGTGCCTGTGTTATGGGATAAGCAAACGAATCAGATTGTTAATAATGAGTCTCGCCAAATCATTCAAATGTTCAATTCAGAATTTGATGCATTGGGAGCAAAGCCTATCGACTTCTATCCACTAGCATTACGGCAAGAGGTCGATCAAATTCTTGATGAAATCTATCAACCAATCAACAATGGAGTATATCGCTCTGGCTTCGCAACTTCTCAGGTTGCCTACGATATGGCAGTCATGGAATTATTCCAAGCATTGGAAACATGGGAAAATATATTGGCAAATCAACGGTATCTCTGCGGCAACCGAATTACCTTTGCAGATTGGTGTTTATTTACAACACTCTTTAGATTTGATTTGGCTTACTACGGATTATTCAAGTGCAACTTAAAAAGGTTAGTAGACTTTCCGAATCTCTGGAACTATTGCCGAGAGTTGCATCAATATCCTGATGTACAAATTGTTTGTGATGTTGACCACGTTAAAAGGCTCTATTACGCAGGATTGTCAGAGCTAAATCCTACTCGCATTGTGCCCACAGGTCCAGAGATCAATTTTGGTCTACCCCATAACCGTCAAAGGATTGAGACATCTATTGCCCCCGCAGAGGAACCTTCAGCGATCGCCCTCTAAAACACATCAGATCATTTGAAAATATTTGTTGTTGAGTGAGATAGCGATTTCTACCAGCAAACTTGAAAAGATGATTGTTGATGCGATCGCTCTTCAAAATACATCACATCATTTGAGAATATTTGTTATTGAGTGATATTGCGATCGGCATACTCAGTAATTTGTAAAAAGGCAAGCCAATCTTTTTAGAATTTCGCGAACTATTTGTTACAGCGAATTCCGATCAAACGTGCTACAGATAGAAAAATAAAAACCATTACGGGGCTTCACTCTTCCACCATCTTTTGTGGCGGGTTTGAAATCAAAGTGCTGTAAGCAAAGCGATCGCTGATTTTTTTAGAGATTGAGAGATGTTGCGATCGCTTGTTATTTACTAATTGGAATTCTTTTTTCTTTTGTTCATTTATTTATTTTTAGTTTAGACAACACTGCATATTCATTCCCCTCTAATTTTTCATCCGCAGGATTACTTACTTATCGATTTACATATTTCAGCTTCACTACTTTATCTACCATTGGCTTTGGAGATATTTCCCCAACCCAACCTTTTTCCCAATCTATCAGTGTTTTAGAAGCAATAATTGGCGTATTATTTCCAACTGTGCTTATTGGTTATTTGATATCCGACGCAACCTCAAGAAAAATGTAATCAACTACATGAAATCCACCGCTTACAACAAATTATGATCAAACGTGCCACAGATAAGAAAGTTAAAACCAATATGGGGAGACTCTTTTATGGCAGACTTGAACCCAAATTGTTGTAAATAGTTAAGCCTAAATATGCTGATAATCAATTAGGATCGTAGGGTAGTTTCCCTGTTTTAGGGTTTAATATTTCGAGTACATAAAGGTATTAACTTTTCTTTGAATTACCTACTTATCAAAGCTTAAAAGAAACTATGCTTTGAGTACTTAAGAAAAAAATTATGACCGAAGCTAGAAGTTCAAACTTGATTGACTTGGATCGAAAATATCAAAATCTGCGCTTAGATTTGTCCTTAGGAGTTTTAGCTTTAGTTAGTTTGATTTTATTAGGAACTCTAGGTTATCACTTCTTAGAGGGGTGGAGTGGCATTGATTCCCTTTTTATGACTGTCATAACTTTGACAACCATTGGTTTTGGCGAGACCCATCCCCTAGATGAACGGGGCAGAATTTTTACTATGGTTTTAATCGGTTTAGGCATAGTTATCATAACTTATATGGGTAATCGGTTCACCCAAGCCTTAATTGAGGGCTATTTTCAGAAAACTATTAAATTCAGGCAGCAAACCAAGATTATGGAATCCTTAAATAATCACTATATTATCTGTGGTTTTGGGCGGGCAGGTCGCCAAGTTACAAGCGAGTTTGACCATGAAGGGGTACCTTTTGTGGTAATTGATTCCAGTCTAGAGCAAATTCATGCGGCGGAAAATCTCGGCTACAAAGCAATTCAAGGAGATGCCACCCTTGATGAAGACTTAGTAAGAGTTGGCATTGAGAGAGCTATTTGCCTAATTTGTACACTTCCTTCGGATGCCGAAAATCTCTATACCGTGATGTCGGCGAAAACTTTGAATCCACAAATTAGAGCGATCGCCCGAGCTAGTAATGAAGAAGCCATAAAAAAAATGCGCCGTGGTGGAGCCGATGAGGTAGTTTCTCCATATATCACAGGAGGGAAAAGAATGGCGGCAGCAGCACTCAGACCGCAAGTTATGGATTTTATGGATGGTATCCTTTCTGGGAAAAACCGTTCCTACTATATTGAAGAATTTTGTTTAGATCTAAACAGTTTATTTATCGGACAGACTCTCCAAGAAGCCAAGGTGCGATCGCAAACAGGATCATTAGTTTTAGCCATTCGCCGTGCTGACGGAGACTTAATTGGTGGACCTAGCTCTGAAACTACGATTCAACAAGGAGACGTATTTATCTGCATGGGGACAGGAGAGCAATTGCGAAAACTTAATCAGTTACTTGCTCCATCTAGTAAATTGCGGCGATCGCATCATAATTCTGAGAATTGAGATTCAAATTAATAGCTTTTATAGGATAAACTTAATAAAAAATTAATAATTACTGAAATAGCTAGGATTTTACTCATAAAAAGTCAATGTTGCAACTACTACTCTTCATTGACGATCGCCCCACTACCCAAGACGTGATTAGGGATGCGGAGCAGATTTTACAAAAAAACTTAACTTGCAAATTAGCTCTACAAGTAATTAATGTTTCTAGTCAACCATACTTAGCTGAGCATTTTAAGGTGGTTATGACCCCTGCCTTAATCAAAGTTAATCCCCTACCCCGCCAAGTGATTGCAGGTAAATATTTAATTTCACAATTAATTGATAGCTGGAAAGATTGGCAAACCCAAGTCATAGAATCAGAAAACTCAAATTCATCTAGTTTATTAAAAGGGCAATTAGCTAATCCCACTGATATTCCCTATGCTTCCGAATTAATTCGAGTTGCCGATGAAGTATTTCGGCTGAGCCAAGATAAGGCTTTACTAGAAGAGCAAATCCGATTTAAAGATCGAATGATAACGATTTTGGCACATGATCTGCGTAGTCCGATCACAGCCATATCTCTGGCACTAGAAACGATTGAATTACATGGTTATCAATTAACATCCGCGCAAGCACTCCAGTTATTTAAACACGCGCGTTCCCAAACCAAAGCCTTAAATGCCATGATTACCGATATTCTAGAGTCAGCCCAAGGTAGTACTTCCGAACTAAAAATTTATTTAGAAAAAATTCAAATCAGTGATATTTGTCAAAATGTAATTAATGATTACTCTTTAGTTACCCGTTTAGAAGCAAAACAACAAACGCTGATTTCTGATATCCCAATTGATCTACCTTTGGTCTATGCTGATGCCGAACGAATTCGCCAAGTTTTAAGTAATCTCATTGGTAATGCCATTAAATATACGCCCCAAGGTGGGGAAATTTCCGTGGCAGTTTTGCATCGCACCATCCAAAAGATAGAGGTTACAGTTACAGATAATGGAGTGGGGATTCCTAAAGAACTATGCGATCGCATTTTTGAAGATCGATTTCGGGTCAGTGAAAATGACGATCAAGAAGGCTATGGCATTGGTTTGGCAGTGTGTCGGCGGATAATTCGGGCGCACTATGGACAGATCTGGGTAGATGCCGCAGGTAAACAAGGCAGTTGCTTTCACTTTACCTTACCTGTTTATTAATCTTTACTTAACTTTGGTGTACTTAATTTCGCAAATGGGTGACTAGGGTCAGTTGATATTTAGATTCTAGTGCCTCTTTTTTATAATCAAGACTCCATAGTTCTAGGGTACAGGGATCGTCCGCTTGGGTAGGAATAATTTCTAGGTGAAACTGTTTATTTTTAAAGTCAATTCTAACTTTTAGGTCTTTAACTGCGCCGATTTGGCGGCGATCGAGTGCCACAGCCAGACGTAATAGCGGGATAATTTCATCTACAAACTGGCGATAGCGTTTATTAGTGAGCTTACGATAATTTTCATGTTTTTTCTTGGGTTCGCTGCGGCGATGGTATCGGGCTAAATTAGCGATCGCTTCGATTTGGGCTTCGGTATAACCTAAAAGTTCACCATTCCGAATCAGGTAATAGGAGTGCTTATGGTGGGAAGTATGCCCAATATAACAACCAGAGTTATGTAAAATCGCCGCCGCCTTTAATAGCCCCCGCTCCTGTTCACCCCATAGATGCAAAATTCCTTGGGTTTGATCAAATAGGCTGAGAGCAAGGCGGGCAACCTGTTTACCATAGTCCAAGTCCACCCCATACTTTTGGGCTAGTTTAATCACACTGCGATCGCAAATCGAACCTTGATATTGCAGACGATCGGCAATTAAACCCTGTTCAATCATCCAGTTTACAATTAAACCTTCACGGAGCGATCGCTGGCAAAAAACTAATTTATGGGCATTGAGTAAGCGCATTGCCTCCAGCAAAATTAAGGCTCCAGACAAGATAATTTCTCCCCGTTTTTCCTTGACAAGGGCATTACGCTGAGCCAAATTCATTTGCCGTAGCTGCCACACCACATTTTCCACATCATTAAAACTGATTTCGTAGCCCTGTAGAGGTTCGGGAATACTGCCTAGAGTTTGCTTGGCGTGAATCATGACCACAGCTTCAATACTGCCAGAAGTGCCAATTAAGCGGACAGGTTCTTGACCGAGACTATTTTTGATTTCATCGGTAGGGCGTTCTAGCATCCCCCGAATATAAGTTTGTAATTTTTCAAACTCGCGATCGCTAATCGGATCAGTAGTTATATATAAATCACTAAGGCGGACTGCTCCTACTTTGGTGCTACTAAGATAATCAGGGTCGTGACCATTACCTAAAATTAGTTCGGTCGAGCCACCGCCAATATCAATAATTACATGGGCTTGATTGTTAAGTTCAAGGGCAGATAGTACTCCTAAATAAATGCGGCGGGCTTCTTCTGATCCTGAAATTAAATCTACCGTTAGCCCTAATTTTTCTTCAATTTCCGCAATAAATTCCTGCCCATTGGGAGCCTCACGCATGGCACTGGTGGCAACACTAATAATTTCTTCGGCATTAAAGCTGCGACTGATTTCCAGACATCTTGCTAAAGCGTTTAGCGATCGCTCCATTGCCTCTGGAGTCAACATTCCTGTTTTAGCGCATCTTTCGCCGAGGCGGACTGTGGCTTTTTCCGTAGAGATCACATTAAAACTCGGTAAGCTTGTGTCTACCTTGACCACGACCATGTGGATGGAGTTGGTACCGATATCAATGGCAGCAATAATTCGCTCAGTCGCTGGTTCAGTCATTTTTTAATCTCTGTCAAAACCTTTATTTTAACGGTACAGAGATCGATATTGAGAATTTTTTATGTACTACTTTTCGCTTACAGGTTTATTCAAGCGGCGGACAGAGACAATATCAGACATTTTGCGAATTTGGCTACAGATTTTTTCAAATTGTTGGCGATCGCTAATATCAATGGTCATGATAATAAAAGCAGTTTTGCCCGGAGCCGTCTTGACTGAAGCATCCCGCACATTAACTTTATGATCGGCAAGGCGGGACAGAATATCCTTTAGTACACCCACACGGTCGATCGCTTCAACTTGAATATCGACAGGATAGGTGACGGCTCGATCATAATTATCGGCTTTATTCCAACGGACGGGAATTAGGCGATCGCTATTGAGGTCAGCAAAATTTGTACAGTCTTGGCGGTGAATAGAAATGCCGCGATTACCACCCAAAGTCACAACCCCAATAATTGGTTCTCCGGGTAAAGGATGACAACAGCCCGCAATATGGTAAACCATGCCCTCAATGCCCAAAATTGGTGACTTGGATAAAGGTGAAAGTTGCTGATGGGGCAGCTTAATCGCTTGAGGTGCTGGCGGTTGCTGATTTTCCCTGAGCTTATTAGTGACTATATTTACCGAGAGTTCGCCATAGCCTAGAGCTGCTAAGAGATCTTCGGTACTGTGGTAATTACATTTTTCTACCACCTTTGCCATTTGCTCAGATTTAAGCAGCGCATCTAAGCCAGTTTTGCCCAGTTCTTTTTCTAGTAGTCCTCGCCCACGGATTAGATTTTCTTCACGGTGCGATCGCTTGTACCACTGACGGATGCGATTTTTAGCGGTACCAGTAGCAACAAAGTTAATCCAATCCAAGCTGGGATGGGCATTATTTTGTCTAATAACCGTGACCGTATCGCCATTTTGCAGCTTTCGATCTAAGGTCGCCATGCGCTGATTAACTAAAGCTCCAGCACAATGATTACCAACTTCGGTGTGAATGCGATAGGCAAAATCTACAGGGGTAGAACCACGGGGTAGACAATGGACATCACCTTTGGGCGTAAATATATAGATCTCGTCATTAAATAAATCCTGCTTCAGAGAATCAATATATTCTTGATCATCTTTAATATCTTTTTGCACCTCAACCATTTGGCGCAACCAGTTAAATTTCTCACCGTCGTTACTATTGATCAGCTTATTAGCAGTAATATTAGGATTAGGAACAGAACCAGATTCTTTATATTTCCAATGGGCAGCAATGCCATACTCGGCTACATGATGCATTTCCCAAGTGCGAATTTGCACTTCTAAGGGATGCCCACCAGAACTAATTACGGCTGTATGTAGGGATTGATAGCCATTGGGTTTAGGAAGGGCGATGTAGTCCTTGAATCTGCCTGGGACGGGTCTAAAGCATTCATGGGCGATCGCAAAAATTTGATAGCATTCTGCATTCGTATTCACAATTACCCTGATCGCAGCAATATCATAGATTTCGCCGTAGCGTTTCTGCTGCCGTTGCATTTTATCAAAGATGCCATATAGATGCTTAGGTCTGCCACTGACTTCAAAGTCTACTATTCCAATTTTATCTATGCGCGATCGGAGAATTTCTGCCGCTTCATTAATTCTGGCTTCGCGATCGCTACGAGTTTCTGCCACTAGGGCTTTCATTTCTTTATACTGCTCAGTTTCTAGGTACTTAAAGGCTAAGTCCTCCAGTTCCCACTTAAATTGTCCAATCCCCAAACGGTTGGCAAGGGGGGCAAAAATATCTCTGGTTTCTCGGGCAATTAACTCTTGCTTATGTTTAGGTAGATGTTCTAGGGTACGCATATTGTGCAGGCGATCAGCTAACTTCACCACAATCACCCTGATGTCCTTGCCCATAGACACAAACATTCGTCGAAAATTTTCAGCTTGGCGTTCGGTTTTACTATCAAAGTTGAGTTTAGACAGCTTGGTTACCCCTTCTACCAATTGCCGCACCTCTGCCCCAAAATCCTTTTCGATTTCCTCTAGGCTTACACTGGTATCTTCGACCACGTCATGTAAAAACCCAGCAGCGATCATGGCACTACCCCCACCTAGATCTCGCAGTAGGTGCGCCACCTGAACTGGGTGTAAAATATAAGGTTCGCCCGATGCTCTAGTTTGCCCTTTGTGCAATTCATAGGCTAGTTTGAAAGCACGACAGATTAAATCATCACATTCCCCTTCGCCACTTTGGATTTGCTGCCAACACTCCTGCAACCACGGTGGTACCCAATCTTCATTATCGCTATGGACATCTCTGACATTGCTAATAACACTATCTTGGTAGGCGATCGCAGTTATCATTTTTAGTTAAGGTAAGTTACTTAGGAGCTAAACTTTGTACAGTTTTTATACTCTGCCATAATCCTAGCTTAAACTTTCAGTTATTTAAGTTAACACAGTATTTTCTCTAAAATCTAAGTGTAGATATTGGGCAAGTATCAATAGGAATAGAAAAATTATCGATAAAGTCTAGAAGTAAAGGGTGAAAATAGTTTCAAATTCTAACTTAGACTTGTGTTTGCTATACTTACGATCAGAATTGGACTAGATATATTTTTCTTGGATAATCTGTGAATGTAATTGATTACTTGCGAATTAGTTTAATTGATCGCTGCAATTTTCGGTGTCAGTATTGTATGCCCGAAGATGCAGACCTAGACTATATCCAAGCACAGGAAATTCTTTCTAACGATGAGTTAATTAGCCTCATCGACCAAGTATTTAGACCCTTAGGGTTTAGTAAATTTCGCCTAACTGGTGGTGAGCCTCTTCTGCGTAAAGGGTTAGTAAGTTTGGTAGAGCAGATAGCTAGTCATCCTCATACCCAAGATTTATCCCTCACTACTAATGGCTATTTATTAACTGATCTGGGGCGATCGCTCTATGAAGCTGGATTACGGCGCATTAATATTAGTTTAGATTCCCTTGATGCTAATGTTTTTAGGCAAATTACAGGGCGGAACCATTGGCAAAAAGTGTGGTCGGGGATTCAAACTGCCTTCGATTTGGGGTTTAATCCTCTAAAACTAAATGTGGTGGTAATTCCTGGCGTGAATGATCAAGAAATTTTAGATTTAGCTGCCCTGAGTATTGATAGAGCATGGCACATTCGGTTTATTGAATTTATGCCCATTGGTAATATGGATTTATTTACCCATAAAGGTTGGGTAGATTCGGCATCTTTGCGTCAACAAATTAGCGATCGCTTTGGTTTAGAGTCTAGTATTTGCCTAGGTAATGGACCTGCGGATGTGTGGAAAATTCCAAATGCCAAAGGAACATTAGGGTTTATTAGTCAAATGTCCGAATGTTTTTGCGATCGCTGTAATCGAGTCCGTCTATCGGCAGATGGGTGGTTGCGTCCTTGTTTATTAAATGAATCAGGGCAAATCGATCTAAAAACAGCCTTGCGATCTGGTGTTGACTTTTCTCAATTACGCCATCAAGTCCAAGAGCTATTAAATCTAAAATCAGAAATTAACTTCAAAGAAGGCGATCGGGGCAATAATACCAACAACTATCAGCGCACCATGTCGCAAATTGGTGGATAGCTTTTTTTGTTTCGCTAGCGATCACCTTAAACGGATCTTGCTTAGATATTTTAAGCATGTAAATACTAACTGTAGGGTATTATTACAATCAAAAATAAAGATAATAAAATTATGGGTATCAAACTGAGAAACGTAATTTTAAGCTCAATTCTAGGTATTTCAACTGGATTAATTGGAACGTCATTAGAGGCACTAACTCTAAGCGGAAATTCAAAAATTAAAGCTTCCGATTTTCGGATTACAACTTTTGCTACGGGATTAAACTATCCAACTGGAGCAATTCGACTTAATGATGGTTCGCTTTTAGTAGGTACAAGTACAACTACGGGTACAGGAAACTTTTTTAATAACTCCGTTGGTGAAATTGTCCGCTTAGTTGATAGCAACTCTGATGGAGTTTCTGACTCCCGTTCAACAATCTTTAGCGGACTGCCTGGAGGAATTTCGGGGATCAGTCAAGCAGGAAATTTAATTTTTGCCACAAGTTTTGAAAGTGGCACTCAACGTATTTCAGTTTTACAACAAAGAGCTAACACTCAAGATCAATTGGATATTATTGGAAGTTTGAATTTTAAGTTTCCTGAAAATCCACTTCATGTGAGCACGGCATCTACCGTCAAAGATCTAGGTGCAGGGAAGTATGAACTCTTTTTTAACGTTGGATCTCAATTTAACAGCGTTGCCTCAACTACTCCTGTTGGCTTTACCAGTAGCGAATTTGGTTTAGATACCTCTCTTGAAGCTGACTCTATTTATCGAATTTCCATTGATAATTCTTCAAACAATCCTGTCTTTACCAATCTTGAAAAAATTGCTGCCGGCTTACGGAATGCTGCTGGTTTGGCTTTGCAGTCTGGTAGTGGAGACCTTTACTTTGTTGACAATGGCATTGATGGTTTAAGTGATGCAACTATTCCTGAAAGTCCTGATGAATTAAATCTATTAAATGCTGCAAATATTGGTGGCACAGTTGAAGATTATGGATTCTCTAATAATTATATTCAATATCGAACTGGAACCGAAATCGGTAGCGGCAGTGTGCCATCTTTAGCTTTATTTCAGCCTATTCCCGACCCAATCGATCCAAATACAGAATCTAGAAGTGAAGGTGCCAATGGCTTGGCTTTTGCTCCACCTGCTTTTCCTAATGGATTGAATAATGGAGTATTTGTGGGATTTTTTGGTAGCTTTGCTCCTCCTAATCAGGAAAACCCAGTCCTCATATTATGATCTGGCTACAGAAAAGTATTTTCCATTTATAGATAGTAACCAAACTGGTGTGGGCTATCCAATTGGACTCCTATCCACGAATGATTCTCTATTTGTTTCTGATTTCGCTTCTGACTCTAACTTATTCGTTGGTCAAGGTGATGGTGTCATTTATCAAATTCAAGCCGTTCCAGTCCCCTTTGATTTTGAAGTGCCAATCATAGCTTGGTTGGGATTAGGAGTAGGATATTGGATTTTTAGAAAGCGCAAGTAAGAGAGTATAGTTAAAAGTCATTGTCCAAATGTTTTAGAGATCGCTGTAATCGAGTTTGACTATCGTCAGATGGCTGGTTATGTCCTTGTTTATTAAATGAATCGGGTCAGATCGGCGGATAAATCATTGGTACTTGCCTATCCTTGATATTTGATATTATTCTAAACTTTGCAAAATGTTACCGAATCCTTCTAGAGGTTATGAATAATTAGTTCAGTGTATACAAAATTTTTTGAACGCTTACCGTTAGACTTGGGTAGTAGAAAAAATTGAAGTCTTTTAAGTAATTGCCGATCAGATTTGGAGAAGTTTTGATGAGTTCCTCAGTCCTAGAGCTTTCATTAGCTCAAGTTATTGATCAAGAAAATGCTTTACGAGTTATTGATTCTCGATTTCGTTACCGCCTTAAGGTGATGGAAGAGCTTTTAGAGTCAGTTTTGCTCGACGAATCGGGTCAGGAGTTGGTCGATCTTTTACGGCAATTGCGATCAATGTGTTCTCCCGATGGGCAAGCTCCCGAATATCCCGCCCAAGAAGTATTAAAAGTGGTCGAAAGTTTGGATCTGCCCAAGGCAATTACCGCAGCCCGTGCCTTTGCTCTCTATTTTCAACTGATTAATATTATTGAGCAAAACTATGAACAAGAGGAAACGAGTCAGCAGCGCATTGATCACAACATGGGAGCAGCCAAATATCCCCTAGGCACTTTTCGGTGGCTATTTCCTGAACTAAAACGGCAGAATGTCCCCGATCGCCATATTCAAGCATTACTCGATCAGCTAGATATTCAGTTAGTATTTACTGCCCACCCCACGGAAATTGTCCGCCATACCATTTTAGATAAGCAGCGCAGTATAGCCAAAATCCTAAAGCAATTAGATGGATTTATGTCGGAAAATAACTCTCTAAATTGGGAGGCTCAGGCTCTACAGGAGCAATTAGCTGAGGAAATTCGGGTATGGTGGCGTACCGATGAGCTTAATCAATCCCAACCCACAGTTCTAGATGAGGCTGACTATGCCCTACATTATTTCCAAGAAGTGTTATTTGATGCCATCCCCATTTTGTACGATCGCCTTGAACGGGCATTAAAAAGCTCCTATCCCTATATGGAGTTGCCTGCTTCTAATTTCTGTAAATTTGGTTCTTGGGTTGGCTCTGACCGTGATGGCAATCCCTTTGTTACCCCTGAAGTAACTTGGCAAACCGCTTGCTATCAGCGTGGTCTAGTTTTAGATAAATACATTAACTCTGTCAATAAACTAATTGGTAGTATGTCCTTATCTCAGCAGTTGACTGATGTTTCTCAATCTTTATTAGATTCCTTGAGCCAAGATCAGTTTTATCTGCCTGATGTCTATCAAGATTGTTCCGTACGCTTTCGCTATGAGCCTTATCGCTTCAAACTTTCCTACATTCGTAAGCGTTTAGAAAATACCCTTAATCGCAATCTCAAAGTTAAATCTACAGGGTGGGAAGCTACGGAATTTGTATTGAGTATTGCTGACAGCGATCGCACTATTTACCGAGATGCCAATCAATTTTTAGAAGAATTATATTTGCTTCAATCTAGTTTAGCTGACACTAAGTTAGATTGTAAGGCGTTAAAAACCCTAATTCGGCAAGTGGAAGTTTACGGCTTTCATTTGGCACACCTAGATATTCGCCAAGAAAGTACCCGCCATGAATTAGCGATCGCTGAAGTGTCAGAACATTTGCAAATTTTGGGCGATCCCTACCCAGAACTGCAAGAGCAACACAAAGTAGCGTGGCTGACCCATGAACTTCAAACCCGCCGCCCTCTGCTTCCTAGAGATTTAGGCAGTTTTTCTGATAAAACTACAGAGACGATCGCTACCCTACGCATGGTGGCAAAACTGCAAAAGGAATTTTCCTCTAGCATCTGTAAAACCTACATTATCAGCATGAACCATAGTGTCAGCGATATTCTAGAGGTAATGCTACTGGCAAAGGGTGCAGGATTATACGATGTGGCAAAAGGGACAGGAACTTTAGCGATCGTGCCTTTATTTGAAACCGTAGAAGATCTTAAAAGTGCGCCACAGGTATTAACGGAATTATTTCAAATTGAAATTTATCGCAAATATCTTACTAGTCAAAACGATCTCCAAGAAGTAATGTTGGGTTATTCTGATAGCAACAAAGATTCAGGATTTTTAAGTAGTAACTGGGAAATTTACAAGGCACAGCAAGCTTTACAAATTACAGCGCAAAAATTTGGGGTAGAGTTACGGGTATTCCACGGTCGGGGCGGATCGGTGGGTCGGGGTGGTGGACCAACCTACGAGGCAATCTTGGCACAGCCGGGGCATCAATTAAATGGGCGGATTAAAATCACCGAACAGGGTGAAGTCCTCGCTTCTAAGTATTCGCTACCAGAATTAGCTTTATATAATCTGGAAAGTATTACCACGGGCGTGGTTCAAGCAGGGCTTCTACCCAATAGCTTTGGCACCTTGACCGCTTGGCTGGAACTAATGGAAGATTTAGCACAGCGATCGCGCAGCGTCTATCGAGAATTAATTTATGAACAGCCCGATTTAGCCACCTTCTTTCATCAAGTTACACCCCTTGAGGAAATTAGCCAATTGCGGATTAGCTCCCGTCCTGCCCGCCGTGCTGGGAAAAAAGACCTAGCTAGCTTGAGGGCGATTCCGTGGGTATTTGGCTGGACTCAGAGCCGATTTTTATTACCTTCTTGGTACGGAGTAGGCACGGCTTTAGAAGAATTTATTACCGAAAATCCAGAATTACATTTAACTTTGCTCCAGTCTTTATATTCCAAATGGTCATTTTTTAAAACTGTGATCTCTAAGGTGGAAATGACCTTAGCAAAAGCAGACCTACAAATTGCCCACCATTATGTGCGAGAACTATCGGAACCAGAATATCGAGACACTTTTGAGCAGATGTTTATGCAGATTAATCAAGAGTATCTGCGGACTTGCCAAGTGGTACTGAAAATTACTAATCATGAGCATTTGTTAGATGGCGATCGCGATTTACAAAGATCCGTTCAACTTCGTAATGGTTCCATTGTGCCTTTAGGCTTTATTCAAGCTTCATTAATCAAACGCCTCCGCCAACATAAATCTGATATGCGATCGCGCTATTCCAAAGGTGAGCTACTACGGGGCGCACTACTTACGGTGAATGGCATTGCTGCGGGCATGAGAAATACGGGCTAAATTTATAAATTTCAATAAATCAATTTCAAAATTAAGTTAAATGATCGATTCTGATCTACTGCTTAGTAATTACAACTATGAATTACCAAGCGATCGCATAGCCCAAAATCCAGTTGTACCGAGAGATAGCTCCAAGTTAATGGTGGTTGATCCTCACAATCTAGCTCATCATCATTTTTATGAGTTACCGCAATTATTAAAACCTCATGATTTATTGCTTCTTAACAATACCAAAGTGATTCCTGCCCGCTTGTATGGACACAAACCTAATGGGGTCGAGGTCGAAATTTTATTAATTGAACCCACAGGCTTAAATCGCTGGCTGGCATTGGTAAAACCTGGGAAACGTTTACCCGTAGGTAGTGAAATTATCTTTAGCGATCGCTTCAAAGCTACAGTAATTAGAACAGACGAAGCAACTAAAGGGCGAGAACTTTTATTTGAAATACCCCAAGGTCAAACCTTTGAACAAATGCTTGCAGAAATTGGTGAAGTGCCATTGCCGCCATATATTACCAACTCTCAATCTACTCCCGATCAATATCAAACGGTTTATGCCCAAACCGCAGGGGCGATCGCTGCACCCACCGCAGGCTTACACTTTACCGAGAGACTATTGGCTGAATTAACCAGTATGGACGTGACGCAAGCTTGTATTACCCTGCACGTTGGTGTTGGCACTTTTCGTCCTGTCGAAGTCGAAAATATTACCGAACATAATTTACACCAAGAATGGATTGAAGTTTCGCCCGAGGCGATCGCGGCTATTCAAGAGGCAAAAGCCAAAGGTGGCAGGATTATTGGGGTAGGGACAACCACAGCTAGATCAATTGAAACTTCCAAAATGCAGCCCTATACAGGTAAAACAGGTTTAATGATTTATCCGAGCTATGAATGGCAGGTTTTAGATGGATTAATTACTAACTTTCATCTACCTAAATCTAGTTTATTAATGCTAGTGGCTTCATTTTTAGGCAGTAGAGAAAAATTATTAGACTTGTACCAAGAAGCGATCGCTCAGCAATATCGGTTTTATTCCTTTGGAGACGGTATGCTAATTTGGCGTTAACAATTATAAATTTGTATTATGAATTAGCATAAATTTAGAACGATTTTGTGTCATTTTAGCCAACAAGCCTTTTGCAAATAATTATTAAAC
>CASBQR010000164.1 GCA_949127865.1 Synechococcales cyanobacterium PMM_0082
CGTGAAACAGTTAAGACACACTTTTAGGCATAAATCGTTGGGCGAAGAGCGGCGAAAACTCTTAAAACAGCTAAGGAATCAACGCATTCCTTTTCCCAGACAACAAACAATTTGTATCAGTTAATAAGGTAGGGTAGGTCATACCCAAACTCTAGGTAAATATCCTAGTAAGCTCACGGAGACAAAGCTCTCTGGGGATGTCTAAGTTAGACTTGCTAATTAGTTCAATCGAACGGTTAAAAAGTTTAAGTACTGCTCGTAAGAGATAGATAATTTTAAGGCATGTCTATGAACTGAGAGTCCCCCGATTTATCGGCGGGAGTGTCAATCGAGAAGTTGGAAATACCCTTGAACCAAGTACATCTGCTATCTTCTTTTTAGTTAGGAAATCTACTCCAGATAAAGTTTTAGAAGACCTAAGTCAGTTTGAAGGGAAAGTTTTGAAGACTTCTTTATCAAATGAAGATGAAGCTAAACTTCAAGCAGCTTTAACAAAATCTTAATTTGTAAGCGATGAGCTAAAGGCGAGTAACCATTTTTCAAAATGCCAAAACGAATTTTAATCGGTGTCACAGGTGGCATTGCTGCTTACAAAGTTTGTGAAGTAATCTCTCCTTTGGCAAAAAATGGCATCGAAGTTCGCGTGATTTTAACGGAATCTGCTGAAGCTTTTGTTTCAAGTTTAACTTTTGCTACTTTGTCTCGTTCTGCTGCCTATAGCGATCGCCACTTTTGGCAACCGACCAATGGGCGACCTTTGCATATCGAGTTAGCAGATTGGGCAGATGTATTTTTAATTGCTCCCCTCAGTGCCAATACCCTCGCTAAGTTAGTGTGGGGACTAGCGGATAATTTATTGACAAATACCGTCCTTGCTTCTCGTTGTCCCATTTTAGTTGCTCCTGCTATGAATACAACGATGTGGGAATCAGTGCAATCGAATTGGCAAAAATTATTAACTAATCCTCGATATATAGCGATCGCTCCTAGTAGTGGAATTCTTGCCTGTGATGCTGTGGGTAATGGCAGGATGGCAGAACCAGAAGTGATTTTGAACTATGTTGAATCAGTATTGTGGACAAAGGGCAAACAGGATTTATTGGGCAAAAATATTTTAGTCAGCGCAGGTGGTACCAGAGAATTTCTTGATCCTGTGCGGTATATCGGCAATCCTTCTACAGGTAAACAAGGCATAGCGATCGCCGAGGCTGCCCACCATCGAGGTGCAAAGGTTACTATAGTCACAGCCGCAAATTATGGCAATCCAGAATTCAAAACTATCTCTGTTCAGACTTCAGCCCAAATGCATAGTCAACTCTTAGCAGAATTTACTAATATCCAACCAACTCTAACAATTATGGCAGCTGCGGTCGGAGATGTGCGTTCTAAAAATTATAGCGATCGCAAGATTCCCAAATCACAATTACCTGAACAACTTGAATTAGAACCAATTCCTGACATTTTGCAGGATTTAAGCCGACATAAACAGCCCCATCAAAAACTGATCGGCTTTGCTGCCCAAACAGGTACAGATAGTGAAATTATAAATGTGGCTCAATTAAAATTACAGTCTAAGAATTTAGATGCGATCGCCGCTAATCAAGTAAGTTCTGCTCAAACAGGATTCGGTAGTTCTACCAACCAAGCAACTTTTATCAGCAAAAATGGTGCCACAGTTATAACTCCAATCTGCTCTAAACTAGAGCTTGCCCATAGATTATTTGACTTTATCCTCTTGTATATATAAGAATTAACAGCTTATTTTCCTGAGAAATTTCAGCATAGTAACTATTCAGAGGATAAACAGCTATACTTTAGAATAATTTTTTATAGTATCTAATGAGTCGCACCATTGTTGTTACCTCTGGCAAGGGCGGGGTGGGTAAAACTACATCTACCGCAAATCTAGGCATGGCACTGGCTCGTCTTGGTCGCAAGGTTGTCTTAGTTGATGCCGATTTTGGTTTGAGAAATTTGGATTTACTATTAGGCTTAGAAAATCGTGTAGTTTACACAGCCTTAGAAGTAATTGCCCGTGAATGTAAGCTCGATCAAGCATTAGTCAAAGATAAACGTCAGCCCAACTTGTCTCTGCTTGCTGCTCCGCAAACACGGAATAAAACCGCAATCACGGCTGCCCACATGAAGGCTTTGGTGGAGGTTTTAAGCAGACACTTTGACTATGTGTTGGTAGATTGTCCAGCAGGGATTGAAACGGGATTTCAAAATGCGATCGCTGGTGCCAAAGAAGCCATCATCGTTACTACTCCTGAAATTTCGGCGGTGCGAGATGCTGATCGCGTCATTGGTTTACTAGAAGCAAATCGCATTAAGGATATTAAGCTGATTCTGAACCGCTTACGTCCAGCTATGGTCAAAAATAACGATATGATGAGCGTAGAAGATGTCTTAGAAATCCTATCGGTAAAGCTAATTGGCGTGATTCCTGAAGACGAACAGGTAATTGTTTCCACAAATAAAGGTGAACCCTTAGTTTTGGCGGAAAAGCTATCTTTGGCAGGGGAAGCGTACGATAATACTGCCAAAAGACTAGATGGGATAGAGGTGGAGTTTATGGACTTTACGGCAGCAAATAATTCAATTTTTGCCCGATTCGGCAGATGGCTTAGAGGTAACCCATGATTATTACGGAGTTTTTAGAGCGTTTATTTTCTGGACAGAAAACTGATAGTCGAGGACAAGTTAAGCAAAGACTTAAATTTATTCTGGCGCATGATCGGGCAGCTTTAACCCCTAAGATGCTAGAGGATATGCGGAATGAGATTTTGGCGGTTGTATCTAAATACGTGGAACTGGATGAAGATGGCTTAGATGTGACCCTAGAGTCTGATAACCGCATGACTGCCTTAATCGCCAATTTACCAATTCGCAAAGTTAGAAATCCTGTAACTGAAGAAGAGCCATCGGCAGTAGTGGAGGCAATTATTGAGTAGATAGAATCTTCCAGAAATTAAAGTGATACTCCCTTCCCAGTCAAGAAATAGGCATAGGAGCTAAGGAAAAAATGTGATTTAAGGTATTCAATATTTGCTCTGAATTCATCAGAATTTTGACATCCTCTAACTTTCTCTCGATTTCAGCAATGGTTACGTTTGAAGGTAAATCATGCAGTTTCTCTAATCTTAAAAGATGAATTTCATATTCTGCTAAATTAAAGTCTGGCGAATAATCAGGTATATGTATGAATTCTACAGTCAATTTTTGGGCAATCTCCGAAGTGAGAGTGTAAATTAGATTGTGTAAATCCTGAAAAGCAGACAGAATATCAATTTACACAAATCATAAACCCATAAAAATCTCAAAACAAATACTAGACGAACTGCTGAAAGACTGTAAAACCCCACCCGATTTATTCGGAGAAGGCGGCATTCTCAAACAACTAACCACCGCCTTGGTAGAGAGAGCATTGGAAGCAGAATTATCAACGCATCTAGGCTACAAAAAACACGAACGGAAACCAGAGGGTGGTATAAATAGTCGCAATAGCTATAGCCAGAAAACCATCCAAGGAGAATTTGGTAATGCCGAGATATCGATACCACGAGACCGTAGTGGAGAATTTGAGCCGCAATTAGTCAGAAAAGGACAAAATCGATTATTAGGACTAGACGATAAAATCATTTCCCTCTATGCTCGAGGCATGAGTATCAGGGATATCCAAGCCCAGCTAGAAGAAATGTATGGGGTAGAAGTTTCGCCAACCTTAATCTCAAATGTGACCGATGCCGTCATGGATGAAGTAAAGCAATGGCAAAATCTTCCACTGAATGCGGTTTATCCGATTGTTTACCTCGACTGTCTGGTTGTCAAAGCGCGAGACAGTGGCAGAGTAATCAACAAATCACTTTACTTCGCTCTGGGGGTAAATATTGAAGGACATAAAGAATTACTGGGTATGTGGATCTCTCCCAATGAGGGTGCTAAATTCTGGCTATCGGTACTGACTAAGATCCAAAATCGTGGAGTCAAGGATATTTTCATTGCTTGCGTGGATAGCTTGACAGGATTTCCCAACGCCATTGAAACTGTATTCCCCAAAACCTAGGTGCAGTTATGTATGGTGCGTAACTCAGTGGCTTTTGTTTGTTGGTAACACATTATTCCCTTCTTTGCCTATCCACCTGAGATTCGTAAGGTAATCTACACCACCAATGCTATTGAGTCTATGAATAGCAGCTTAGGAAAGGTGATTAAATCTAACCTGAATTATTCACAAGAGGGATAAAACAGATAAGAAAAAGAGCCTAGAACCAAGTAAGATTAAGGTCTTCAGAATAATTAGGTATATATTCTCTCATGACAGAGTGTAAATTAG
>CASBQR010000165.1 GCA_949127865.1 Synechococcales cyanobacterium PMM_0082
AAACCTTGAATAGTTTTATATAGTCCTTGCCATTGCTCCACAGCGCGATCGCGACTAGAACGATGAATATTTCCTTCCATCCAAGGGTTAATTACATAGTCAACATCGTAGTGATCGGGTGGACACATCAAGAAACTAATTGCGGCGGTCATAGAAATAAGTGAATGTGGGTTATTTGAATTTGGTTAGTGTGATGGCAAAACTATCTGCCAGTGATCTTTTAGCACTTTATCATAATGGCAGGTCACGCAAGTTTGTTGGTATCACTAAGCACAACTCAACTTATCGCCAAACTAACTTCAAGGAACTTGGAACTAATTAACCATTTCCCAAAATTGGCAATCTTTGCAGGTACCCATCGGGTTCACAGCACAACGAATTAACTCAGAATGAGCATTGTATTTACATCTAGCATCACCAATTACCCAACAGCCATTGACCAAGCTAGTTTCTGCAGGCATATTTGTAACTTGGACTTGGATCACCATGCTGCATAGACGATACTGTCCAGACTTAAGTTGGTAACGGTGCTTTCTTTCTAGGACTTTATAGGCTTTACCCTCAATTTCCAAGTAATTACCTGGTTGGGGAATCCAATCTAGAAATAATTTGCCCAAAGATTTAGTAGAAGATGAAATCAGAACTTCAGTAGGTAGAGATAACTGTTCCATTAAAAATGCTTGCAATTCATTAAGAACTATTGACATTGGAGTTGAACTGACTATTCAGGATACCCTTAACAAAATCAAGAGAAAAACAAGATAGTCTGGCAAAGTTGTATGATTTAAATAGTAACAATACTTTAATAAAACTTAAAGTGAGCTTGGTACTTAACCTTTCACACCACATACATATTTACTCAGGATATTCAATTAGGAGAATATAATGGCATTTGAACTTCCCTCTTTACCCTACGCAAAAGAAGCTCTGGAACCTTACATATCTGCTCAAACCCTAGAATTTCACTATGGCAAGCATCACGCAGGTTATGTAACCAATCTTAATAACCTGACTAAAGATACAGAGCTTTCTGAAAAGTCTTTGGAAGAAGTCGTAAAAAGTACCTATTCTGATCCTGCAAAAGTTGGCATCTTTAACAATGCTGCTCAGGTTTGGAATCACACTTTTTATTGGAACTCAATGAAGGAAAAAGGCGGCGGCGCACCTACTGGAGCACTAGCAGCTAAAATTGATGCGGATTTTGGCAGTTTTGAAAAATTCAAAGAAACCTTTAAGGCGACTGGAGTTGGTCAATTTGGTAGCGGCTGGGCTTGGCTAGTTTTAGATCATGGCACATTAAAAATTACCAAAACTCTAAATGCCGAAAACCCTGTAGTTCATGGGCAAACACCTCTATTGACGATGGATGTATGGGAACACGCCTATTACCTAGATTATCAAAATCGTCGTCCAGACTATGCTCAAACCTATTTGGATAGTTTGGTTAACTGGGATTTTGCTGCTCAAAACTTTGCGGCTGCAGTCTAAAACATCGTCCTAAAATCTAGCTCTCATTTTTAAACTCTAAGTTTAGAGAATTTTTAGGTGAGAGCTTTTTAAACAGTTTTCTGTTATTATTACAATCTACCTAAATCCCATCGTTAAAGACTAGGTAACGAGAGGCAAGTAAGTTCTTTTAGGCTATAAAAGCCTCTCTTTAAGTTTTTATTTAGATGGAAGGGTATTAACTGGGCGGATGGCGGAATTGGTAGACGCACTAGACTCAAAATCTAGCGAAGAGATTCGTGAGAGTTCGACCCTCTCTCTGCCCATAATCAATATTAATTACTAACAATCTGTGCCTAAACTGCGCTTAGCTGTAATCTGTGACTATCCTGAAGAAGGCTGGCATAGCATGGATTTGTGTGCGGATATGCTGATTACATATTTGAAATTAGAGCATAGTCAGAATTTTGAGGTTATTAAAGTTTGCCCAAAATTTAAACCCAGATTACAATTGCTGCCGTGGCTGGGAAAAAAGAAAGCTGCCTTTAATTTCGATCGCCTGATTAATCGGTTTTGGGACTATCCTAATTATTTAAAAACTAGGGTTAAGGATTTTGATCTATTTCATATTGCTGATCACACCTATTCCCAAATGGCTCTGGTTTTGCCAAGCGATCGCACAGGAATTTTTTGTCATGATATAGATGCGTTTCGCTCAGTTTTAGAACCAGATCAAGAGCCTCGTCCTTGGTGGTATAGATTCATGTCTCAACGGATTCTAAAGGGATTCAAAAAAGCTAGTATTGTTTTTCACACGACATTAGAAATTAGAAAGCAGATAGAGTATTATCAAATTATTGGTTCTAATCGCTTGGTACAGGCAAGTTTAGGGATTTCCGAAGACTTTGTACCTAAGTTAGATTCATCAGATTTATTGAATTCAAACACAGGATTTCTACCTTTTTTCCTTCATGTCGGTAGCTGTATTCCTCGCAAACGTATTGATATTTTATTAGAGGTATTTGCTCAAGTTAGAAATTTATATCCTGATTTTAAGTTGGTAAAAGTTGGTGGTGAATGGACGGATTCGCAGCGATCGCAAATTCAAAACCTAAACTTAGAGAACTCCATTATCCATTTACATAATTTGGAACCTAAAGAAATAGCTGACCTCTACCGCCAAGCCACAGCCGTATTAGTAACCAGTGAAGCTGAAGGGTTCGGGCTGCCAGTAATTGAAGCTCTTGCCTGTGGAGCAGTTGTAGTTGCTAGTGATATTCCCGTCTTACAAGAAGTGGGAGGAGAGGCAGGTATTTATTGTTCTATTGCTAATTTATCTGACTGGATAGAGGCGATCGCTCTTGTAATTAAAAAGTCTGAACAGGTTCCGAATTTAAACCAGAGATTAGCGCAGGCACAAAAATATTCTTGGTCTAATCACGCTGCGATCGTGGCACAGGCTTATTTAAAAATTAAGGTAGAAAATTAACGACGATAGTCAAGGGCGGTGTCTTGGAGATTGGAACTGCGATCGCTGATGAACTCAGAATTCAAAACTTTAAAAAGAAGAGGATGGGAGTCTATACCCAACCTCAGAAAATAATCAATTAATTGACTCTATTTACTAACCAGTTAACTAGGCAGTAAGAAATGTTTTCTTAAATTCGGCGATCGCTTCTTTTAAGATTCCCTCTGCTTCCTCCCCAATTTTCTTTTCAGCCTTAACTAGTTCCGCATACTTAGGCTTGCTTGTCGCCAAGTAATTGCGTAACCCCTTATTAAAATCTGTCACTTTTGCCACAGGAATATCATCTAAATAGCCATTGATAGCAGTATAGATAATTGCCACTTGATCACTAACTATTAAAGGTGAATATTGAGGCTGCTTAAGCAATTCCCGTAATCTTTGCCCACGAGCCAGTTGATTTTGGGTGGTTTTATCTAAATCCGAAGCAAATTGGGCAAATGCCACTAGATCGTCATACTGCGCTAATTCCAGCTTAATCTTACCTGCCACTTGCTTCATCGCCTTAATTTGGGCGGCGGAACCAACACGGGATACAGAAATCCCTGGGTTAATGGCAGGACGAATCCCAGAGTTAAAGAGGTCAGAAGATAGGAAAATTTGCCCGTCAGTAATAGAGATGACGTTGGTGGGAATATATGCAGATACGTCACCCGCTTGGGTTTCAATAATTGGTAAAGCGGTCATCGAACCCCCACCTAAATCATCACTGAGTTTAGCGGCACGTTCTAGCAGACGAGAGTGAAGATAAAATACATCTCCAGGATATGCCTCACGACCGGGAGGACGACGTAATAGCAAAGACATTTGACGATATGCTTGGGCATGTTTTGATAGATCGTCATAGATTACCAAAGTTGCCTTACCCTGATACATAAAGTATTCAGCCAAAGATGCGCCAGTATAAGGTGCTAAGTATTGAAGGGTGGCTGGATCGTTAGCATTTGCGGTAACGACGATTGTGTAATCTAATGCGCCATTTTCTCTAAGAATATTCACGACGCTAGCGACGGTGGAACCTTTCTGTCCGATCGCTACATAAACACAAATACAATCTTCACCTTTTTGATTAAGAATCGTATCTACAGCAACAGCCGTTTTTCCAGTTTGGCGATCGCCAATAATTAGCTCTCTTTGACCACGTCCTACAGGAATCATGGCGTCAATAGCTGTAATCCCAGTTTGAAGAGGCTCAAATACTGACTTACGGGCAACAATACCAGGGGCAGGAGATTCAATCAAACGGAACTCAGAACTTTTGATTTCACCTTTGCCATCAATAGGACGAGCTAGAGCATCTACAACTCTACCGATAAAGGCATCACCTACAGGGACTTGGGCAATTTTACCAGTGGACTTTACGGAGCTACCTTCAGCGATTTCGCGTCCAGCCCCCATTAAAACTACCCCAACATTATCTTCTTCAAGGTTTAAAGCGATACCGATGGTACCATCTTCAAACTCTAGCAATTCCCCTGACATTGCTTTTTCTAAGCCATAGACACGAGCAATGCCATCTCCAACTTGGAGAACTGTTCCCACATTGGAAACTTGCAACTGCTCATTGTATTGCTCAATTTGTTGCTTGATAATGTTACTAATTTCGTCTGGTCTAATAGCTGCCATAGTTTTTTACTCAATACTTTTACTCAATACTTTTACTCAATCTGAGTTTTTTAGATTTTTGGGCGCTAAATACCAACTTTTTAATGATGTTAGAAGGATATTAAAGCGATCGCCTGATAGAACAATTAATTAAACATTTGACATTAAACCAGCGGTCAAACGTCGCAACTGCCCTCTAATACTGGCATCAATGACTTGAGAGCCAACTTTTATAATTACCCCACCGATTAAGTCAGGATTAATTTTAATTGCTAACTCTACACTCTGAAAACCAGTTAGTTCCTTTACCTTCTGTTTTAGAGTTTCCTGTTGATCTGCGGTTAGTACTACAGCTGTAGAAATTTCAGCTAAAGCCACTTGATTCATTAATCGTAGAAGTGCTTGAAACTTTAAGCAAATTGCTTCTAAAAATAAAATTCGCCGCCGCTCAACTAATAAACCCAAAAAGTTTGCGACAAAGGGATTAACCCGATCTGCAAATAATGAATTCAGTAAATCTTTTTTTACACTTTCAGGAATCAAAGGAGAACTTAATAATTTCCTAAGGTCTTCAGATTCTGTCAGAGTAGTCAAAATAGATTGAATGTCATTACCAAAGGTTTCAACTAGATTTTGCTGCTTGGCAACTGCCATCAGGGCTTCAGCATACGGTTCAACAATTGACTGACTAAAATTCTTCATTTTGACTCTCCACTAACTAGAAGACTAATACTGCGATCAACCAACTCTTGTTGAGTACTTTCAGATAAGCCTTGATCAAAATAGGCTTTCACCTGTAGAAGTGACTTCTGAACTACCTGTTGGCGCAGTTGCATAATTACTCTCTCTTGTTCATTCGCTAAGTCTTGGGTTGCAGAACTTTTTAGTCTTTCAATATCTTCAGCAATAGTTGCCAAAATAGCTTCACCGGCAGATTTAGCATTAACCTCGGCTTGCAGTCTTAAGCGATCGCATTCCGCTTGAACTTCAGCTAGCTTTTTCTGTTTATCGCCCAATTCCTCCGCAGCCTTAAGTTTACGAGACTCTGCATCTTTAATTGCAGATTCAATATTAGCGAGACGCTCAGATAAAATTTTACCCAAAAAGCCCCGACCAGAATAAATTAGCAAAGCCAGAATAATCAGGATATTAATCAAGTTAGTTTGAAAAATATCAGTATTAATGCCAAAACCCGAATGTTCTGCAGTCTCAGTGGCAACTAAAAATCCACTAAATGTAAATAAATTATTAATCATATTTTTCTGAGCTATTTCACCAGATTTCCGAGTAGCTTCTCTAAAATTTGGCGGCTGAGTACATCTACTTGGGTATCCAAAACAGCCATTGCCTCTGATTTTTGTTTTTCAATTTCCGCTTTAGCTTCAACAATTTGAGATTGAGATTCCGCTAAGGTAGCAGCAATCTGTTCAGAGCGAATTTTATTTGCATCACTTTGAGCAGCTAAAAGCATAGCTTGAGAAGATTTGCGGGTTTCAGCTAATTCAACTTCATATTGTTTTGCTAATGACTCAGCTTTCTCTAATCGCTCCTTTGCCTCGGCTATATTGGTGCGCACGTAATCATTGCGATCGTCAATAGCTTTGGTTAAGGGCTTAAAGAAAATATTATTTAAAATCACTATTAAAATCAATATCTGCACTGCCATAATCGGCAAGGTCGCATCAAAGTCAAACAAGCCACCTTTAGATTCTGCGGACTCAACCGCTAGTATAAATGTTGAGTAAAGTGTCATGGGATTTAGGTAGCAAGTTAAGTATTTTCAGTGGATAGCAATCTCAAGAAGTTTCCGTAGATCGCTATCCCGATTAGACCGAAAAACTAAGCAGCAAAAGGGTTAGCAAATAATAGAACTAAAGCTACAACTAACCCATAGATAGTTAGAGCTTCCATGAAAGCTAAACTTAATAGAAGGGTACCGCGAATTTTGCCTTCAGCTTCAGGCTGACGAGCAATACCCTCTACAGCACTACTGGCAGCATTACCTTGACCAATGCCAGGTCCAACGGATGCCAAGCCAATAGAGATACTGGCAGCGATAACAGAAGCGGCGGCAACTAATGGATCCATAATGTTTTTCCTTTTAATTTAAGTGTAATTGGTTATTTAGAATTATCTTGCTAGGTGTTTTACCTAACTAGTCAACTGAGCTAGTGATGCTCATGCTCTTCTTCACCGTGTCCTTCGATCGCTTCACCGATGTAAGAAGCTGCCAGGGTCGAGAAAATTAGAGCTTGAATTCCACTGGTAAAAAGCCCTAAAATCATTACAGGCAACGGTACAAATAGTGGCACCAAAAGCACGAGAACTCCAACCACTAACTCGTCTGCTAATATATTGCCAAACAGACGGAAGCTAAGGGAAAGAGGTTTTGTGAAATCTTCTAAAACCCATAATGGGAGTAGGAATGGCGAGGCTTGAACATACTTGGAAAAGTAGCCTAAGCCCTTACGGCTGAGTCCAGCATAAAAGTAGGCTGCTGATACTAGTAGAGCTAATGCAACTGTAGTATTAATGTCACCAGTTGGAGCAGCCAACTCACCTTCAGGAATCTTAATTAATTTCCAAGGAACCAAAGCTCCAAGCCAGTTAGAAACAAAAATAAATAGAAACAAGCTGCCAACAAAAGGCACCCAAGGACGATACTCTTTTTCCCCAATTTGATCCTTGGCAATACCTTGTACGAACTCAAGTCCATATTCCATGAAGTTTTGAAAGCCAACGGGAATACGTTGAATGTTACTGGTGGCGATCGCCGAAGCTAAGACCAGAACCCCGATTACAATCCAACTGACAATTAGAACTTGACCATGAACTTCAAAGTTACCGACTTGCCAATAGAAGTGTTTTCCAACTTCTAAGGCAGCAAAATTTGCGAATTGAGGGGATGACAATAATTGATTAATCATATTTATATTTGCTTATCTTTAGCCTAATAAGTAAGGCTTCATCGGTAATAACTAATTATCTTGATTTAATTTAGGATAAATCGTTAAATTTGCAGTACCAAGCCTAGTTAAGAAATTGATTTCGGGACTTGCACAAAATCCTGAGCCAAATAAACTAGGATTGACACTTTGTAGGTCATAAACCCCAAAAAAATCGGCAGAACTTGTAACTGCTCAAGGCGGGCTGCTAAAATCATTACACCTATAAATACACCCAAACGGGAGAAACCAAGGCGACTTCTTTGCTTACCCAATTCGTCAACACTTTGCGCTAACATTTTTAAGTAAACCACACCAGTGCACGCACCTAATAAATAATTTAGAGCAACTTTTAATCCGTAGAAACTACATACTGCCAAAAAAATTATGCCCGATAGGACTAAAGTAATAATAAAAATCTTAGATTTTAAGCTCTCGTAATCATCTACCGCATTTTTTGATAGAGAAGATTGATTACTAGAAGCTAAAATTTCGCTAGATTTTTTTAACTCTTTATTTTTAGCAGGAAGAACTTTCAAGGAATCTAAGCACTGTGAATAATCTTTCCTAGCTAGCATATCACGCAGGGTGCAACACAATATTTGAATTTGGTTTTGAATTTGGCAATTATTTTGAATCACCAATGGTATAAATTCCAAACTAAAAGACTAAAAGTGGTAATATGTCGAAGAATTTTCCTGTAAATACCCTGCAACTATGGTCAGACACTTCGGCACAAAAATATTTTTTGCTTTTGTCCTCTCTCTAGGAACTTTAGCTTCCGACATGGCAATAGCACAGCCAAAACCCAATGACCCGCCTCGCCCTTCTGTCCCTAATACATTAGATGTTAGTGTTTTTAGCATAGCGGGAGCAGATCGCTTAGTTTCTGAAGCAATGGAAGCTGCGGGAAAACAAAACTATGATTTAGCTACCACAAAACTCCAAGATGCTCGGCAGATATATAATCAGCTGTCCAATTTTTATCAAGATCTTAATGGTAGTTTTACGGGCTTAGATAATCGGATTGCAGACTCCCATCGCCAAAAAGCTTTGCAATCTGCTCAGTTGAGAGATAAAACTACGTATCAGCTAGCACTGGTATATAGAGCTAAAAATCAGCCAGAATTAGCCATTCCGCTTTTAGTGCAGCTAGTTAGAAGTCAACAACCTACTAGAGATTTGGGTAAGCAAGCTTATCAACAGCTATTTGAGCTAGGATTTGTAGAGGAGATTTTCCCTAGAGCTTCTACGACAACGGTTACTCCTCCCAAACCTTAATTAATACTTATATCCCTATAAGTGGAAGTTCTGAAAAATCCAAAGTCTTTAGAGCTTATGTGAAAAGCTGATAGAAAAGACTTTGGAAAGTGTATTATTTGAACTAGGTCAGGCTTAAAAAGCCCTTCCCATGCATTCACCAGGTTGGCAATATCCACAAGTAGGGGAAGCTATTCTCTGTCCGTCTTGATATCCCATTAAATAGATGGTTTCCGCAAGTTTGGTGCTAAGGTTAGTAAGGGCTAGGGCAATGTATGGATCTAAGGGTTCAGTCACATCCATGTAGAGTTTTTCGATTGACCTTAGTAGTGCTTCGGGAGTTTGCATTGCATTTTGATTGATCATTTGATTCTCCTCATTAGTATTCAGGACGTATTCGGATTGTTAGCAAATCGCAGGCATTTTAGAGAAATAAGGATTAGGTCGATTTCTCTGTGTGATCACCTTACTTCAGGTTTGTATAGAATGGCATCTCTACTTTGACTGATTTTTGGTGTGGTCACTATAGACCTAAATATAGCGTTGAATTATTAACAAATTGTAACTAGATATACGATCTTTATCAAATTGTGCTAAAGCTGAGATGACGATTACTGTTTAGATAGATAAGGATTTTTTATGGCTACCAGTCGTAGAGTTGCCCGCGTGGCAGAGTTGATTAAGCGAGAAGTTAGCGTCATGCTCCTCCAAGAAATTAAAGATGATCGAGTCGGTGCGGGTATGGTTAGTGTGACGGAGGTTGATGTTTCAGGGGATTTGCAGCATACGAAAATTTTTGTCAGTATCTATGGGACAGAGGAGGCAAAAACTGAAACCATGGCAGGTTTAGCCGCAGCTACAGGATTTATTCGTCGTGAAATTGGTCAAAGGTTAGCTTTGCGTAGAACTCCAGAGGTAATTTTTCAAGAGGATCGCTCCTTTGAACGGGGAAGTAAGGTTCTATCACTGCTAAATCAACTAAGTCGAGAGCGAGAAACTAAAGTGGATCTTGATGAAGCTGAAGAGGTTTTTGAAAATAAGCCACAAACTGGTATTGATATAAGTGCTGACAGTTAGAATATATTCCTTGGGGAAATTGTTAAGTATTGGTTGTTATTCAGTAATTGAAGTTTGTAATCGAAATTGATAAATGCAGCAAATATTACTAGGGTTAAGTAATTTTTCGGGGCGGTATCGTAAGCAGTTTGTAGCTGGATTAATTACCTTGATTACCTCAATGGGAATTTTGGGATTACGGGAGTTGGGAGCATGGCAAGCTATAGAACTCAAAGGTTTCGATTATTTATTTCAACTCCGTCCTCAAGCATCCATTGACGATCGCCTTATAGTTGTGGAAATTAGTGAAGATGATATTCAACGTAAAGGTAAATGGCCTTGGTCTGATCAATTATTTGCTGATTTAATTAATAAAATTAACGATGCTAATGCCGTAGTCATTGTAGTTGATAAATATCTAGATATTCCGATTGGTGAAGGTCGCAAAAATTTAGTCGAAGCAATTAAAAAAGCGAAGAATGTTGTTAATGTTACTTTCCTAGAGCAAGCAGACCGTAGGGGCATTGAAATTGGTAAAGACTTAGCTGATATTAGTTATCAAGGATTTGCAAATTTTGTTACTGATGCTGGATTGGTAGTACGCAGAGCTTTGATTGCAGTTGATTATGATTCTTTGGGTTTGCAAGCAGTAAAACTATATTTAGCAGCAAAGTCTAAGGCAACTATTGATTTTGATCCAAATAATCAGTCATTTGTAATTAATCAAAACTCTAAAAGTCAAATAATTCCTAGAGTTCAAAAAAGTTATGGGGGCTATCAAAATATTGATGCTAATGGATATCAGGTTTTATTAAATTATCGAGGCAAAGAAAGATCGTTTAAACATATTTCGGCTGTGGATTTATTACAAGGCAAAATCAAACCTGAGGTTCTAAGCGATCGCATTGTTTTAATTGGCGTGACAGCAGTTAGTGTTAAAGATAGTTATTCCACCCCTTTTAGTACAGGGCAAGATACAGGGATTATGTATGGAGTTGAAGTTCATGCCAATGTTATCAGTCAGTTACTATCAGCAACCCTTGACGATCGCCCATTTATTCAAGTTTGGGGACAAATATGGGAATCTGTATGGATTGTGACTTGGACATTTATAGGTGGGACTTTAGCCATATTTTCACCTAATGTTTTAAGAAATTTAGGAATTTTGGCGATCGCTGGCACAGGATTAAGTGGAATTGTTTATTTGGCGTTTCTTAATGCTTTATGGATTCCTTTTTTTCCAGCGATCGCGGGTTTAATCCTAGCCAATACCCTAGTTGTTAGTTATGAATTTTCTACAGAACAGGCAGATCGACAGCTACTAATGGGGATTTTTTCGCGCCATGTTTCTAAGGAGTTAGTAGAAATTATTTGGGACAAACGGGATTTATTTGTTTATGAAGGCAGAATATCAGGGCAGGAAGTATTTGTAACTGTGCTATTTACGGATATGCGTAATTTTAGTACGGGGGCAGAGGCACAAAAACCAGGCGAAACTTTAGATTGGTTGAATGAATATTTGGGAGCGATCGCTTCAGTAGTTTTAGAACATGGTGGCATGGTTGATAAATATATTGGCGATGCAGTCATGGCAGTATTTGGTGTACCTATTCCCCATATTTCAGAGACAGAGAGACTTAAGGATGCTCAAAATGCTGTTAGTGCCGCCATTAAGATTGCTAAAAAACTTGAAGATTTAAATAAAACTTGGATGCAAAGGGGTTTACCCCCAACAGTTACAGGTATAGGGATTAATACAGGTGTGGTGATTGCTGGAAGTCTGGGCAGTAAGGAACGCTTGGAATATTCGGTAATTGGTGATGTGGTTAACGTTGCTGCCCGCTTAGAAAGTTTAAATAAAGAAGTAGATGGGGGTGAGCATCACATCCTAATCAGTGAACAAACTTTAGAGTGTTTAGAACACAAATTTATAACAGAATTTGCGGGAAATTATGCCCTCAAAGGACGCACCGCAGAGACTGCTATTTATCGAGTTTTGGATCAGGCAACAACTACGTCAGAATAAATCTAACCTAAAGCACAAAAAGACTATGGTCAATATACCTTTAGGATATCGGTATTCTGTCCATCCGTTCTGTATTTCGTTTTAGTTCCCTGTATCTTTGTGAGTTCTTTATGTATAGATCTCAGGGTGTTATACTTCATTTTTGAATTGGCGAATAATTAACTTTTAAGACAGAAGAATTAACTTTTAAGACAATAGATTAGTTTTATAAATCTCAATCTTATTTGGTTTTATCATAATCAAAATATAACTAAAAATTTTAATTAAAATTTCGGGAGTGTATACATGAATTCCATCAATTCAAATAATACCCAAAAATATACTCCTTTAAGAGGAGATCTAAATAAAAGAAACCGAATTGCTTCCCAAGCCAGCCGCACAGCGATCGCAGGATATAATGGGCTTGTGATGACAGGAATAGAGGCTTATATTAATGGGCTAAAAATTCCCGAACCATTGCTGAAATGGCTTTTAAACCTCTCCGTTCAAATCAGCTACAAGTATTTTCCTTCTCTCCTAGTTCCCTATGAATGGTTGTCGCAAGAAAGCGATCGCATAGCCGAAGGTTCAGATGAACTAATGAAGGCTCAGTACAACCTACCTGAAAAAATGTTTAGGCTCATGTTAAAAGAGACAGAACTCTTATATCCCAAATACACAATGGCTTTATGGGAAAAAGGAGCATCCAACCTTGAGCAAGCGCAAATGGACATGCTCGATGATTTGATTGCAAAAGCAGGTATCAAAGACGGAGACGAAATCTTAGACTTGGGATGCGGTTGGGGTTCTGCATCAAATTATATACTTTCCCTGTTTCCTCATGTGAAAGTGACAGCTTTAAATTTGAGCCACGAGCAATGCGAATACATGCGGGAAAAGATGCAAGAGCATAGCAGTTTCCTCAATTCAGATAGATTCACTCTATATGAAAAGGACTTTAATGATATTGATTTGGAGACTAAGTTTGATAAAATTATGGCGATTGGGCTGTTTGAGCATGTAGGTAATTTAACGAAATCATTCCAAAAACTGGCCTCTCTCCTCAAAGATGATGGCAAAGTCTTAATTCACATCATCACAACCAGATTGCCTGACAACATCACCCATCCTTTTATCAACAAATATATTTTTCCCAACATGCGGGTATGGAGTTATAATACGGTAGCTAGTGTTAATACGGATTTGAAAATTATTAATCAATGGTATTTAAATGGTGCTAACTACTCAAGAACCCTTAGGAATTGGTTGATGAATTTTGACCAAAATCAAGAAAAAATCAAAGACTTAGATTACAGCATGGACTATGGCAATTTCCAACGGATGTGGAGACTTTATTTACTCTTGTGTATTTCATATTTTGATGGTTGTGATGGTGAAATCCTTGGTAATGGTCAATACCTGTTGGAGAAAGTTTAGAAACCACGTTTATCCCATCATATATAGCGATCGCTTTTTTAATCTTTCTGTAATTTTCTGGTTCCCAAGGAAATACTGAGAGAGCCAATTACTACCAAAACGGCACCGACAAAAGATAAAGGTGAGATTAGTTCAGGTTCAAGCAATTCAGGAAATATGCTGGGGGCTGTATATGAGACTGCAATTGTAATTAAGGGAGTTAAAGCCAAAACCGCACTAACTCTAGAGGCTTCCCAGTGTGCCAGTGCCTCGGCAAAAGCTCCGTAGGCGAGTAAAGTATTGACCGCACAAAATAATAAAGCTAAGAAGTAAACTGGTTTCAGGTTAAGTATTTGTAAAGGATGGGATACGGGGCTGAATAAAATTGCCGACCCGCCATAAATTGCCATCATAATCGCTGGTGAGGGCAGAACTTGTAAAAGTTGCTTTTGGCATATTCCATAAATTACCCAAGCGATCGCTGCCAGAATAATTAATATATTTCCTAATAAATAATCACCTGTGGACAGTAGATTTTGCAATTGTTCGTGGGAAAACAGCGAGATTCCTAAAACTAGTACACCTAAGCCTATCCACTGCACGGGGCTATAGCGCTCCTTAAAAATATAGAGAGAGCTTAAACCCAATATGACAGGAGCCAGTTGAACTAAAACTTGGGCATTGGAGGGTGAGGTTTTTTCTAATCCCACTAAAAATAAAATATAGTTGGTTGCCAGACTGACCGTTGCTATCCCTAGAAGCTTGAGATTGGTCGTAGATAATTTTCTAAAATCAGGAACCTGTTTAGTTGCGGTTAGATAAATTGCTAAAAAGCCAAAAGCTATGATAAACCTGAACCAAGTTACGGTGTTGGCATCTAGAACTTGGAGAACAACTTTTAAGACAACTGCTAAAAATCCCCATAAAATTGATGTGGTTAGAGCCAAAAATAGCCCAAGTTGCCATCGACCTGAGCTTTGGTGCAACATAATTAATTTTTAAGAGATTTAGGATTAAAATTTAAGGTTTAAAATTTAGAACATATCCACGCTGGAGGAAAAAATAGGCTCAGCATGAATTGCCGAGATCCGCTTGGGGCGTACAAATAAGAGTTCATTATCGTTTTTCATCGGCATTAATAGTAGCTCTTCATTTTCAGACTTTGCCTTGAGCTGAGAAGCATAGCTTTTTACTTCTTCAATGGTATTAAACCGAATATCGACAACGTGGCTACCATCAAGCAATAAATGCACGATATATTCATCAGGTTTTTTAGGTTCTCTTGCCATATAGAATTTGCGTAATTTATATAGTTCTGGACATATTATGCCTGATTTAGCGATCGCAATTGGTAATACTCGAATTCGGGTAGCAGTATTTGAGCAAGGAATTTTAATTTCCGAGTCCGCCCAAGTCCATGAACAGCTTGATATTTTGGTACAGGAATTAAAGCTGCAAAAGTTTAATAAAATTGCGATCGCTTCTGTAGTTCCTGAACTGATTACCCCTTGGCATCATCTACCCCAAACCCAGATCGTGACCAGAGCTATGATTCCAATCACGGGTATTTACCCAACCATCGGTTTGGATCGACTCTTAACGGCTTGGGGGGCTTGGCTACGGTATAAATCTCCAGTTCTAGTTATAGATTGTGGTACTGCTATTTCACTTACAGGAATTGATGGCGATCGCAAGCTGATCGGTGGGGCAATTTTGGCAGGGTTAAGAATGCAATTACAAAGCTTAAATAGAGCAACAGCTTTACCATTGGTAGATTTACCAGAAGATTTAACCAAAGATTTACCTAAAAAAATATCTTCCCGTTGGGCAACAGATACAAACGCAGCAATTCAAAGTGGTTTAATCTATACAGTAGTAGCAGGATTAGAAGACTTTATCCAAGACTGGCGATCGCTTTACCCTGATACCAAAATAGTATTTACAGGTGGTGATAGTAAGTTAATTTTGGAGTTTATGGATACCAAAATCGGGGATAGAGAGCGATCACAAATCTACTTAGACCCAAATTTAATATTCCAAGGCATTGCTAGTATTTTTTAGATTTTGCAGAGATGAGCCTGACCTCGAAAAATGTTAGGATTTGGATAAAGCAACATGATTAATTGGTAATTCCCAAATTAAATAGAAAGAAGCATTACATGGCGGAAATTATTGACGGTAAAGCACTGGCAAAACAGATGCAAACCGAAATGGCGGAAACAGTTAAATCTATGCAAACTCAGGTGGGGCGACCTCCAGGGTTGGCGGTTTTAATGGTGGGCGATAATCCTGCTAGTGCTGCCTACGTTCGCAATAAAGAATTAGCCTGTGAACGGGTGGGAATTCGTTCCTTTGGCAAACATTTACCTGCTACGGCTAGCCAAAATGAGCTAGAACAAGTAATCCAAGCCTTAAATGCCGATCCTAATGTAGATGGAATTTTGGTGCAGTTACCTTTACCCGATCATCTGGATGCGATCGCCTTAATTAACCAAATTGCTCCTCATAAAGACGCTGACGGTTTACATCCATACAATATGGGTAAGCTCATGCGGGGCGAAAAAGGCTTACAAAGTTGTACCCCCGCAGGGGTGATGCAATTACTAAAAAATGCCAATGTAACAATTGCTGGTAAAACTGCCGTGGTAATTGGGCGGAGTATTTTAGTAGGTAAACCCATAGCCATGATGCTTTTGGAAGCAAATGCTACGGTAATTATGGCGCACTCCCGCACGGTCGACCTCAAAGCGATCGCCCTGAATGCTGATATTCTAGTAGTAGCAGTGGGTATACCACAATTAATCACAGCAGACATGGTCAAATCTGGAGCGGTAGTTATTGACGTGGGCATTAACCGCGTTACTGATGATGAAGGGAAATCTTCTTTGGTTGGTGATGTGGATTTTATCAGTGTCAAAGCGATCGCCTCTCATATCACTCCCGTACCGGGCGGAGTTGGTCCGATGACTGTAAGCATGTTGTTGCACAATACTATTTGGAGCTACTGTCAGCAATATGGCACAAAATATAATTAATATACCTAATACATTTAATTCTGAAACCTTCTGTGCAGATACATTTACGCCAGAAAATTTTGACCTATTTTCCTATTTAGCGATCGCTAAAGCTAAGGTCGAACAGGCACTAGATCGCTCAATTAAGGTTAAATATCCCGAAAAAATTTATGATTCCATGCGTTATTCGCTAATGGCATCGGGGAAAAGGCTACGCCCAATTTTATGCTTGGCGACCTGTGAGTTATTTGGTGGCGATGATCGGATGTCTATGCCTACCGCCTGTGCCATGGAAATGGTTCATACCATGTCTTTGATCCACGATGATTTACCCGCCATGGATAATGATGACTATCGACGAGGTAAGTTAACTAACCACAAGGTCTATGGTGAAGATATTGCGGTTTTAGCAGGTGATGCCCTACTTGCCTATGCTTTTGAATATATTGCTGACAATACCGAAAATGTTCCTAGCGATCGCATACTTCGGGTAGTCAGTCGTTTAGGTCGAGCCGTAGCTGCCGAAGGTTTAGTCGGTGGGCAAGTTGTTGATCTTGAATCTGAAGGTAAAACTGACACTACCTTAGAAACTCTTAATTTTATCCATAGACACAAAACCGCAGCTCTACTAGAAGCATCGGTAGTTTCAGGGGGAATCCTAGCTGGCGCACAATCAGAGGATATTAAACGCCTCACTATTTATGCTCAAAATATTGGCTTAGCATTTCAAATTATTGACGACATCCTTGATATTACCGCTACTTCTGAGGAATTAGGTAAAACTGCAGGCAAAGATATTGCCGCCCAAAAAGTTACCTATCCAAGTCTACTAGGCATCCCAGCATCTCAAATTCAGGCTGATAATTTGATCGACTTGGCGAAGTCCCAAATACAATGCTATGGTAACTCTGCGATTCCTTTAATGCGAATTGCCGATTATATAACTGCCCGAAAATACTAAAAAAAATACTAAGAGCAACCACTCAAAACTATGCATCCTTTGGCTGAAGTCTTAGACAATCGGGTTCTTTTAATTGCGATCGCTGCTAGTATCGGAGCGCAATGTCTAAAGTTATTATTGGTATATATCCAGTCTGGGCAAATTCGATTTAACGTCCTATTTGAAACAGGAGGGATGCCAAGTTCGCACTCAGCCGTGGTATCAGCCTTGGCAACTGGTATTGGTAAATCTCAAGGTTGGGATACAGCCCAATTTGCGATCGCCTCGATTTTTGCCTTTATTGTGATGTATGACGCTTCGGGAGTGCGGCGGGCGGCAGGTACCCATGCTAAAGTTCTGAACCAAATTATTGGACAAGTATTTGAAAACGATCATCATCTGAGCGAAGATCCTCTGAAAGAATTACTAGGTCATACCCCAGTGCAGGTAGTAGTTGGTTCCATTCTGGGTATATGCTTAATGTGGATACTTCTATAAATCAGCGTTCATTTACCAAACCAACTTGGTTTAGCATAGCCTTACGATATCGAGGTTCAGTCATCCCAGAAATTCTGCCTAGGGTTTTGCTCTGCGGTGGCTTTGGGTTATTTATTTATTGCCTCCATTACCTAAAGTTCCGCGTATCATATCCTGGACTGGCGGTTTTAATTCCGAGCCTAGTTTTAGGTTTATTACTAGTATTTCGCACAAATACTGCCTATGAACGCTTTTGGGAAGGGCGTAAAGCTTGGGGCATTATTGTTAACAATATTCGGAATCTAGGTCGGCAAATTTTAGTCACAATTCAGGATAATCCTACGGAATCTGCAAAAATTGGGGCATTAAATCTGCTTGGTGCCTTTGCGATCGCTTGTAAATTACATCTGCGCCATGAACCAATTAACTCTGAACTAGAGCCATTACTGAGCAACTATCAGTATCAAAAGCTGCAAGCACTAAATCATCCACCTTTGGAGATTATGTTTTGGCTAAGTGAATATCTACAATCTGCTTATAAACAAGGCTATCTGCAAATTTATCAGCTTAATTCTCTCAATATATTAGTTAATAACTTAGTTGACGCGATCGGAGTCTGTGAACGGATTCAAAATACCCCAATCCCTCTTGCCTACGCTATTCACCTCAAGCAATTACTGTTAATTTATTGTCTTTCCCTGCCTTTTCAAATTGTGGAGCAAGTGGAGTGGCTTACGCCTATTATTGTCTCCTTAATTAGTTTTACGCTATTAGGAATTGAGGAAATTGGCATCCAAATTGAAGATCCCTTTGGACGAGATGCAAATGATTTGCCCTTAGATCTAATTTGTAAAAATATTTTGCGAAATCTTAACGATTTGATCAACGTAAATACAATTCTTTAGCGGGCGATAGTCTTGATGTATATGTCTTCCGATGGGTAGATGAGTGATTTTGTGAAAGCAAAAATCTTAGCCAACACTGAACAAGAGCAAAATCATAGCTAAACTCAACCATAACAAGCAGCAAGTTCGAGTCAAAGTTAAAGCTTCTTGAATTTTAGTGCTAGTAATTACATGAATATCATCACCTAAGAGAGGTTTAAATTTATACTGCCCTTGGTATTGATTGGCTCCACCTAATTGCACCCCCAAAATTGCGGCATAAATACATTCACTCCAACCAGAATTTGGACTTGGATCGGCGATCGCATCCCGTTGACAAATGCGCCACACAGCCAAAGGTTTACCTGAAACTAATCCTAAAGTAAAAACCGTTAATCGACAGGGGAGCCATGTCAAAATATCCTCAGTCTTGGCACTAAACCAGCCTAAATCGGAGTAAGGAGAATGCCGATAACCAACCATGGAATCTAGTGTACTAGCGGCTTTATATGCCATAGCGATCGCTACACCAGCACTGGGAAATATTTCAGGAGCCAAAAAAATAGATAAAATCAATCCTAGCCCAGCATAAAAAAGTGGAGCTGTAACTCCATCAATGGCATTTTCGCTAATAGTCTCTAACACTGCCCGTAAAATCTCTGGTTCTGTTAAATTTTCAGTATCTCTTCCCACATACCGACTCAATCGCTGCCGTGCTTCGGGTAAATTATCGAGATTTAGGACATCCAATACATCTTCCGCCGCCTTTCTCAGACTTCTACCAGCAAAACAACTTGCTAGCAAAATACTCGAAATTATAATTCCCAATCTCAAATCTAATTTCATTGCCACGGTGATAATGAGCCAACTAATGCCACTACTGCCAACTATGAGGCTAATCCACAGTAATACTCCCAGTATTTTCATAACTATGGGAGAGAATTTGGGATTTTGCTTGGCTATGGTTAAGGCTCGAAAAAATGCGATCGCCCCGCCCATCACCTGCACAGGATGAAGGAAATTTATAGGGTCACCAACTACATAATCGATAAATGCAGCTAGAACTAAAATGGAAGTGGCGGCAACTTGAACTGGCACTCTTAAGATTTAAACCTCTTGTGAAATAAGTATTATAGGTAATAACAAATAGGCAAAATCATGACAACGCCAACAGCCATTTCTCTCTATGATCAGGATGTTTTGCTGTGGACTGAAGATACTGTTAACAAACTTAAAACTAAAGAATTTTCGCAATTAGATTTAGAAAACTTGATCGAAGAGGTGGAAGTATTGGGAAAATCGCTAAAACGAGAACTAAAAAAGCGACTTATGACTTTACTTGAGCATTTTCTCAAGCGTTTATATTTGGATTCACCTAACGATTATCGGGGTTGGGAAATTACGACCAGAGAGCAACGCCAACAAATTGAATTAGAACTAGAGGATTCACCTAGCTTGCTATATCTCTGGGCAGATGCTTTTGAAGCTGGATGGCGAATTGCCTTAAAAGCAGTACGCTCAGACTATCCCCGCACGGCATTTCCAGATCAATGGCATTTCCCTATTTCCCCAGATCAAGTTCTAAATTGTAAGTTTTGGGAAGAGAAATAACGTTTATCTAGTTTTTTATTTACTTTTTAAGTAGTCATGAATAGCTTGGAGTTCGGCTAGAATCTGCTGCAAAATTTGGTTAGTGATAGTTTCTGGCGACTCTTGCACTTGAATAGTTACCTGCTGCACTTTCAAGACATCCCTAGCAAACCGTGATACTTCAGTCGGATGAAATAGCAAAGGTTCATTACGATTTTGGCGCAGTTCAGGGTTTAACTTTTTAGGATCGTAGGGCAGGTTAATTAGCTCAACATCAGTATTGGCATAACGGTATAAAGATGGTCGCGATCGCCCTAGAGCTTTCTGTACCTCATCAATTTTCATTAAAAATTCGGAAGATTCAGGATGATTCATAAATTTATGGTTTACTTATTTCTTCCCGAGCAAGCTACGATTTAGTTCTAGAACTGGACAAACCAAAGCTATTTCCTGTGGCTCTAATAGCTGTTTAACAACCTGCTGCATAATCTCATAGGTGGCATAGCAACTGCGCTCAGCCCTAAAAGCTTGCATAATTGCCTGAAACCAAATTAAAAATTGCTCTTTTAGATTTTCAGAATCATCAATTAAAACCGTTAAAGCTACATAACGCAATACTCTTAATGTATCTCGCTTCCATTTTTCGGAAATATCCTCTGCTCCGTTTTTGAGAAATTTTGGATCGAGCGATCGCAATTTTGTATAAACCTGCTCTACAATTTTTGCTTCAAGGGATTTGAGTCTCAGATACGTTTGTTGCCTCAAGTTAAAAGATTTGACATAGCTACCAATAAACTCTAGCTCATCATCACTGGCATACCTACCATCAGCAAGCACACTCAAATTTTCCAGCTTCACAAACATTTAAATTCCTACAATGATCCCTAATGGTTATTATCTACAGGTTTGGTTTTAGGCGATCAAGATTTAACAAAAATTAGTGTCAATCTACTATCGAAATCTAGATGTACCTAGTTAACAACACCCGATAGCGGTTCTTTTTCGTAATCGCAATGTCTCCCACTGCTAGCCGACCTTTACCACTTACAGCTACCAAATCCCCGCTCTTGAGTTGATAACTGGGCTGAGTCACACTTTTCCAATTTACGCGCACATCATCACCATCAATAAAATCTACCATTTTGCTGCGAGACATCCCAAATCCTGCCGAGGCGATCGCATCTAAACGCAAAGAGGCTTCTACTGTGGCAATTTCCTTAGTTTGCGGTGGTCTAATTTTGAGATTCACTAAATCAATACTGCGAGTTTTTACTGGTACAGTTCGGACTTGGGTCAAACTAACAGCTAAATATTCAACTAATTCTGGTACGACGATCGCCTGCGCGCCTTTTTCGCCGAGTAAAATCAAATCTCCCACCTTAGACCGTTCGATGCCTGTACCCAAAAGCGCACCTAAAAAATCTCGATGACTAGCGGGATCAAATAAAAAGTTTCCAGCAATATCTATAGCTGCTAAGTTCAGCATTTCTGGTTCTAGAGGTAAGTCCACATGGGCGATCGCCATCCGACAACGTTCAGCTTGAGCGTAGCCACCGTAGGTAATAAACTTAACTTCTGTAAATTTTTTAAATACCTGTTGTGCCTCAACTAATTCAGGAGGAGATAAAAAATCACTATATATAACTTCCCATGTTTGCAATGCCCGATCGCCCAAATCCAAAAGTCGAGTAATAACTTCTTTGTGTTCTAGTCCAGTTAATAAATCTCGTGGCAACATATAATAAACCCTTAATTAAAGCCTCAAATCAATTCATTGATAAATATTTTTGGAATGGAGGCAGGTTTCAAAAATTGTTAAAGACTTAAATTCTAAAGTTCTACAAAAGTAAAACTTGGAAGCTCTATCTAACCTACTCATCTACTTTTTATTAGGAAGCGATCGCTAATGAATATACCTTTAATTATTGGAGCCCTTGCCGTCTCTTTTTTTCTGATGATGGGCTTACTCAGTATTCTTAAAACCACATTTAAAACAGCCCTAATTATCTCTCTGATCGTATTTGGTTTACAGATCGGCTTAAAAATTTCACCCCAACAGGTACTTACCCAAATGACCCAATTTGTCAGTGGTATCGGTGATTGGTTTATGAAATGGGGAACCAATAATAAGCCGCCTTCAAATTTTCGAGAAGGGGCAGTGCTATGGTTCCTTGGGGTGATTCTTTAAGTTATATTAACCGCCAGCGATCGCAGGAATAATACTAACCTCGTCACCATCGTTTAAAGCAGTATTAGCTCCATCCAAAAACCGAATATCTTCACTATTCACATAAAAGTTCACAAAACGGCGCAAATTTCCCGATTCGTCACAAATTCGGGCTTTAATCCCTGGGCAATTACTTTCCAATGAGTTCAGCATTTCAGTAACATTGCTACCTTCGCATTCAACTACGGCTTGATTATTGGTGAGTTGCTGTAGAGGTGTGGGAATTAGAACTTTAAGAGCCATATCTAAAAACTTTATTTAACAAGAATTCTTTAATTCTGCCATAAATTCTGATTTTAATCCTTAGCAGTTTTATTGGCATTAATCGCGGCTTGAGCATTTCGACGCAGGCGATCGGGTTTAATTCGCCGTAAAGCCGAGCCCGTAAAGTTCCGATCCCATTCTTGATCTGTAATTACAGTTAATTCCAATAAATTAGGAGCAAGATTGTGAGGATAGGGCTGAAAGTCTTGAATGGTAGTAGCCTGAGCAAAACGTTGATTCCAAGGGCAGACATCTTGGCAAATATCACAACCCGCCACCCAGTTATCAAGTGCTAAGTTTGCTGGTAAAGACTCTGATTTATTCTCAATGGTGTGATAGGCAATGCAGCGATTAGCATCCACCACAAACGGCTCGGCGATCGCTCCTGTAGGGCAAGCATCTAGACAACGGGTACAGGTTCCACAATATTCAGCATGGGGTTGATCTGGTTCTAAGATTAAATTAGTTAAAATCTCACCTAAAAATATCCATGACCCATGGCTACGGCTGATCAAATTACTATGTTTGCCAATCCAGCCAATACCTGCCCTTTGTGCCCATACTTTTTCGGCGATCGGCGCAGTATCAACATAAAACCGAGTTTGAATATTCTGCCCTTGGGCTTCTAACCACAAACTTAAAACCTTTAATTTTTTACCCAATATTCGATGATAATCCCGTCCCCAACCATAACGAGAAATCTTACCAGTGCGATCATCTTGGGTATGAATTTGAGGTGTGTAATAGTTCAAGCCCACGGATATAACTGACTGAACAAAAGGCATTAATTCCTTAATATTTTGGCGTTTAGGATTTGTCATCCAATCCATATCGGCATGATAGCCCATTGCCAACCAAGCTTTTAACCTATCAGCTTCTGGATAATTTTCCTGATTTGCTGAGGTAATTCCCACCAGATCAAATCCAATTTCTAAAACCTTTTGTTTAATGTCAGCCGATCGCATAATTAATTCTTGATTTTTTAATTTACTTAATTTTTTTC
>CASBQR010000166.1 GCA_949127865.1 Synechococcales cyanobacterium PMM_0082
AATGAAACAGCAGCACTAAGGGATGCTTGAGATAGGCGTAGCGTTCGGGTCTCTTTTTTTGAATCCTAATCTTTGAATCTATAACTAATCTTAGATTACCTAAACTACTGTAATGAAGACTTTAGAGAGTGACTATGAATAAAAAATTAGCAAGTTTGGTCTTAGCATTCTTAGTTACGCTCGGTATCGTAGCTAGCTTTAATGCTTCTATGGCTCAGACTCCCACTCAACCCCCTGCGATCAACGTTAAAGATGGACTTACAAAAGCAGGGCTAAAGCTTCAAGAAGTAGCTTCAGGAGTTTACGCCTTAATTGCTAGTGTTGATATTCCACCCGCCAATAGCGATCTAGCCCTTGCCAACGGTGGCATTGTCATTGGGAGCGATGGAGTATTAGTTATTGACACATTTCAAAGTCCAGATTTAGCAAATTTAATGTTTGCAACGGTGAAGACTGTAACCGATAAGCCCATTAAGTATGTATTAAATACCCATTACCATAACGATCATACTGGTGGAAATTCGGCAGCAAGAGCCTTAGGAATACCAATTGTAGGGCGAGGCACAATTCGTGAGTATATGCTCAATCGTCGAGGTCCTAATGCTCAAGCCTCAAACCCAATCCCTCCAGATTTAATTATTAACAGCGAAACAAGTCTATGGCTAGGCGATCGCCAAGTCAAAATCGAAAGAGCCGAAGGTCACTCTAGCGGTACAGATATTACTGCCTATGTTCCAGATTCTAAGGTCTTATTTACAGGCGACATTTTATTTAATCAGCGGATCCCTTTTATTGGCGATGGCAATATTCAAGCGTGGCAAGGCAGTTTGTATCGATTAATTTCTACCTACCCAGATGCTAAAGTTGTACCTGGTCATGGTGAAGTAAGCGATCGCTCAGGACTTCAAGAATTTCAAGCTTATTTCAGCGATCTAGTAAAATTAGCACTCAGTTGGAAAGCCAGAGGGATAACTAGAGAGCAAGCGATCGCCCAATCAAGTAAAATTCCAGATGCCTATAAAGACTATAAATTTCAGCCCTTATACGCATCGGAAATTCCTAACTTACCAAGTAATCTATTCACTGCTTACGATCAGATTGCCCGTAGTGCTTCGATTCCATTAGTACCCTAAGTAAATAGTTACTACTTTTTATCGAAATTTCCAAATTTTTGATTAATCAAACTAAAAAGTATGTAATACTTACAAAGCTGAGATTAATCAAAGTAAATTGCCCTCATGGCTCAGGGGTAGAGCATCTCCTTGGTAAGGAGAAGGTCATGGGTTCAAATCCCATTGAGGGCTTACTCTACAATCATTACGTCAAAACCTGCTCAGGTGTACTTAGGTAAGTTTAGGTATATTTAGTGTGAAATTGGGGGCGTAAAAAACGCTTAAAGGCTCGGTATCTGTAAATATCAAGGATGATTGGCTGCGCTTACGGTGGTGATATTCTGGTAAACGTTATGAGCTAAGACCTGGCTTAGTTGATAATCGCCAAAATAGGGTGTTTGTCGATCGCTAGAGCAAGATCAATAGAAATAGATTTACTTAGTGGGCATTTCGAACCAACCCTAGAAAAATACAAAGGTGGACAAAAAGCTCCAGAGCTACAAAAAACAAAATCTATATTTGAGCTATATGAAGAATGCCTAAAGCACCTTACAGGTAATGGCAAGGGCGAAAAAACGATCTCAACCATGCGGCGGAACGCATACCGAAGGTAATCGCTACTCAATAATTTTGAGCATTATCATAATCCCAGTCAATTCATTTAATGGTTGGGTACCAATAACAAAGCAATTACTGTAAAACGCAAACTAGACTGGCTTAGTCGTTGTTATGAATACCACAAGCTAGAAAATCCTTGGCAAGAAATAAAAGTTAAAGTACCCGCCAAGCCTATGCCTATTCCGTTTTCAGAGGAAGAAGTGCAAAAAATCATGAATAGCTGTAAGGAAATAGCTAGACATTATAGCCTATTGAGGGATTAAGAGGTGCAATAGCAGCACTTGGCAAACCAGTTTTTGAAGAAAGATTTATTTAAGACTAACAAGAAAATTCGTAACACCTGTTGCATGGCAAACGAAGTCTGCGGTTTAAACCGTCTGATGAAACTCTTGAGAACTGACCAGAGCATTTCAATGGGATTAAAATCAGGAGAATACCTAGGTAAGTAGAGAGGCTTTGCCCCTGTATCTGTAATTATTTGCTGCACTTTCTCACTTTTATGAATCTTCAGGTTATCCATTACCACTACCTTGCCTTTAGAAAGTTTTGGACATAAATCCTCGCTTACGAATGTCTCAAAGTCTTCACCTTTCATCGAATCTTTGATCGTTTTGATACAGACCAAACTATCTATGGAGATCGCCCCAATAACAGTGTGCTTTTGCCCTTTGTAAGATTTTCGATGACTGAATGCTCTTCTGCCTTCTAAACTTCTTGCCATTGGTCTTTCCTTTCCTTCCCAGACTCCTGTTTCATCAATGCAGATCAAATTTGAATTGGCGAATCTTCGGGTTTGACATCTTTCACCTCTTGCCAATAGTCTAATCTTTCCTGCTGACACTCTTCACTTGATGCTTTCTCACTCCGATACGTCTTTTTTTTTAAGGTTAACTTCTGTTTCTTCAGATACCGACACATCGCTCCTGTGGTTACATATACTCCTGTTTTCTCACCAATCTCTTCGCAATATTGTGCCAAAGTCCAATCAGGATGTGCTTCCAATGGAGTAATGAGCAGTTCCTTGTGTTCTTCTAACTGGCTTGGGGTTGGGTTTCCCGCTTTCTTCGGTTCCAAGCTCCCTGTCTCTCTCTGTTGATTTACCAACCTCTCAACAGTTTTCGGGTTGACCATAAACTATTTAGCAACTTTACGAATTGATGTTTTTCCTGCTTTGTAGGCAGCTGCTATCTTTTTTCTTAAATCTAGTAAATATGGCATAATTCTATCGTTAGACTCATATTTTTGGGCTCCATCTACTGTACCTTGTATTAGCTCAAGAGGCTGTAAGCTTTATAAATACTAGGTTGCTGATAGAATTATGCCACGCTTATGGGGCTCAGTTTTTACAAGATATTTCCTCATTGAAACTAATGCCCAGTCTTTAGTATTGTAGTTATAAGTGTAAAAATAAGGGCTAGATGGTAAAATTTCCTTCAAAAATAATTATGTGATTTGCATGGAAAAGCCTCAAGTATTTCGAGTCAATAGTCCGCAAGTTGTTAGCGAGACCATTGATGGAGAAGTTGTGATCGTCAATTTAGATAAAGGTTATTATTATAGTCTGCTAAAAACTGGAGCTTATATCTGGAGCGGAATAGAGCGTCACCTAGACCGTGATAGTATAGTTGTGGAATTGACTCGTACTTATCTTGGCAATGTTGAGGAAATTTCCACAGCAATTAATGATTTTTTAGATGAGTTACAACGTGAGGAAATCATTGTACTCACCACTGAATTAATTAGTGAACACCCTAATGAAATTGTGGAAATGGGGGAAAAGCAGCTTTTTGAGAAACCGATTTTAGAGAAGTTTACCGATATGGAAGATTTACTTCTACTTGACCCCATTCATGAAGTGGATGTTGATTCTGGATGGCCTAACGTAAAGACAGCATAGTTGATGATAAACGATATTCTTCCTATTTATCAGTTATCCCTCTGCCAAAAACTACTACTTCAAGCGACTCTTCTACAGGGAGAACGTGCTATGCAAGCATGGGATTGTTGGCAGTCATTGATTGATATTGAAAACTTAGATCCTAGCTCTAATGTTTTATTGCCGCAGTTGTACAAAAACTTACTGATTCACGATGTCAAACATCCTTATATGGCAAGACTTAAGGGCATTTATCGTCGTAATTGGTATGCTAATCAACTACGGCTCAAAGACCTCAAAATTATATTATCCTATTTGAAGGATGACGAAATTGATGTGATCATTCTGGGTAAAGCATCTTTTGGTTCTTACCCAATTGAAAACTGTCGTTCGATTGATAGCTTCCGTCTTTTAGTTCAGGAGAAGTATCTAGAGAGAGCAAATCAAAAATTAACGGCAGTAAATTGGCAGGAGGACGATCCCACACCAAAAACATTGATTCACTTACAGGGACATCTGTTTTGGGCAATTCCCCAAGACCATATTGATAATCTGGTTTGGCATAATGCAACTCCTGATTGGAGCGATCGCCTTGGTTGGAGGCTTAGTGTAACCGATCAGTTTTTGGATAGCTGTACTCGAACCTTTTTTAAAGGACATTCACAGCAGATTTATGGAATAGCCGATGTCATGATCTTGATTCAAAATTCAAGTAATGATATAGATTGGATGCGGTTAGTCAGTCAAGCTCAACGATATCAAATGATTTTGCCAGTACGAAATATGCTGATCATTTTGCAGAATATCCTAAAGCCCTCAGTACCAAACTGGGTCTTACCTGCCCTTTGGCAAATGCCAATCGCCCATGCAGAATGGCTGAGCTACAAGATTTTGGCTGATGATAAACGTTCTTTTTGGCAATCAATATATGCTCATTCAGTTCGTCCACTTAATTATTTTGGCACTAAACTTAGAGAACTTAAACAGACTCCCTTTCCTGGTAGGCAGGTATTGAAAAGTCTTTTGAAGGTGAGATAATGCTAATCGAAGAAAGCGATCGCCTTGACTACTTTAATCTTATTTATAAGGGCTTTATCCGTGCAAGCCAAGTTGTAGGTTTAATCGAACGCTTTTATGCAATTGGGCGCTTTACTCTTTGTCTGCGCTTTGCAGGGGAAGGGCTGATTTCTCAGATTGCCCCAGCTTTGTCCCACTTGGAGATAGAGCCAAGGGCAAATCACGATCTGACAATTTGCCTCTGGGATAATGCCTCAACAAAAACGCAATTACCACTTTTAATTGGGAGCCTTATAGAATCGATTCGGCTTCACTGGACAGATTACCTTGGTCCTCGCAAAGAAATTAAAGGCTATGATGGCGATCGCATTCGCAGTAATTTTCATATTGGTCCGAATATTCTCAGCGTCCTAGATCGAGAACAGAATTTGGCTTGTTATTGGATTGACGATGCTAAAGATATTCCTTATTGGGAAAAAGGTTCACCTCTACAAACCATTTTGAATTGGTGGACAAGCGATCGCCAACATCAATATGTCCATGCAGGGGCGATCGGTAATCTTGATGGAGGAGTTTTAATTGCAGGAAAAGGTGGTTCTGGGAAATCCTCCACCTCCCTAACTTGTATAAATAGTTCCCTCCTCTATGCCAGTGATGATTATTGTTTAGTCACCAGTGATCCTCAACCCTACGTTTATAGTCTCTATAACACTGCCAAATTGAAAGGACAAGCGGATCTAGAAAGATTTCCCCATTTAGCTGATTTAGTTGATAATAGCGATCGCCTAGAAAACGAAAAAGTAATGCTATTTTTACATCAACACCATCCCAAAAAAGTTGTATCAGGATTTCCGATTAAAGCGGTTTTAGTTCCCAAAATCACAGGAAAATTAGATACCCACATCCGTCCGATCAGTGGAGGCTTAGCCTTACGCGCCCTAGCTCCTAGTAGCATCTTTCAATTAGCTGGTAGTGGACAAACAGCATTAAAAATTATGTCAAATTTAGTCAAACAAGTTCCTTGTTATGCGTTGGAACTTGGCACAGATATGGTACAAATTCCCGATGTAATTTTACGTCTACTATCACAAATTTAAATTTGGGTAACTTAAAAGAGGACTCTATAAAATGGGATATCTACGGCGAAAAATGATTGAGGGATTAACTAGATTTGTACCGATAATTCTTCCTCCTCAAAGGGAATACTATAACGAAACCAATAATGATCGATGGATTGTTGAATATGTCTTTCCTAATAAACGAGATGGTTATTTCTTAGAAGTTGGAGCAGCGAATGGTAAAGAAGCAAGTAGTTGCTATGTCCTCGAAAAAGAGTTGGGATGGACAGGAATTTGTGTTGAACCAAGTGATTACTTTTTTGTCCAATTGGTTCGTAATCGTCCCAATAGTATTTGTGAACAAGTTTGCTTATATAGTCAAGCGGGAACTTTAACTTATATCGAAGGTAGCGATGACACGGTTAGCCCTTATTTAAGTGGCATCAAATCCAACTTAGAAACGGTGAAATATCAGGGTAAAGAGGTTGTCCAAAAGGGCAAGGCAGTTGAGAAAGAGGCAGTAACCTTAGAGGCTCTTCTCAAGAAATATCATGCTCCTCCAGTGATTGATTATGCTGCTTTTGATATTGAGGGAAGTGAGTTGGATGTTTTAAAAGTTTTCCCTTTTGATTCTTATACCTTTCTAGCCCTGAGTTTGGAATGCGATTCTTCTATTCGATTACCCATTTCTCAATTATTAGAATCCAATGGCTATCGACAGGCTAAAAATCCATTTAATCGAGATAAACCTTGGGAAATTTATTGGCTACATCAGAGTGTTTACTAGTTTGGTTACTCTTAAACATCTGTAAGCAGATTTTTAGTATCGTCTGGAAGTTTTTATCCTAACAGTTTTTAGACATTAATGAATAACTTACCTTTAGTAACTGTCATTATCCCTGCATATAATTACGCTGATTATATATCCACAACACTTGATAGTGTATTTGCTCAAACCTATCGCCCCATCGAAGTCATTGTTGTAGATGATGGTTCAACAGACAACAGTGCGGAAATTGTGCATGGTTATCCAGAAGTACAGTATTTTTATCAATCAAATCAAGGTGTATCGGTTGCTCGCAATGTGGCGATCGCTGCGGCTCAGGGTGAATTTATGGCATTTTTGGATGCGGATGATATCTGGAAGCCTGATAAACTCAGTGTTCAAATTACCTATATGCTGGAAAATCCTCATATGAGGATAACTGGTACAAAAGCCAGAAATTTTTTAGATTCAGAGACTCAGCTTCCGTTTTGGCTGAAAGATAATCCTAATTGGGAAGAGGATACTGCCATCATTCCTAGCACATTAGTGGTTCATAAATCTGTTTTTAATCAAATTGGGGGCTTTTCTCCTGATTATCGTGCCAGCGAGGATACGGAATGGCTATGGCGAGCTAATGAGGTAAAGGTTCCCATGTTTAAGATCAATGAAATTATGACACTAAGACGATTTCACGGCTCAAATTTATCATGGCTGATGGCAGGAACTCATAAATCTCGGGTGTTGAAAATTATCAAGGACTCGATCGCTCGTAAATCAACCCAAGCTAGATGAGTTAGTCTATCTTACTCAAGGTGTCTAGCAGAATTAAACATCTGTAAGCAGGTTTTCGACATTACTGATATCCCAACATCGGCGAGTGTTTTCGGAAGTAGTATAAAAAATCTGAAAGCCAAGACTGTCATTATACAAACACCTCTAAGATTCTTGGTTTAAAACTCTCTGTTTTGCACGTTCTCGATCTAGTTTAGCTTTAATGAGATGCAGTCGTTCATTTGCGTACTGACGTTTTGTAATTCCATTATTGCTTTCATGTAGTCGGCGGTAATAGACCACATCTGGAATTATAATTCGTTGGAGTTGATGTTCCATCGCCGCAATATACCAACCCAGATCGGCAACCATTTTTGATTTTTCATCAAATAGTCCAATCCGTAGGAAAGCTGATCGCTTGATCAACATACTACTGGGAAGATAAGCTGCTATTGGTTGTTGTGGACAGCGAATCCTGTTTCTAAAATTTTGATCTAATTCGGGACTATAAAAGTTTTGAGCATAACCAAAAACTGCTTCTGTATCTGGGTTATCAATAAAGACTGCCATTTGTGTAGCTAATTTGTCTTTAACCCAAATATCATCGGAGTCGAGAAAGGCTAAAAATTCACCAGTTGCTATGGCAATTCCTGCATTTCTAGCAGCACCTATGCCACGATTACTTTGGTAGCGATATTTTAGGGGATAGCTTTGGGCAATCTCGCCACTGCGATCGCTAGAACCATCATCGACTACAATCAGTTCAATTGCTGGATAGGTTTGCCCTAGAACACTTTCGATGGCTTCTGCTAAATAGCGATCGCGGTTATAACAGGGAATAACAACGCTAATCAGGGGAAAATCAGAAGTCATTCGTTAACAAAAATAATTAATTTTATGTGGCAAGTTGCTGTGCATTTAGTTTTAATAATCCTAATAGGCGAGATGCGCACGTTCTAAGGTTTAATAAATTAGGGTTATCAAATTTAACTACCATTCAGTTTACAATATTTTGCTTTGCTAATTCAAACTGCTGAATAGCTTGTTCAGGCGTTTGAAGCTTCATGAGTTTATTATAAAATAAGCTTTCCCATTCTACAGAAAAATCCTTTTCAATGCCTTCTTGTTCGTAAATACTTTGAACGAGTTTAATTAAGATGAGACGATGTTCCTTAATCTTTTTCAGAACTTTAGCACGAATAGTCTCAGCAGGAATATTACGTCGAATTAGTTCGTCAACACCTTCCTTAATGGCATCGGAATCGTCTTCAACAATTAAAGTAAATTCGTCATCAAAAAAGATATCCCTACCACCTTTACTTTTAGTTGAAACAACGGGTAAGCCACTTAATAAATATTGAATACTTGCATACATTGCCCCTTCAACACTAGATAAGCAAAGACCGACTTTACAAGCATTTAAACATTGATTAACTTGATATGGAGATAGAAGAAATTTATTATTTTTAGCTAAAGCCTGATTGAAGTAATGAGCATGAGGAAATAGAG
>CASBQR010000167.1 GCA_949127865.1 Synechococcales cyanobacterium PMM_0082
TCTCAAAACCATCGGTTAAAGTTAGATATTTCCGATCCTCGGAAAGTTTCCATCCAGCTTGTTTGTATTCAACTGAATTACCACGCTTCTTAAATTTGGGAAAGCCTTTTTTACCTGATACTTTCTTTTTGCAGTTGTCATAGAACCTAGAAATAGCTGACCATGCTCTCTCTGAGCCTGACTGCCTTGCTTGAGAACCTAACTTTTTGGCAAAGTCAAACTCTTTTGCCAGTATAGCCATCTGTTTATTAAGATCGTAGCCAGTTACTTTCTCATTATCCATCCAATACCGCAAAGCCTTGTTACGACAAAACAGAGCAGTACGAATTGCATCGTCTATTGATGTGTACTGCTCTGGCTTACCTTTTAACTTAGCTTCTAGGACTAACATGGTTAACTTAAATCTTAGGTAACTTATTCTAAATTAAGACTGCCTATACTAGTTGTTAAAGTTTAGAATATAAAGCCTTCCTAAAGGACGGGGTTTTTACCCGATTTCCCGATAATTTATAACTCCTGCTAAAGTTTAAAACCTAATAACTACGATCACTACAAGACTATGCTGAAGAACGACATCTGGATAACACAAATGGCTGAAAAAGGCATGATTAGCCCCTTTCAACCCGCACAGGTGCGCTCTGTGGATGATCATCCTGTAATTTCCTTTGGCTTAAGTAGCTTTGGCTATGATATTCGCCTCAGTCCCAAGGAATTTAAAATATTTAGACATATTCCGGGAACTGTGGTTGATCCCAAGCGATTTAGTCCAGATAATTTGGAAACTGCCAAACTCCACAATGATGGCAAAGATAGCTTTTTTATTCTTCCCGCCCATTCCTACGGTTTAGGGGTGGCTTTGGAACGGTTAGAAATGCCTGATAATATTACGGCTATTTGCATGGGTAAATCGACGATGGCAAGGGTGGGTGTGATTGCGAATATTACGCCTGTCGAAGCTGGTTGGCGTGGTTATTTAACTTTGGAATTTTCTAATTCTTCCAGTGCTGATTGTCGAGTTTATGCCAATGAAGGAATTGTGCAATTACTATTTTTAGAAGGTGAGCCTTGCTCGGTTAGCTATCATTCCCGTTCTGGTAAATACCAAGATCAAACCGAAGTTGTCACGATCGCCCGAGTCTAAGATAAATAATTAGTTTGTTAAAATACGAAACAATAGGTGTAAATCAATCACAACTCAAAACTCTATTTTAGAAATGTTAGGGAAACTTAACGATAAGTTTGATTCTCTGTTAATAGAGAACAAGGCAATAAATCACAAATTAGATTCTATATCTGAAGGAAACAAGGCGATCTCAGCCGATAACAAACAATTTAATAACCGATTTGATGACTATCAAAAGGCAACCCAGTGGGTAGTGCAGCTTGCATTTAGTCTTATTGCTTTTACTACTATCACCGTGATTATTACTTCGGTTCTCAGGAAATAGGCAGAATTTGTAACTCAATGAGGATGATATGACTCAATCAATTGCCCCACCATTAAACTTGTACGAACGTGATTTTGATCTGTGGTTAGAGATGGCGATCGCACAGTTAAAAGTAGGTGACTTTGATAATTTGGATATTGAAAACTTGGTAGAGGAGTTAGAGGGTTTCTCAGGTAGTAACAAGCGTGAGATCGAGAGTAGATTGATCAGATTGATTGAGCATATTCTTAAGCGATGTTACGTCAGTATGCCTGATTGTTATAGGGGATGGCAGGTAACAATTATTAGCCATCGTGATGAGCTTAGAAGATTGCTAAGACAGTCGCCAAGTCTCAAGCTTCATTTCTTTCAGTCCTTTGATGAGTCATTTGATACTGCCTTAGAATTGGTAATGACTGAATACGACCAGACTTCTTTCCCAACTACATGGCAGTTTAGCCGTGATATTGACCCAATATTGAGTGCTAAGTTCTGGGATGATTAACTTTCGTTATCATTACTTCGGTTCTTAGGAAATAGGCGATCGCTATTTAGAGTTATTTTCTATTGCTTCTAATCGACTGTTCGTAGCCTCGGCAAATTGTCCAACCACACGAATTAGCTCTACAAGCTGGGTTTGGGTTTGAGCGATTTGATCTTGAGTCTTATTTGCCATTCTTCGGGTCTCGCTACCTTCGTTAGCAGCCGCTTCAATGGCTCTAGCATTACTATTAGCGATCGCCTGAGTATTAGCTATGTCTTGCCGCATCAATTCCATATTTTCTCTAAAAACAACTTGGAATTCCTCTGCTTTGGCTTGACTCTCCTGAATCTTAGCTTGGCTTGCTACAACACCAGCCAAAATAGTTTGCATTTCTTCAAAACTCATAACTCTTACCTTAAGTTCACCTAATAAATCTTAACCCTGCTGTTGTAAAAGTTGCGATCTCTACATCAAGCCCAAAAACAAGAAAATACTAATTTGTATTAATTGCCACTTGCCACGGGCTATGGACTCACTCAAAGTAAGTGATACTGATCGCTTGTAGTTTCCGAATATCAGTAGCAACCTCATCCTCCCAACTAAAAATCCCCTCTCTTAGCTCAAAGCTTTTAGAAAAGGGAATTAAAATAATTAAGCTAACTTTTTCTAATTTTTACTTCGCCCAAGTAATTAATCGCGGTTCATACTCATTTGCCAAGTTAGGATGTTTCGGTAAAATCCGTAAAGCCAAACCATGCAAACCACTGCCCCTATAACTGGTTTCTCCGTGATAGATGCCGTAGCCTTCAGCCGTTGTCGTTTCTAGTTGCATAGGATTTGCTAGTCCTTTGACCAGATGACCATTTTCGGCGACTTCTCCTTGATACAGTTCCACTTGGACATCATCGGCAGTTAATCCACCTAAGTATACCTGAGCTTTGACGGCGATCGCTTGATTTACTCTAACTTCATCACCTTCGGAAATATCCACGGATTTAATGCTGATATTGTGCCATTTTTGCTCAAGGCTGACTTTCCATGCAGATAAATCTTTAGCTTTGGCATAGTGATCGGCATAGAGGTTAGAAAAGCGATCGCTCGCAGGAATATAAGCCTCCATTGCATAATCCCTAACCATACGGGCAGTATTAAATAAAGGCGTATTTAAGCTAATTGCTTCCTTCATTTTTGCCACCCAACCCCTAGGCACTCCGTCTTCAGTGCGGGTATAGAACAAAGGTAAAGCATCTTTTTCCAGAAGCTCATAAATGGCATTAGACTCTACCAAATTTTGGTAGCCTAAATCTTCATACTCTTCCCCTAAACCAATGGGCCAACCAGTTTTAACGTAATCAGCTTCATCCCACCAACCATCAAGGACACTCATATTGGCACAACCATTCATAGCGGCTTTCATACCACTGGTACCCGAAGCTTCACGGGGGCGCAACGGCGTATTTAGCCAAATATCACAACCAGCCAACATTAAACCTGACACATAGGTATCGTAATCTTCAATAAAGACAATACTGTGGCGGACATCGTGCTCTCGACTAAAACGAACAATGTCCCGAATTAGTTCTTTACCAGGAGTATCCTTGGGGTGTGCCTTGCCCGCAATGATAAATTGCAGTTTACGGGTACGATCGCACAGTAATTTTTTAATCCGATCGCGATCTAAAAGGAATAAAGTTCCGCGCTTATAGGTAGCAAAACGACGAGCAAAACCGATAGTTAAGGCGGTAGGGTCTAATGCTTCTCCTGCTTCTTGAATTTCGGCAGTCGATGCTCCCCACTTGCTGAGTTGTTTTTTCAAACGTTCACGGGCAAATACGACTAAACGTGCCTTGGCTCTTTGGTGATTCCGCCATAGCTCTTCGTCAGGAATAGCTACCATCCGATCCCAGATTTTATGATCGTCGGGTGCAGCAGATGACCAGCCAGAACCAAGATAGCGATCGTATAAGGTTTGCGTATCTTCCTGTACCCAAGTCCGCGCATGAACACCGTTGGTAATAGCAGTAATTGGCACTTCCGCCGTTGGCAATTGCTCCCACAAACCATTAAACATCTGGCGAGATACAACCCCGTGTAATTTACTTACGCCGTTAATAAAGGTAGCCATTTTAATCGCAAAGTTTGCCATGCTAAACGGCTCGTTATGATTGTAGGGATTAAGTCTACCTAGTGCTAGAAAATCATCTTTAGAAATTTTCAGGCGATCGCAATAATTACCTAAGTAATACCAAAGTGTATCGGGTGGAAATAAATCTATCCCCGCAGGTACAGGCGTATGAGTTGTAAAAATCTGGGTAGATTGAGCCATTTGAGCGGCTTCTGCAAAACTCAATCCATCATTTAACATCAACATTGTCAAGCGTTGCAGCGATAAGAAACCTGCGTGACCTTCATTCATGTGGTAGGCAGTTGGTTTTAGTCCCAGAGCCTCAAGCATCTTGGTACCACCGATCCCCAACATCATTTCTTGGCGAATTCTGACATCAATATCACCGCCGTAGAGATAATCGGTAATGTCTTGATCGGTTTCATTATTGGGTTCAATATTTGTGTCCATTAAATATAAAGGGACAGAACCAACTTGAATCCGCCAAATTCGAGCATAGACAGGCTTATAGCCACTGCCATCATTCTTAGGGTAATCTACGCTAATCCGTAATTCCGAACCATCAGGATTACGCTCAAGGTGAATTGGCATATTGAAGAAGTCGTTGATGGGATAACGTTCTTGCTGCCATCCTTCAGGATTCAGATATTGAGCAAAGTAACCTTTTTGGTAAAGTAAGCCCACGCCCACTAGGGGTAAACCTAAGTCACTGGCAGATTTCAGATGATCCCCAGCCAAAATTCCCAAACCACCCGAATAGATGGGTAAACAATCGGTTAAACCAAATTCTGCCGAGTAGTAGGCATAGCATTCTGTAGTTGCAGCATCACAAGACCGATGGCGATCATACCAAGTGCGGCGGGCTAAATATTCATCAAGTTGTTGGGTAGAACGCTCCATTTGCGCTATAAAACCATCATCTTCAGTCACTGCTTGCAACCGCTCTTGACTAATAGTTCCTAGCATTAACACAGGGTTATGTCTGGTGGCATCCCATAGGTCTGGATCAAGTCGCCGAAATAAATCTTTGATCTCAACATTCCAACTCCAAAAAATGTTGTAAGCTAGCTTTCTTAGAGGTTCTAGCTTTTCGGGAATCGATGGGGTTACATTAAAAGTACGAATTGGCTGCATATCTCTTTTTTATACTTGAGTTATTTTATTTGGGATATTGGGCTTAGACTAGCTCATTTTAGGTTACGAATGTGACAGAACTAGATCGCACTTGATTAACTTAATCTTTATCCCTTAATCGTTAAACTTTGGTTAAGAGTTCCCTTAATATCTATTGCTATGACAATTTAGTCAGTAACATTGCTCCTAGTTCGGTAACCTTTGCGCCAATATAAACCAGTAAATTGTCAGTAATAGGTAAACTATCCACACCCATGGCAATACATAGCAACATTAGGTAAAGGATCGAGTACTTAAATAAATCACGAGCAGTAAGCCGATCGCTCGCATTACCCAACAACTGCCATGCCTTAAAAATAAATACGATGCCTAAAACTAAAGCTGAAACTCCATAAACTACACCCATAACGTGCAGAGGATAAACAAGCAGTAAAGTTACGGGCAAAAGCAAAATACTATAAGCCAAAATTTGCCGACTGGTGAATTCACAACCTTCAACCACAGGCAACATCGGCACTCCCACCTTGGCATACTCATCTTTAATCATCAAAGCCAATGCCCAGAAGTGGGGAGGAGTCCACACAAAAATAATTGCAAATAATACCCACGCTGCCCAACTCAGATCGCCTGTAACGGCTGCCCAACCGACTAGGGGTGGAATTGCTCCTGCGGCACCACCAATCACAATATTTTGGGTGCTAGTTCGCTTTAGCCATACTGTATAAACTCCCACATAAACGGCAATACCCGACATCGCCAAACCTGCGGCTAATAAATTTGCAAATACATAGAGCAAACTAAAAGCTATAACCGCTAGGGCGATCGCAAAAATTAAAGCATCCCTAGGACTAACTCGCCCCGAAGGTAAAGGACGACCACGGGTACGCTCCATGATGTAATCAATATCGCGATCGTAAATGCAGTTGATGGTATTGGCGGAGGCAGCAGCTAATGCCCCACTAAATACGGTTACTAGTAGCAATATTGGATCGACCTTACCCTCGGAAGCAATCCACATTGCCCCTGCTGTAGTAATTAACAGTAAAACTATAATCCGAGGTTTGGTGAGTTGAAAGTAGCTTTGAACTATTTCTGACAAGTCTCTATTTCGACGGTCAGCATAGGTTATATCTTGCATCGATCAAACTCCTAAAGCGTATCTATATTATTACTCAATCGAATTGATGAATTAGTCAGGTAATCTTGGCTGCGAAATCCTAAAACCGTGATCACAATCATGCTACCTAGCAACAAAGCTCCCACAGATTGATGAGCTACAGTTAAGGGTTCCACTTGCAGCCGTAATTTATAGGTAGCAAAGCCGATCGCCACTTGAACTAATAACAAACCCACAGCAATTAAGCCAAACCTTTTACCCGCAAAATCAATAGTTTGACTGCGCCAAGACCACAACCCAACCCCTAAGACCGATATACATACAGGAATCACCCCAAATAAATGATTATTCATGACTGCACAAAGCTGATTAGAATTTGCCAAGCACTGGTGCAAAGCCCATTGTGAAGCAACTAAACCACCTAAAATACTTTGGGCATAGATTAAAACTGCTGTAACCAGACTAACCCAAGGTAATTTTCCTGAGTTCCCTGTAGGTCGATAGGGAAATAAAGCACTAGCACCCGCCGTCAGGGTCGAAAAAAACAATAAACCTGTGCCCAGATGAGCGGTGACAATATCAAATCTGAGTAGCTCTGTAACGGTGAATGCTCCTAAAGCTCCTTGAATCATGACTAAAATTAAAGCCCCAACCCCAAACCAAGGTACCCATTTCGGTAATGATTGCCGAAACCATAAAGTTAATCCTGTAAGCATAATAGTTGCCAAGCCCATACTAGAAGCAACTAAGCGGTGAAACCATTCTAAAAATACCTGTAGATTCATCTGCTCAGTTGGCACAAACTCGCCATAGCATAGGGGCCAATCGGGACAGGATAAACCCGCATTCATGACTCTAGTGGCGCTACCTAATGCCATTAAAAATAAAGTAGCGATCGCCATCGCCATAATTAGCCGACGTACATAGACTATTGGAGATTTAGAGGATACTGCGTCATCAGAGGAGCGATCAGAAGAAAAGGATTTAATCATGATTCTGAAAACGAGTAATGTTAATAGCTGCTACCTAAATTTTAGGTCTATAAATGAGCATATTGAGGGAAATTAACAAATCTAGGAGGACTTTTTATGATCTCTTCACTAGTATTTTGAATGATATTTTAAAAGCCTCTTCATTAAATTAGATTAATTCTTGCTAAATAAAGACGCTTAGCTCTAAATCTGGCTAAAATAAAATACTACCTTCTCGCAAAGTAGGAAAAAGCAGTAAGTCTCACCGTGGATCAAGGAAAGGATAAAGATGGATGTAATTCCGGCGATCGATATTTTAGATGGACATTGTGTCAGATTGTATCAAGGTGATTATCAGCAATCAGAGGTATTTGGTGATGATCCCGTGGAAATTGCCCAGCAGTGGTATAGCCAAGGTGCCAAACATCTTCATGTAGTAGACCTGAATGGGGCTAGGGAAGGTATACCAAAAAACTTGAAAATTATTGAGGCGATCGCCCGCTCAATTCCAATTCATGTCCAAGTCGGTGGTGGATTACGCGATCGTAATAGCATTTTGGCAGTCCTAGGAACTGGAGTGAGTAGAGTAATTCTGGGGACAATTGCCGTGGAGAAGCCCCA
>CASBQR010000168.1 GCA_949127865.1 Synechococcales cyanobacterium PMM_0082
GATCGGCTTGAATTAAGACTCCAGGGGCGATCGCTACGTTGGGGTGAATAGTGACATCGCCACTGACATGAAAGTCAGAGTAATTTACTGAATGTAGTGGCTGTAAGAGCATTTTATTTGGTTGGTCTTTGCACCATGAGTTCTAAAACTCGGCGCTTAGATTTAGTATCAGTACCAATGACTCGAATGTATTCACCACTATGGTCTTGAATAATTTGATCAAGCTCGGCGATCGCACTAATAACACCCGCTATTTGCCAAGAACCAGTCTTAAATCTACGACTGTCTACAGTTTCTACGGTTACACGATGTCCTTGGGCAAAAAGTTGACTTACTTGACTAGCTAAATCGCTATTGAGACTGGAGGATGACTGGGCAGAATAAGATGAATGATTAGAAATTACAGTGCCAAAACCTACAGCTTTAGTAGTTGAAGAGCTAGTCGCAGCACCGCTAACTTTACCATGGGGACGTTGGACAATAGTTTCGACAAGGCGGCGTTTAGATTTTGGATCGATGCCAATGATCTTGACATAATCACCTTGGTGTTCGCTGGTAATTTGGTCTAGCTGAGATACGGAGGTAATTGCCCCTGCGGTTTGCCAAGAGCCAGTTTTGAATCTACGCTCATCTACCCATTCCACCGAAACCCGATTGCCCTGTGCCAAAAGTTGATGAATTTGGGTAGAGGCATCAGAGTTAGAATTATTAACTCCACCATAATTCCCATTTGATTTAGGGGCAGAATTAGGAATGAACTTGCCGTTAGGACGTTGGACAACAGTTTCGACGAGGCGACGTTTAGATTTTGGATCGGTGCCGATAATTTTTACGTAATTCCCTTGGTGCTCGGCTGTAATTTGCTGTAACTCAGAGACAGACGTAATTGCGCCTGCGGTTTGCCAAGAGCCAGTTTTGAATCTACGCTCATCTACCCATTCCACCGAAACCCGATTGCCCTGTGCTAAAAGTTGATTGATGGTGACAGCGACATCAGAAGAGATCCCTGTAGAAGTATTATTGGAAGAAGCATGACTACGGGAACTTGGAGGAGTATAAGAATTGAGGGCAGAGGCATTAAATACTACTTTCTCATTTGGACGTTGAATGATTTGCTCTAAAACTCTACGCTTTGCTTTGGGATCAATGCCAATGAGACGAACATAATCACCACTATGCTCTGCTAGGCAAGATTCTAGTTCAGCAATGACTTCTGTTTCACGATTAGATTGAATAGGAGCGCAACTTGTCCATGAACTTGTGCGGAAGTGGCGATCGTCTGCGTGTTCGGTACCAATTTTATAGCCTTGGGATAGCAGTTGTCGAATCTGCCCTAGGACTTGAGTTGCCACATCCGAGGTAGTTGAATTTGTATTCATGCCAGTAACTATTTCTACACTTATAGGTTGATTAGAAGGTTGATTATGAGAAATTTTATGATTATCTTGGACTCGTAATGGAGTTATACAGGCAATATCATCAGCGCAGTGATAGCCCGATCGCAAAGCATCATTAATCCCAATTACGTGCTTCGCAAAGGACACATCGCCAGCTTGAACATCGGAAAGGCGATCGGCTTGATCTTGGGAAGTGATAATAGAACCAGACGGGACGTACTTACCTGCGGGAATTTCTACATCTTCAATTAGGCAGTGCATCATCACAATGCAGCCATCCCCAACCCTAGAGTTAAAGACTGTGGAACGGAAGCCAATAAAGCAATTGTCGCCAACGTAGGCAGGACCGTGGATCAGAGCCATGTGGGTAATGGATGTATCATGTCCAATCCAAACTGAGTAGGAATTGTCGTCATCGCCAGTGACTCTGCCCTGCTCTAAGCCATGAATGACCACACCATCTTGGACATTCGTACCCGCACCTATATAAAAAGGTTTACCTTCGTCTGCTCGGATAAAGGTGCCGGGAGCAACTAAAACATTTGCCCCAACTTTGACATCCCCAATAATGCTTGAGGAAGAATGAATGTAGGCGGTCTTGTCAATTTGGGGTTCAGCTAATCCTTGCGCCCAAGGTGTAGGGGGAGCCGCATAACTACGGACTGCCATAGGGAAATTCTCCTAACTAAATCACAAAAATATTAAAAAATGATCCATCACAATGATCTTAAAAACGGATCTTAAAAATCTAGTCGCAAAAACTAACTAAGATTAACGATCTTGGTCTCTTTTGCTATAAATCAGGCGATCGCTAACATTAATAGAATCAATAATTGCGATCACGGCGGCATCGACAGGGCGTTGTTCACCTCTGGGAATTTGGCGTGCCGCACTACCACGGCTGACTAAAACCCATTCATCTATGCCTGCGCCGATACTATCTGCTGCCACTTCGTACTTAGGTAAGGGCTGTCCCTCCTGATCCAATATTTGTAAAAGGAGGAACTTAACACCAGTTAAACTAGGCTCTTTTTGGGTGCTGACGATGGTACCCAGAACTCTAGCAATTTGCATTATGGTCTAGAAACAGGCAGAGGACGGATGCCACTGACATTTTCACGGAATGGTTCCACTGCTTCGGTGTAGCGAATTGGTAGAACGTATTCAAGGTTTTCGTGGGGACGAGCGATGATGTGAGTGGAAAGAACTTGTCCGCCGTTAACGCGCTTAACTGATTCCACCCCAGCCGCTACGGAAGCTTGTACTTCTGATACGTCACCACGCACAATTACGGTAACACGACCTGTACCGATTTTTTCGTAACCAACCAAAGTGACACGAGCGGCTTTTACCATCGCATCAGCTGCTTCTACAACGGCGGGGAAACCTAGGGTTTCAATCATTCCAACTGCAATTGCCATGAGTATTTATCCTTAATTTTCGTTAAATTAGTAAAAGTGAAAAGTGTAAAGTGAAAATATTGAGTCTGAATGGGGTTTAAGCGTGGATTAACAACTGCTTAAACTCTAAACATCTCGACATCTTCGGTGTAGCTAATAGGTAAAACATATTCGAGATTTTCGTGAGGACGAGCGATGATGTGAGTAGATAAAACTTCACCTCCATTCACACGCCTTGCCGCATCAACACCAGCCGCAACAGAAGCTTGTACTTCTGAAACATCACCACGCACAATGACGGTGACACGCCCAGTCCCAATTTTTTCATAACCCACGAGGGTTACACGGGCTGCCTTTACCATTGCATCGGCGGCTTCTACAACGGCGGGGAAGCCTTGAGTTTCAATCATTCCTACAGCGATCGCCATATTCGGTTCTCCGAAATTCTCCTATGAACTTTTTACTTGTTTGAGTTTTTTTGAGTAATAAGATAACTAGAAACCTTCAAGATTGTAAATCGTGACGGGAGTAGCCATTCTTCAACTTTGTAATAAACATCACTATCTTCATGATCCAGAATATCGCTACGGCTTGGCTTTTGCAATAAAGTAGGATTATAGTTTTATATTCTTAATATTAGAAAAACTAATACTTGCATTTATATAACTATCTATAGTACTAAGAAGTTAAATTTTCACCTTAATCTTCATATAACAGAATATCGCTGTGTGTATACTATCTGCCATTGACAGTTTATAGAAATACTTCTAGGAATCAATGAAACTATCTATGGACAGGTACTTTATACTCATCAAAATTGATTGAATTTTAATAAATCTAAGTAAAAACAC
>CASBQR010000169.1 GCA_949127865.1 Synechococcales cyanobacterium PMM_0082
AATTTATGGCTATATATAATTAGTCCAAATCAAGTTCTATACAATTTAGATCGGAATATTCACTTAGGAAATACGCCTGACTTTCAAGAAGTCATAGATCTAGCTCAAATTACGGGAAATCTAGTGATCTTAAAATGAATCGATCTGCCACTACATTGATTGATCGTAAAGTAAAATAGAATAGTTTTACTAACTGGCTAGGTGCAGAATAATGGCGATCGCATTTGAAGACTATCCTTTTGTCAAAGAACTAGTAACTAATACTTCGGGACAGGTTGGTAAGGTAGTCCTTGATCTAGAGGCATATCTTAAACTATTAGAAATATTAGAAGATGACGGTTTGTATAAGGCAATTTTGGAAGTTCAGGACGAAATCCCACTGACTCTAGTTGAAGCTTTAAATGAACTGGAAAAGGAATGAAAGTTGAATATCAACCTTCGTTTATCAAAGATCTAAAAGCCTTAAAAAGCACAATTATCTTTCCACATATCAAGAAAATTGTTTTTGAAGAAGTTCCAAGCTTACAATTCAGAGAAGTCACTAATTTAAAGAAATTGAAAGCGGACTCCATTGCATACCGAATTAGAGTTGGAGATTATCGCATTGGCTTTATTCTTAAAGAAGATAGTGTAATTTTTAGAAAGGGTTTTACATCGTAAAGAAATTTATCGATATTTCCCTCAGTAGCCCTTAATTCACAGATTCATTCACACTTTTGAATTATACATAGCCCTTGCCCCACGGATATCATTTCTCCTTCACTACAGAGAATATCAACTACAGTCCCTGCCATATCTGCAACGATAGTCATTTCCATTTTCATGGATTCTAAAATTACTAAGCGATCGCCCACTTTAACTTCTTCTCCTTTCTTAACTATAATTTGCCAAACATTAGCGGGAATATGGGAAACCACAAGTTCACTATTGGGAGGAAGCTCTATGACACTTTGATCGGCGACTTCGGGAATAATATCCTCATTTGCCAATAAATCATTAGCAATCCATCGTTCACGTTCTGCCTCAAACGCTGCTTGCTGTGTAGCTTTAAATGCTGTTGCTTCAGGAGCGATCGCTTCTAAGAATTCATTATATTTACTCAAACTAAAGGTTTCGTGTTCGATGCGGAGCTTAAATCTGCCATGAATGAAATCTTTACGAATTTGGAGAAGTTCTAACTCGGAAACGGGATAAAACCGAATCTGATCAAAGAACCTTAACAACCAAGGCTTTCCGTTTTCAAAGTCGGCGGTTTGTTGATAGGTATTCCACATTTGCAATGTTCTGCCAAAAAACTGATAGCCCCCTGGACCTTCCATTCCATATACACACATATAGGCTCCGCCAATTCCCACAGCATTTTCAGGAGTCCAAGTGCGGGCAGGATTATATTTGGTTGTAACTAAGCGATGTCGGGGATCGATAGGAGTGGCAACGGGTGCGCCCAGATAGACATCTCCTAAACCTAGAACTAAATAGCTAGCATTAAAGATAATCTCTTGCACTGCTTCAATACTGGCTAAGCCATTGATACGGCGAATGAATTCGATATTACTGGGACACCACGGGGCTTTGGGATTGACCGATCGCACATATTTATCAATTGCCAATTGCGTCGATGGATCGTCCCAAGATAGCGGTAGATAAACTATACGGGTGGGGACTTCCATTTCGGCGATCGCAGGTAGTTCGGTTTCTGCTGCTATGAGAGTTTCTAGTAAATATTCTAGGGATAAGGCATGATAATCATAGTGAATTTGGAGCGATCGGATACCCGGAGTAAGGTCGAGAATACCTGCTAAAGGATGTAGTTCTAGCCATGACATCAAGGCATGAACTCGAAACCGTAGATTTAGATCGAGTACCATTTCCCCATATTCAATCAGAATATTATCATCCCCAGAACGGCGATATTTGACGGCAATTTGACTTGCACTACTTGAAATTTCATGTAATACAGCTTCCCTATTCAGAGCTTGGAGATTTAGGGAAGTAGAGGTAAATGTATATTTATGAATATCTTTTGCTGTTACTTGTAAAGAAGTAATTTCCCGATCCTGTTGGTATCGTTGTTGTAAAGCCTGCTCATGACTAAGGCGAATGAAGCGTACAGTATTTCCAGGCTTAAGTTGCCCGATTTTCCAAAGTTCAGCAAGAGCGATCGTGGCAGGACAGACAAAACCTCCTAAACTGGGTCCATCCACTCCCAGAATAATGGGCATATCTCCTGTAAAGTCGATCGCTCCTACAGCATAAGCATTATCATGAATATTGGAAGGATGTAAACCTGCTTCGCCTCCGTCGGTTCTTGCCCATTGAGGTTTAGGTCCAATTAGGCGGATTCCCGTTCTAGCTGAGTTATAGTGAACTTCCCAATCCGTAGAAAAAAACATCTCTATATCGTCGCCAGTAAAGAAGTCGGGTGCGCCATGCGGTCCATATAGCACGCCAATTTCCCAATGATCTGGATAGGTGGGAATTAGGACAGTTGGTAGTGACAGCAAAGAGTCGGCAGAGTCAAGGCTAGGATTTAATTTTAAGACATCTCCAATTTGCAAAATCCGACCACAATGTCCACCAAACTTCCCTAAAGTGAAGGTAGACTTACTATCTAGATAATCGGGAACATCAAATCCATTTTGGACTGCTAAATAGGAACGTAAACCATTGCCAATAATACCTTTGATTTTAAGAATACTGTCTCTGGAAATGGAAATTCGTTGCCAAAATTCCACAGGTTCGCCATCTAATTCCGCATCCATTTTTGCTCCTGTCAGACAGGCGATCGCATCTGTGTTAAAGCGTAAAGTTGCACCATTAATAGTGAATTCTAAAGCTGCTGCTGATTCTGGATTTCCCACCAAGCGATTTGCATAGCGTAATGCCAAGGTATCCATAGCCCCTGAAGGTGGTACGCCAATATGCCAATAACCAATACGCCCAGGATAGTCTTGAATTGTGGTGAAGGTGCCTGGTGCCAAAACATCAATGCTGCGGGGAATATAGTTAAATGAATTGAGAAAACTAGTACTAAAATTTCCTAGGGAAAAATTGGCATCAGCTAAAATCTGGCGTAAATAATCTAAATTTGTTTCAATACCTGAAATACCTGTGCGGTCTAAAGCTGATTTCATTGCCGCGATCGCTTCTTCCCTTGAATTTCCATGAACAATCAATTTTGCTAGGAGTGGATCGTAGTAGGGCGTAATTTCTGTTCCTTTGGCAATCCAGCGATCGCATCTAATATTATCTTTGATACCTTCAGGAAAAATGACATCGGTTAAAATTCCAGAACTAGGCTGAAAGTTTTTAGTAGGATCTTCGGCATAGATCCGCACTTGGATGGAATGCCCTTGAGGTGAATGTTGATATGTATCAAAAAAGCTGCGATCGCCCGCCGCTAATCTAATCATCCATTCTACCAAGTCCAAACCTGTAACCATCTCAGTCACCCCATGCTCAACTTGCAAGCGAGTATTCACTTCTAGAAAATAAAATTCTTGGCGGGTGCAATCAAAGATAAATTCTACGGTTCCTGCGGATTGATAATTCACAGACTGCCCTAGTCGTAAAGCGGCATCATAAAGCTGTTGACGGAGTTCGTCAGTAATTAGAGGCGCAGGAGTCTCTTCTATCACTTTTTGATTGCGTCGTTGCACCGAACAATCGCGATCGCCCAATACCAAGACTCTACCTTGCCCATCTCCAAAAATCTGTACCTCAATATGACGGGCAGTTTCTACATAGCGTTCTAAATAAATACCTCCTTGCTTGAAATTATTTTGACTAAGCCGTTGCACAGTAGCAAATAATTCGGGTAATTGCTCTGCACTCCGACAAAGTTGTAAGCCAATACCGCCGCCGCCAGCCGTACTTTTAAGCATCACAGGATAACCAATCCTCTCCGCTTCCTCCAATGCCACTTCGACACTAGCTAAAAGTTCCGTTCCTAGTAATAATGGCACTTGATTCTGTTCTGCTAATGCCCTAGCTGTGTGCTTTAACCCGAAACTTCGCATTTGACTTGGGGTTGGCGCAATAAAAATAATTCCTTCCCTTTCACAGGCTTCGGCAAATTCAGCATTCTCACTTAAAAATCCATAGCCGGGATGAATAGCCTCTGCCCTAGTTTGTTTGGCTGCTTCTAAAATTCGCTCCCAACGTAGGTAACTATCTGCGGCTAAGGCAGAACCGATCGCTACGGATTCACTTGCCATCGACACATGAAGACTATAGGTATCTGCTTCTGAATAAACTGCCACGGATTTAACCCCAAGGCGATCGCAGGTACGAATAATCCGACAGGCAATTTCACCACGATTAGCAATTAGAATTTTAGAAAACATAGCAAGTATTAGTTAGATTAAGTAATCTTAGAC
>CASBQR010000170.1 GCA_949127865.1 Synechococcales cyanobacterium PMM_0082
ATATTTAGGTGATTTGTTAAGTATGGGGAGAGACTCAGTTTAGCTCCGCAAAATTACGATAGATTAAGACTTTTTTAAGCAAGTCTAAGCATTTATGGGGAATCAACCCAGATATTTAGGATTAGGCTAAGATCAATCAGTAGTGAAGAAATATCTAAAACCTAAAACTACACATTAAACTTCATATATCTTTAGGCTAGAAAGATAAGCAGATATTATGAACAAATCAAGAATATTCTCGATCGCAGTTGGATTAAGCTTAATCATTATTGCTAGTCTTTGGTATGGGCAGAACAATGGGCTTCTCCCTGAAGCGGCTGCTACTGAAGCCATCCTCTATGACAATCTTTTTAACAGCTTACTGACGATCGCCGCCGCTATATTTCTAATAGTGCAGACAATTTTAATCTACTCCATGATTAAGTTTCGACGTAGAGCAGGAGATGATACCGATGGCATCCCCATCCATGACAACTTTTTGTTGGAAATCATTTGGACAGCCGTACCTACGGTTTTAGTAATCTGGGTTGGTATTTATAGTTTTGATGTGTATGGAGTCATGCAAAATGGTCGCCCAATGTCTATGGGAATGGGAATGCCAGCGATGACTCATAATCATTTGGGAATGGAAGCTGCCCATGCCGACATGATGAATCAGATGGATCAGATGGAAAATTCGGAATTAAATACAGCCGTAGCTAGTGCTTCTGAGCCTTTAAATATTGACGTTCAAGGTATGCAGTTTGCTTGGATTTTTAGCTATCCTGGTACAGAAATTCAAACCGCCGAACTCCATGTTCCCATTGGTCGGGAAATCAAACTTAATCTTTCGGCTCTGGATGTAATTCATGCCTTTTGGGTACCACAGTTTCGCTTAAAGCAAGATACGATTCCCGGTATGGCAACTTCCATTCAATTTACCCCAAATAAATTAGGCGAATATCCTATTGTTTGTGCGGAGTTATGTGGCTCCTATCACGGCGGTATGAGAGCGCAATTATTTGTGGATACGCCTGAAGACTATGAAGCATGGCTAGTTCAAGAACAAGAAGATTTAGCTAGTTCTAATTCCAAAAATGCGATCGCTTCTACCGAAATATTATCTCAACATCAGCAACTACTAGCTGCTCAAACCCAAAAAATGGGAATTAGCCCTGAAACCTTAAAAAGTTTGCCCCGTACTATGCCCAATTAGTCTGATAACGCTCTTTTTGTAAAATCTATAAACTTAAACTATGACTCAAGTAATTGCTCAAGCTCCTAGGGCTGAATCTTTTGAGCCAGATCAGAACTCTCCTAAATCTAATTGGCGTGAGTATTTTAGCTTTAGCCTTGACCATAAAGTGATTGGCATTCAGTACCTTGTCACCACATTTTTCTTTTATTTGATTGGTGGTGCTCTCGCTTCAGTCATTAGAGCCGAACTTGCCACTCCTGATTCTGATTTAGTTGCACCTGAACTTTATAACGGCTTATTTACAATTCACGGTACCGTCATGATCTTTTTATGGATTGTGCCTGCGGTTACTGGTGGATTTGGCAACTATTTGATTCCCTTAATGATTGGCGCTAGGGATATGGCATTCCCCAAGCTGAATGCGATCGCTTTTTGGATGATTCCCCCTGCTGGAGTTTTATTAATTAGTAGCTTCTTTTATGGCCCTTCTTCCACTGGATGGACAGCCTATCCCCCTTTGAGTATTCTCACAGATCAGCATGTCGGGCAGGCAGTATGGATTGCTAGCATTATTATCCTTGGGACTTCTTCGATCTTGGGAGCCGTTAATTTTCTGGTGACAATTCTGGCTATGCGGATGCCGGGGATGGGAATGTTTGATATGCCCTTATTTTGTTGGTCTATGCTTTCCACTTCTGGTTTGGTGCTAATTGCCACACCAGTATTAGCAGGAGCCATGATTTTACTGGGGTTTGATTTACTGGCGGGAACGGCATTTTTTAATCCTACGGGTGGCGGCAATCCCGTGGTTTATCAGCATCTTTTCTGGTTCTATTCCCATCCTGCGGTTTATGTGATGATTCTGCCAGTTTTTGGGATTATCTCGGAAATTTTACCTGTACATTCCCGTAAGCCGATTTTTGGTTACAAAGCGATCGCCTATTCCAGCATAATTATTTGCGTTTTAGGCTTAGTAGTGTGGGCGCACCACATGTTTACTAGCGGTACTCCCAACTGGTTAAGAATATTCTTTATGATTGCCACCTTACTAGTAGCAGTACCGACAGGAATTAAAGTTTTTAGCTGGCTAGCAACTCTATGGGGTGGAAAACTGCGTTTAGAAAGCCCATTACTATTTGCCATGGGATTTATCTCTATGTTCGTAGTGGGTGGCTTAAGCGGCGTTATGCTCGGCTCTGTGCCTGTGGATATTCACCTCCACGATACTTATTTTATTGTTGCTCACTTCCATTATGTGTTGTTTGGTGGTAGCGTCTTTGGTATTTATGCAGGTATTTACCACTGGTTCCCGAAAATGACAGGGAAAATGCTCAATGAGTTTTGGGGCAAAGTGCATTTCTTCCTAACCTTTGTGGGATTTAATCTCTGCTTCTTACCCATGCATCTTTTGGGTTTACAGGGAATGCCGCGGCGTGTATCACAGTATGATCCCCAGTTTGCTTCTATTAACGTAATTTGTACCATTGGCGCCTTCCTGTTGGCAATTTCTACTTTCCCATTTTTATTCAATGCCATCTTTAGCTGGATCAAGGGAGAAAAAGCCACCGATAATCCTTGGAACGGACTGACGTTGGAATGGACAACCAGTTCACCGCCAATTGTAGAAAATTGGCATGGCGATCCAGTCTTAACAACAGGACCCTATGACTATGGGATGGAATATGCCCACGAGGCAGATTTATTGGCAGAACCAAGCGCTTAAAAAAATTGAAGACTAGCAGTTAAAAGGAAAAAATTTATGCAAAGTGCAATAACTGATTCAAATCAAAATCTTGTCATTACCGAAGCAGCTCATGGTCATCAAGATCATCCAGATTTACGGGTATTTGGCTTAATTATCTTTCTCTGTTCGGAAGGAATGTTGTTTTTAGGGCTATTTGCTGCCTACTTAACCTTTAGAGCCGTATCAACAGAATGGCCCCCTGCTGGCACTCCAGAACTAGAAGTTATGCTGCCTGCGGTTAATACCGTGATTCTGCTATCAAGCAGTTTTGTGATTCATCAGGCTGATCATGCCATTAAAAAAGATGATATTAAGGCGGTGCGTTGGTGGTTTCTCCTAACATTTATCATGGGAGCCACTTTTCTGGCAGGGCAGGTTTACGAATATCAGCACCTAGAATTTGGCTTGACCAGTAATCTTTTTGCCAGTACTTTCTATGTTCTTACTGGTTTTCATGGTTTCCATGTTTTTGTGGGTTTAACCTTGATCGCTATTATGGGCATAAAGTCTTTTCAAGAGGGAGCATTCTTAGGTGGCAAACACTACGGCATAGAAGCTGCTTCTATTTACTGGCACTTTGTCGATATTATCTGGGTTGTGCTGTTTTTAATGCTTTATATCCTATAAACGAGTTTCGGACTCACCATCAAATACATGAAATTTTTGTAAATCTAGTTGCCAATGGGTAAGCTGATCAATACTGAAAGTTAAATCTGCACTAACTTTGGCATTTATAACTATTCCTTGAATATCCAGAATTAAATTAGTTTCCGATCCCAAGGATTCAATTAATTTAACTCTTCCCGATAGATGGGCAGATTCAGAGTTAGCGGGTTGAAGGTGTTCAGGACGAAACCCTAAAATTAAAGGCTGATCAATGGGGATTTGATGGGATGTTTGCCATGGTATTTGGGTATTTAGGTGCTGTCCCCACAGAAAACCATTCTCCCTAGAAACGGGTAGAAAATTCATAGACGGGGAACCAATGAATCCTGCGACAAATAAATTGGCGGGCTGACGATAGATATTAATGGGAGTATCTAGCTGTTGAATTTTTCCGCCTTTAAGTACAGTAATGCGAGTACCCATGGTCATTGCCTCGGTTTGGTCGTGGGTGACATAAATAGTGGTGGTTTGTAATTGATTTTGCAGTTGTACTAATTGACTTCGGGTTTCGCTCCGCAGTTGGGCATCTAAATTTGATAAAGGCTCATCCATTAAAAATACTTGGGGATTGCGCGCGATCGCCCGCCCTAGAGCTACCCTTTGTTTTTGTCCACCTGACAGTTCTGAGGGTTTACGGTGCAGGAGGTTTTGAATTTGCAAGGATTTAGCGACCTGTTCCACGCGCTGGGCGATCGCCTTATTAAAAAGCGGGTTAAACCTTTGTTGCCAGAGATTTCCACTTTGCTGTCGCCGCAAGCCAAAGGCAATATTGTTATAAACACTCATGTGGGGATAAAGGGCATAGCTTTGAAATACCATTGCCATGTCCCTAGATTTGGGAGGTAGTTGATCAATTTGGCGATCGCCCAGATAAATTTCGCCCGAAGATAGTGTTTCCAAGCCTGCAATTAAACGCAGTAGGGTACTTTTGCCACAACCTGAAGGACCCACCAAGACCATAAACTCTCGATCTTCTATGGTTAGATTAATATCTCGTAAAACTTGAGTTTGCCCAAAGGTTTTAGATACCCCCGATAAGCGCAGCCATGTCATGTTTAAGTATTGCCAAATAATTGTCAAATAAATAGTCAAGCGATTCGTACTGTAGCATTTTTGCCCCTAGAACAATGTCAGGGAATAGCCAAATAACTTGTTTGAATTAGCAAGGGGGTTGTATATTTTGTACATGAAATATTGGTATGAAACTAGAGCGATCGCCCACCGCATTTTAACAGAATTACTCAGACAGCAAAGAACTTTGATTTTATGGGTTATTTTTCCTGTGTCTATGCTGCTGCTAAATGGTTTTATTTTGGCTGAGGGCAGTAAAATCACGACAACAGAAGCTTTTAAGATCGCAGCCCCATCAACCTTAGTAGGAGCTGCTCTTTTTTTTAGTAGCTTAGGTGGAACTATTTCCACGATTGTAGCTGAGCGCGAAAGCAAAACTATCAAGCGATTATTTATCTCGCCCCTAGCTGGAATTTCCTATTTTCTCGGAATTTTTGTTGCCTATGGCTGTGTAGGAATTGGGCAAAGTTTATTGGTTTATACGATCGCTGCGCTGTTTGGAGTCAAATTTGCTGGGTCTTGGTTATTGGGCATGATCATAATATTCTGTAGCATTGGCTCCTATGTGGGCATGGGATTTTTATTAGGAACTCAGTTTGCCCGTCGCACTGAAGATGTGAATAGTTTGGTGGCAGGATTTGGCGTACCTTTACTGATGCTAGGCGGGGCATTTGTGCCTACATCTTTTCTCCCTAAAGAATTGCTATTAATTACCCAATTTAATCCGATTTACCACATGAATGAAGCTCTGTTAAAAGTTTCCTATGATGCCGAAGACTTAAATAATTACGATTTAAGATTACATTTTGTATTTTTAGTCGGTTTTTTAATTGTGTCCTTGGCGGGCGGTTGGCTGGCATATCGACGGATGCTAATCACGGAAAGGAGACTGTAATTTGCTAAAGATTCAAGGTTTATCTAAGTTTTTCGGCGATCGCCAAGTTTTAAAAGATATTAATCTCCATATACCCTCAGGGGAAATCTATGGACTGCTAGGACGAAATGGGGCGGGCAAAACCACCATCATCAATATTATTTGCAATTTAATTACCCCCGACTCTGGAGCAATTACCATTGATAATCAGCCCTTAGGTGCAACTACTAAATCTTTGATTGGGATTGTGCCTCAAGAGAATTTACTCTATGAAAGTCTTACCTGTGCTGAGAATTTAGACTTTTTTGCCACTCTCTATGGCTTAAAAGGGCAACAAAAACAACAGAAAATTCAAGAATGTTTAGAGTCGGTAAATTTAGGCGATCGCTCTAAATCTATAGTGGGAACCCTTAGCGGTGGGATGAAACGGCGGGTTAATATGGCGATCGCCCTCGTCCATTCACCCAAGTTAGTAATTTTAGATGAACCAACCACAGGACTAGATATTGAAGCTCGGTATCAAATCTGGGAATTAATTAATCAATTGCGCTATCAGGGAATTACACTCTTGCTGACTACGCACTTGCTGGAAGAAGCAGAGCGCCTATGCCAACGCATTGGAATTTTAAAGGATGGACAGCTTTTAATTGAAGGCAATCTGCCCGAACTCAGAACTGTAATTCCTGCCGCCGCTATTTTAATTATGCATACGCCTTTAGAAGAGATGGCGATCGCCCGTGGACAGAGTTTGGGATTTAGCCACCATCGCTATGGTAGTGATTTAGCATTTTGGTTACCCGAACAAAAATCTTTACAGGAAATTGTGAGTTTATTTGATGGCATTGCGATCGATTCAGTATCAGTGCAACCTGTGCGTTTAGAAAATATTTATGTAGAACTGACCAGAGAAAGACTAGAACTCCCCTCAGCCTTATCATCTAGTTTGATTAGCTAGGTTTCAATTTATTCCTTAAACTAATAATAATCTTTACTTAAAAATTCTTTAAATC
>CASBQR010000171.1 GCA_949127865.1 Synechococcales cyanobacterium PMM_0082
CTTTTTCTATCTCCGCTCGGCTGATATTTTTCATACCCTATATCTTTAGCCCTTTTTAGCCCTTTGTTCTGTATCTTTTGCTCCCTAATCCTTCTTTTTATCCTGTGTAGTTACCTTTTGCAAGGTAAAGTATTAGATGAATTGGAGGTTCTGACCCATACTAATTTAACAGGAACCATCACTGCTAAATCTAGTCCCACCAGAGTTCTAGCTATTCCTGTCGATAGTTTTGATAATCTGTTAGATAGCGATCGCAACCTTGCTATGAAAGTGATCGAATTAGAAAGCGTTAGACTTAAAGGCTTACTAGAAATGGTAACTGACAAAAATAGTTCACTCACCTAAAAATCAAGAATTAGCCTCCGCCTAGCCAGCCAAAAAATCCACCTTTCTTGGCTGGTTTTTGCTCAGACTTAGTACTAGAGTTAGTTTTAGTTTGAGGAATAACAGCAGAAACTTTATTAATATTGGCTAAAGCTAGAGGTTCTTGAGGATTTAGTTGCAGAGCCTGCTGAAAACTAACTTTTGCCATACCGTCTAATTTTTGATTCATATATGCCAACCCCAATAAACTGTGGCAATAACTATGATGATTATCAATTTGCAGATATTCTCGTAACTCTTTAATGGCCATCATCCATTGTTTTTTAGCAACGTAATCTTCAGCAATCTTAATCTTGGTTGGGCAATTATTAGATTGAGGTGAAGCTCCAACTTTTGATTTATTAAAAGAGGTTTCTGCTTGAGATGACACAACCTTCTTAGGCTCTGGTTGATAGCCTTCTTGATACAGGATATAAATAAGATTTAGTTCGCTAATCAGCCCAGTTCGTTCTAGAATTTTGTCTAGATCTTGATACTGTTCAGAAGCGATCGCCTCTACGGCACGTTCATAATTAAACAAAGATGGGGAATATAACAAATTTTTGGCAGCATCAGATATAGGCGTAATCTTCTCTCCTTGCTTGATGATGCGTTTAGCTAAAAGTTTTAATATTGTTGAATATTCAGCTCTTTCCTTTTCTGCCATGAGAAATGTATAAGCTGGGTTAACTAACTTAGCAAGATATTGGGTAGCTTGGCTTTTAAGATTTACACAGCGGCTTTCATTATAGGAATCAGGATGGAGAAGTTTAGCAATATTCAGATATGACTTCCGAATTTGATTAATATTCGCAGTAATTGGCGCACCTAGGATCGCGTAGTAATCATGTGAGTTGTATTGATAAATGCCTTGGCTAATTTCAAAACTAGACTTACGCTCTTGTGTTTCCATAACGGCTAACCCTAGGTTAATGCGATCTTAATCTCTTCATCTTACCCAGCTTAACAGGGGCATCAATCATAGCCTATCTATTAATATACTTAGTTAATTTGGCGTACTAACCTCACCTAACTCAAGTAATTACTATGAGCCGCATTCCACCTAAGTTAAGCACCAAGTTAAGATCGACGCCTCGGCGCAAAACTCCTTCTGCTATCTATATTGAAATGCGCCAATTGGCTAATGAAAGGGAAAGATTACAAGAAGAATTAAAACGATTAAGCGATCGCACAACCGAAGTACAGCAACGACTATAATCACTAGCAATTAACTTAAATCAGCTAAACTCAGCACAAACAAGAACCCATAGCAAGTAGTTCTAATCTTGTCAGCAGCAATCATCAAAAGCAAAATCTTAGCTGTCAGAATAAGAAGTATCAAAGCTTTATTATTGAATACTAATTAGTTAATGCTCAATTTAAGAAATCACGACTAGAACATAGTCCTATTTCGGGTTCTATTAGTTTGATACTTCTTAATTAACAGTCATGGAGATTTGCATCTCAATTGTGGAATTTGGTTCGACAAAAAGCAAATTTTCTCCAGTATTTAAAGAATTTCTAGCAGCCGTCCAAGGCTCTACACAGATAAAGTCTTTACCTTTAACTGTCCAAAATACCAATGCTTTATGATACTCATCAAAATCTATAGTCAGCTTCAAATTTCGACTAGCATCAGTCACGATCGCCCGATTATGAGCAGCAGGATTAAAAAACATGATGTCAATTTCATCAAGGCTAAAATCAAAGCTGCCTAAAAAAGGATGATTTACAAAAGATTTTTGATCAACAAATTCGCTACTCGGAAACTCAAATTTTAGTTCTGACTTATCAGGTGCAGCAAAATAAGGATGAGTACCAGCCGAAAATGGCATGGAATGATTAGAGAGGTTAGTGTAGCTTTGTTTAATTACTAGGGTGCTGCCATTCAGAATATAAGTAAACCTGACCTTAAATTCAAAAGGATATACAGCCAAAGTTTCAGGTGTACTGCTTAATGTTAGACAAATTCCTTCTTGATCATGAGCATCCACTTGCCACGCCATATCACGGGCAAAGCCATGTTGCTTGAGATTATAAACCTGTCCATTTAGGGTATAAGTATTGTCAGGCATATTGCCACAGATCGGAAATAAGATCGGGATGCCGCCTCTAACACTAAGTTCTGGGTGAGTAAATCGCTCTGTATCCATGTAGAAAATTTCTTGATCCGCCACCACCCAACTGGTAACTATGCCACCCCGTTCAGGCACAATTTCAATTTTAGAATTGCGATCGCCTAGAATATAAGTCTGATATTGACGCTGCTCAACGGTATAGGAAGCCATAGATAAATTATTATTTAAGGTCTGCAAAACCTAAGAATACCAAACCGTGTTCCCTGAAATTATTACTATTTCTAACTTAACTCCACATTAACTATCTTCTGAGTTTACGGGGAGCATCGCTTTCATCATAGATTTCTCCCACTAATTCCTCTAAAACATCTTCTAATGTTACTAAGCCCACAGTACCCCCATACTCATCTACAACGATCGCCAAGTGTAATTGTTGTTTGAGCATTTCCTTAAGCAAATCAGCTACCCGTTTAGTTTCAGGAATATAAACTGGTTCCACCATTGCCTCAGTTACCAAAACATTACCGTGGACTTTAAGATGTTGGAGTGCCATCTTTAGGGTAATAATCCCCACGATCTGATCCTTAGAGTCTTCTTGAACAGGCACACGGGAAAATCCTGTGTCTAGACAGAAACTAATTACATCCTCAAGATTGGCATCATTGGCAATAGTTTGCATATCCAAACGAGACTTGACTACACTTCTGACGCTAAGGCGATCCAGTGCCAAGGCTTTATTTAAAATCTGTCCCTTTTCTAAATCTAACTGCCCTTTATGGCTCAAAACTTCAATTAATAGTTGTAAATCTTGCATAGATTCACCACGGTTTTGGGTATTGACCCGCAACATTCTAATTGCCCATTGAGAAATTCCATCAAAAAACCATAAAGCAGGGGACATTAAAATTGAGAGCAAATATATAGGCTTAATCACCAACTTAAAAATTGGGAAGGCATTATTAACAGCAATTAATTTAGGTGTAATTTCCCCAAAAACTAAAACCAAGAATGTCATCACTGCCGTAGCAACCCCTAAACCAGAATCGCCTAGCCAAACTAAAAATATATTTGTCGTTAAAACCGTTGCGCCAATATTAACGATGTTATTAGAAATGAGCAGAGTGGAAATAAATCGACTCCGCTTTTCAATAACCATCAGAAAAATACCGCCTTTATCGCCTCTTTCTTGAATTAGCGATCGCAACTTAAAATTATCTAAAGAGGTAATAGCTGTTTCTGATGCCGAGCATAATGCCGAGCAACCCAGTAAAATTATCAGCCAAAACATATCCCTAATTACCGTGGACTCTAGGGGATTTATTTGAGCAAATGTAAACAAAGTTGAGGTCACTGTCTTAACGTAAAACTTCTTCCAACTTATGCTGATGCCACAGTTTATTATATAAATCCGAAGATTTTAGTAATTCTTGATGCGTACCCACATCTATAATTTTGCCCTTATCCATCAGGATGATGCGATCGCAATTAGCCGCCGCCGATAATTGATGGGAAATAAAGATAACCGTTTTATGTCTGGGTAAGTTTTCTAAAATGGTAGTTGCCGTCTGATTATCCACACTCGATAAAGCATCATCTAACAACAAAATTGGCGAATCTACTAATAAAGCCCTAGCCAATGCTGTACGTTGTCTTTGCCCACCAGAAAGCGTAATTCCTCTCTCACCCACAAGGGTTTCATACTTTTGGGGAAAATTCAGAATTTCAGCCTGCATTCCTGCTTGCAGCGCAAAATACTCCACTTCCGAAATTGCAGCATCAGGCTTGCCATAGCGAATATTATTTGCCATGGTGGCACTAAACAAAAAGCTATCTTGGGGTACATAGTTAATAATTGCCCGCAGGTCATCCAACTGAATTTGAGTAATATCAATGTCATCTATAAACAGTTGCCCCGCCCCAATGTCCAATAAACGAGGAAGCGCATTAGCTAAAGTGGATTTACCCGATCCCACACCCCCAATAATTGCCACGGTTTCCCCTGAAGAAATCTCAAAACTCACATGATCCAAGGCGGGAATTAAGGATTCGGGATAGCTAAAAGTCAGACTACGCGCTGTTACCTTACCTTTAACTCGATCCAAAGGCAAACTAAGGGCATTGGGTAAGTCAGAAATTGTCGGCGTAGTTTGTAAAATCGTCTCAACTCGTTCAATACTAACCTTGCCCCTTTGATAGGTAGTAATGGTAAATCCTAAAAGTGCCGTGGGGAAAATTAAGCGTTCCACATAGATAAATAGAGCTATTAAGCTACCAATCTTAAAGTCGCCCGTCGGATTCGTTGCGATCGCCCCACCACCAAACCATAACAAAAGCAATAAACTCACACTAGCAATTCCACCCAAAACAGGAAAAAGCAAATTTCGAGTCAATGCCATTTGCAAATTAGCATCCAATAACCTTTGATTAACTTGATTAAATGCCCGACGCTCATTTTCCTCTTGAGCATAGGTTTTGATTAATGCCATGCCATTCAGGTCTTCTTGCAACAGCGAACTAGCATTAGATAGCTCTTCTTGAATTTTTAATTGTTGATCCCGAAGTTTGCCACCAAACATCTGCACCAAAATCAGCATTAAAGGATAGGGAGCGATCGCCATCAAACTGAGTTGAGGATTCAATGCCAACATCGCAGGCAAAGTCATAGCGTAGGCAAAAATCGTATTAATCAAGCTCAAAATTGCAAATCCCAACAGCCGTCGAATATTCTCCACATCACTAGTGGCAATACTAATTAAAGTGCCTGCGGAATTATGGGAAAAATAACTAGGCGGCAGCTTCAGTAAATGCTCAAATATTTTCTGCCTCAGATCAAACTCCACCGATCGCCCAATCCCAAACAGCCACATCCGTGAAGCCATTCTAATCACCCACATTACTGAGGCTAAAATCGCAATAACTACCACAAAATACATCACCTGATCGGTCGTAAAAACCTCTGACAGCTGATCAATAGCAGTCCGAATCAACCACGGAATGTAAGTACCAACGGCGTTGACTAAAAATAATGCCACAGTACCTAGAATCAAATCTCGGTAGTGAGGGCGAAGATAGGATTTAATTTGTTGTATTTGCGATTGCGCCATGCCCTTATATTAGCTTTGATTACCTACTACAGTCCGAATATAGTAAATGCTGCCCTTTTTTTTAAATCAACGATAAGCGGTATACGAGCAGCTAATGCCAATAAAAATATATAAATCGATCAAAATCAAAGGCTTAAAACTATGCAGTTGGTTGAATTGTGAAGCTGATTAGTCAAGAATATGTTTAAATTATTAAGACAGAAAGTTTAAAGTTACCTTTTTTCGGTATCATAGGCAGCATACTCATTATAAAATTCTATATAGGGCAGAGGCTGTGATTAAGGTAGCAATTAATGGATTCGGGCGAATTGGACGCAATTTCCTTAGATGTTGGGCAGATCGAAAGGATAGTCAGATCGAGGTCGTTGCCATCAATGACACCTCAGATCCCGCCACCAATGCTCACCTACTACGTTATGACTCTATGCTTGGCATTTTTAAAGCTGACATCAGCCATGATGCCGACTCAATTACAGTAAACGGACATCGCATTAAAACCACATCCGATCGCAATCCTGAAAATCTACCTTGGGGATTACTAGATATCGACCTAGTTATTGAAGCAACAGGAGTATTTATAGATCGTGATGGTGCCAGTAAGCACTTCAAAGCAGGAGCCAAAAAAGTCCTAATTACTGCTCCTGGTAAAAATGAAGACGGTACATTTGTGATGGGTGTAAACCACAAGCTCTACGATCACAATCAACACCACATTATTAGTAACGCTAGTTGTACTACCAACTGCTTAGCCCCAGTCGCTAAAGTTCTTGATGAAAGCTTTGGTATTGTCAAAGGTGTAATGACCACTACCCATAGCTACACTGGCGATCAAAGATTGCTAGATGCCAGCCATCGTGATTTACGTCGTGCTAGAGCGGCGGCTTTAAGTATTGTACCCACCTCAACTGGTGCAGCTAAGGCTGTAGCATTAGTCCTTCCCCAACTTAAGGGCAAACTAAATGGAATTGCCCTTCGTGTCCCAACTCCTAACGTTTCAGTTGTTGACTTTGTAGTCGAAACTGAAAAATCCACGATCGCCGAAGAAGTTAATCAAGCCCTAAAAGCAGCAGCAGAAGGCGAACTCAAAGGCATATTGGAATATAACGAGCTACCTTTAGTTTCTATCGATTACCGTGGTTGCGATGCCTCTTCAATCATAGATGCTTCCCTAACTATGGTCATGGGCGGCAATATGGTTAAGGTAATTGCTTGGTATGACAATGAATGGGGCTATAGTCAGAGAGTTGTCGATCTTGCAGAGTTAGTAGCGCAAAAATGGGTTAGATAACTCTTAGAATCTGAAAGTAAGGCGTTCAAAATCCATCAAAAAATTGGCAAGCGATCGCTTTACTGGTACAATAATCGGGTATTTATTCAGGGGCTATAGCGCAGTTGGTAGCGCACCTCAATGGCATTGAGGGGGTCAGCGGTTCGAATCTGCTTAGCTCCATTTACTGTAATTAAATTTTTTTGAGCATTAATTTAGAAAATTAAATATTTAACTAAATTCCAATTTTCAAACTTCGTCGTCTGGATCGATAAATAAGGGACTACGGATATCAACATAATTTTGGAGTTTACCAATTCCCTCTATTTCTATAGAGATGCGATCGCCTTGATGTAAGACCCCAACACCTTCAGGTGTGCCAGTTAAAATTACATCCCCAGGCATCAAACTCATGATTTGGCTAATATATGCCACTAAAAATTCTGGACTAAAAATCATATTATCAATGGTCTCTGATTGAAGAGGCTGCTTAGAGCTCTGCAAAAAAGTCTGAATCTGTGCCGTAGGGCTGATCTCTCGCACAATCCACGGTCCCAATGGACAGAAAGTATCAAAGCCTTTAGCTCTAATCCACTGACTGTCCTGTCTTTGCAAGTCCCTAGCCGTGACATCATTAGCGATCGTATATCCCCAAATTGCCGCATTAGCTTGATCAAGCGAGCAGTCAGTACAATAGCTGCCAATAATTAAAGCCAATTCGCCTTCATACTCAATTTGCTGAGACTGAGATGGCAATAAAACTTTTCCTTCATAAGCTAATAAAGAGCTAGGTGGTTTTAAAAATATTAGAGGCTCCTTAGGAATTGGACTATTCATTTCCGTAGCATGAGCCGCATAATTTTTGCCAACTGCCACAATTTTGCTGGGTTCGCAGGGCACCAATAGTTCGTAGCTTTCTGGCGCAATCAGATCATTCGTTAGCTTCCCCCCAATCCAAGGTGCGGCACTTAATATCTGTACCGATTGGTTTAGCTGTAAAATTCCGTAAAAAACTCGCTCGTGACTGGCGGTTTTGACTCGAACATAGCGATCTGCCATAGTGTCTTGGCTTAAGTTTTATTAGTGTCATTTTACCTGAATCTGCTTCAAGTCTATATTAATGGTCTAGAAGTACAAAAATCGGAAATTTAGAAATTTAGAAACTCTAGACTTATTTGCAAAACCAAGCTAACATTAAAGACTGTGATTTTTTTAAGACTTCTATGAATGCTCAAGCGATTATTAGCGCAATTGAAGCCAAATACTTAAAATCAGATCTTCCCCAAATTTATGTGGGAGATACTGTAAAAGTTGGTGTCAAAATTAAAGAAGGCGACAAGTTTCGCACTCAACCCTACGAAGGCATAGTTATTTCTAAAGCTCGTAGTGGTATTAATTCTACTATGAC
>CASBQR010000172.1 GCA_949127865.1 Synechococcales cyanobacterium PMM_0082
TTACTGAAGAGGTAAACCGAGTTTACTGGAAAGATGTATTGTGGACAAGTGGATACTTTGTTGCTTCGTGCGGAGATGTTACCGTTGAGCAATTAAAGAAATACATTGATGAACAAGATTGTCCTACTGAGTAGTTAGGAATAAAGATTTGTTCGCAAGCTCATACGACTTTCATCCCACAGTAAGTTGAGTACCACTATACTATGGGGATTCCCGTCTGTTTAGCTAAAAAATATTACTTGATTGAATTATTAATATGCACACTGAATATGCTCAACGTCGCCAGCGTTTAATGGCAAAAATTGGTTCTGGAGTAGCCATCTTTTGCAGTGCGCCCCCTGCGGTTAACCATGCGGATGTTGAGTATAACTATCGCCAAGATAGTGATTTTTATTATCTGACAGGGTTTACTGAGCCTGATGCCGTGGCAGTTTTTGTGCCAAATCATGAAGAACATAAATTTATTTTATTCGTGCGTCCCCGTAACCCAGAGGCTGAGGTGTGGACAGGTTACAGAGCAGGACTAGAAGGAGCCAAGGAAAAATACGGCGCAGATATTGCCTATGACATTAGTGAACTCGATCAAAAATTACCCCAGTATTTAGAAAAATCCGATCCGCTTTACTATACCTTTGGACGGGATCAGGAGCTAAATCTTAAAATTATTCAGCACTATCAAAAACTATTATTTAGCTATCCCAAACGGGGAACTGGTCCAACCGCGATCGCCAATGCCAGTTTACTTCTAGCTAGTCTGCGCCAGATCAAAAGTGTCTATGAATTAGAAAAAGTCCGCAAAGCCATAGAAATTTCGGTCGAGGCACACAACCAAGCTTTCCATAGTAGTCGCCCATTAGTGTTTGAGTACGAAATTCAAGCAGAAATGGAACATCATTTCCGTAAATCTGGGGCAATGGGTGTTGCCTATCCTTCGATTGTGGCATCGGGTATTAATTCTTGCATTCTGCACTATGTGGATAATAATGCCCAAATGCACGATGGCGATTTGCTACTAATTGATGCAGGTTGTTGCTATGACTACTACAATGCCGATATTACCCGTACTTTTCCCGTTGGTGGCAAATTTACAACTGAGCAAAAAATAATCTATGAGTTGGTATTAGAAGCTCAACTAGCAGCGATCGCCGAGGTCAAACCCAATCATCCCTATAATCACAGTTACGATGTTGCTGTTAAAGTTATTACTCAGGGATTGCTAGATTTAGGCATTTTAGCGGGAGAGTTAGACAAACTAATAGAAGAAAAGAAATATAGACCCTTCTTTATGCATGGTATTGGGCACTGGCTAGGTTTGGATGTGCATGATGTGGGCGTGTATAAACTAGGTGAAACTTGGCAAAATCTCGAAGAAAATATGATTATTACCATGGAGCCAGGGATCTACATTGCCCCTAATGCTAAAGCCGAAGAAGGACAGCCCGAAATTCACGATCGCTGGAAAGGGATTGGCATTCGGATTGAAGATGATGTCTTAGTCACAGCCACAGGTAATGAGGTGCTCACGAGAGGCGTACCTAAATCAATAGCAGCAATGGAAAAATGAAAGCCCTCTCCCTAAGAATGAATCTCAACTTCTTATGGATTGCCAAATGCCAGATTTAGACGGCTATTTAACTAGTCAAAAAATTCGCAAAATGAAGCAGAAAAAATCTATGGCGATCGCCCTAATGTCATAATTATTACTACGACTGCTAATGCCATGCCCTCAGATCGCGATCGCTGTTTAGTGGCAGGCATGAATGACTACTTAAGTAAACCCATGACTAGGAAGCAATTACAAAAAAATCTAAATTCATAGGTCTTAGTAATTTCTCAAGATCAAGCCAAAGGCAAGTTTGAGTAAACTTTATAAGTAGTAAAGCCTAACTAAATTGAATAATATATTTACTACACCAATTTTTTATATCGGAACATCAGGATTTTCGATTATCTCTATTCTGCTCTTTGTTCTGCTAAGTTTTGGAGTTTTAATTACCTCTCATATTGTTAGCCAAATCCTTAATAGATCGCTGCTTAGAAAATTAGATAGAGGCGTTAAAGAAACAGTTACTTCTATTACTAACTACTCCCTGTCAGTGATTGGCATGATCATTGTTTTACAATCAGCAGGGATCAACCTTAATTCTCTAGCAGTTGTAGCAGGAGTATTGGGATTAGGGATTGGCTTTGGCTTACAAAATTTAGCAGGTAACTTTATTAGTGGCTTAACTCTTTTATTTGAGCAACCTGTTAAAGTCGGAGATTTTGTCGAACTTAATGATCTTTTAGGTACAGTAGAAAAAATTTCTATTCGTTCCACAATAATTCGGACTAATGATGATGTTTTTGTGATAGTTCCTAATAGTAAGCTGATCGATAGCAATATTATCAATTGGAGCTACCAACAACCAAGATGCCGACTGCATTTACCAATTTCTATTGCCTATGGCACAGATCCAGTCATAGTTACAGAAATACTGGTCGCCTGTGCCCGTATTGAGCCAAATATTCTATCCTATCCACCGCCCAAGGTCTGGTTAAAGAGGTTCGGAGATAATGGGCTAGAGTTTGAAGTGCTAGTGTGGATCGATCAGCCTCAAGAATCTGAACAGATTAAAAGTTCTCTCAATTTTTTAATTGAAGGTGAACTACGCCATCAAGGGATTGAGATTCCGTTCCCTCACCGTGAAGTTAGAGTGCGCTACTGGGATCCCCAGAATTTTCCTCCTGCTTTTAATTCTCCTTCTAAGCCGCCTAATCCTGAAGTAGTAGCTAAAGCAGATGATACTATTCATCCAGAGCCGAAAAAAGTAATTACCAAACTGCCCAGCAAACGGGCATTACGAGATCTGCTGCGACGGATAACTTATTTTGAACAATGTAGTGATTTAGAATTGCGATCGCTAATTGAGCAAGGTTATCGTCAATCTGTCAATGCATCAGAAATCATTTGCCGAGAAGGGGATCTAGGCAACTCTTTATACATTGTTCTAGCAGGCTCAGTAGAGGTAGTCTCTTTACGCACAGGTCAGTTTATTTATACCTTTAATGAAGGTGACTTTTTTGGAGAGATTGCAGTTTTAACAGGCACAACCAGAACTGCGACAGTAAGGGCTTTACAGGACACAACTTTATTTGTGGTTGATCATGACCACCTGCAAAAATTATTAAAAAATCATCCTAACTTAGCAGAACAAATTGCGCTCAAGCTATCAGAGCGTCAACAAATTTTGATTGAGATGGGGCTTATAAATGCTGATGATTTAAACAAGAGCGGTGAAACTCCATTTATATGGATTAAAAGACATTTACAGACCCTATTTCGGTTATAAAATCTAGAGTAACTTAACAATCTAAAGTATTCTCTAACTCCCAAGCACTTATACGGGAGCAATATTCCTGCCATTCATGACGCTTCAGTTTTAAGTAGGAATGGATGAAATTAGCACCTAAGCTCTCAGCCAAAATCGGATTCACTTCTAAGCAACGTAAAGCATCCAATAAATTTGACGGTAATTGTTTTACAGTTCCAACAGGTAGCGGATCGGTGTAGGCATTATTATCATAGCGTTGACCAGCAGAACGTTGATGCTTAATTCCATCTAGTCCACTAGCGATTAGTGCAGCAGGTAACAAATAGGGATTAGCAGAACCATCAGGAAGACGAAACTCAAAACGTCCTGATTCAGGAATGCGGATTGTATGGGTGCGATTATTGCCTGTATAGCTGATCGTGTTCGGCGACCAAGTGGCTCCTGAACTAGTCACAGCCGCATTGATCCGTTTGTAGGAGTTGACCGTGGGATTTGTAATCGCACAGATGGCTTCTGCAGAATTTAAAACTCCACCGATAAACTGATAGGCGATCGCTGATAATCCTAGTTCAGCTTTAGCATCATCAAAAAGATTAGTCTTTCCTTCCAAATCCCAAACAGATAAATGAGTATGGCAGCCATTGCCTGTGAGGTGAGAGAATGGCTTAGGCATAAAAGTTGCCCGCAATCCATGTTTCTCAGCGATCGCCTTGACCATATATTTAAAGAACGCATGGCGATCGGCAGTGATTAGGGCATCAGCATACATCCAATTCATCTCAAACTGACCATTGGCATCTTCATGATCGTTCTGATAAGCACCCCACCCCATCGCCAACATTGCATCACAAATTTCCGAGATGATATCAAAACGTCGCATTAAAGCCTGTTGATCATAACAGGGTTTACTAGCCCGATCCCTTGGATCAGAGAGATTTTCACCATCTGCCGCTAAAAGGAAAAATTCACATTCCACACCTGTTTTGACCCGATAACCTAAGGCTTCTGCTTGGCGTAAAACCTGCTTTAAGACAAAACGTGGTGCTTGAGCAACTGGTTCACCATTCATATACAGATCCGCAGGCATCCAAGCAACTTCGGGCTGCCAAGGTAAAGGGAAGAGACTATTCACATCGGGAATGGCAAAAATATCGGCATCGGCAGGAGTCATATCTAGCCATGTAGCAAATCCAGCAAATCCTGCCCCGTTAGCTACCATACTATCGATCGCCGCAGTTGGGACTAATTTAGACCGTTGGATCCCAAATAAATCCGTAAAGGAAATTAGAAAATAGCGGATACCTTTTATTTGAGCAATTTCAGATAGAAGTTGAGTCATAATTTGGGGTTCTTAATATTAAGTGATAAAAATTCAAACTACCAAATTACTTTGTTAATAATTAATCTTAATTTGATTTGGGGATCACTTCCGCAGGTGGAAGTTCAGGATTATTATTTTCCTTTAATTGATTAGACTCTAGGGTTGAATTATTCTCTACAGTTCCACTGACTACATTTGGTTGTTGATTAATAACTGGCGATCGCTCTGGTGGACGACTAAGCTCAGGATCAGGAATTATTTCCAGATTAGGTAAGGTTTCTAGTTGTGAATTTTCATCCAGCTTTTCATTTACATTTTTATCAACTTGAACAGGATTAGGATTTTCAACTTTGGCAATAGGTCTTACCCTAACTCTTTCCAAAGGTATTACTCTAATTGGTGACTCAAAGGATCGACCTACCCCAGAAGGCAATGTCCCAATGACAGGGAGCAAAGGACGTAAAACCTGCGAGGATACTTCTTGAGGCTTACTTTTAGCAAAATCCACAAACGGAATTTGATTGATATTATTTTGGATAACTGCGGTGTTAGGTTGAAATAGCTCTAACCTCTGCAACGGTAAAGCACTATTAGGTTTAGGATTAGATTCTGGCTTAATTAGCCTATTTAATCCCGATGGATCAACCCAAAGGTAGCCAACTGCTGCGCTAGACAGCAATAGAACAATCATAGAAATAATACCCAAGGGGCTGAAAAGATTAGGCTCACTTTCTTTAGAATTTTTATCCTTGGGTTTTTGGAATTCTGCCCTTGTCGAAATTTCCGTTAATTCATTTAATTCACTAGTAAGCAGTTGGTTTTGAAATTCATCTTCTAAAGAATTTTCTAAACTCGCCGCAAAATCATCATCTAAGAAAAATAAATCTACACTTGGGGTATCATCTGGCAAATTTGAAGATACTTGAGACCCATTTGAGTCAGAACTTTCATTAATTATGACTAACTCAGGCAAAACATCACTCTGGTTTTGAGATCCTTTATTCTTGTATCTCCTCAACTCATCTTCAAGGTCAAAGTTTAATTCAGCCAAAGCAGACTTAATCACGGGACTGAGCAAGGATTCTGGAGATGGCATAGTTTGAGCCTCTAAACTGATATGTAAAAAATAATTTGGGTTGCATAGTACAGACCCATCATAAGTTTTAGTATACCCTCAGATAAAAATTAGATAAATCTATTGATCCTAAACTTTAGGACTTACGCACTTAACCTTACAGAAACTTAGGGCGCAGCCCCAAGACCCCTTTAATATAGGTTCTCTATTTATTTTTCGTAAGTCCTAAACTTTATAAGTGAGTGTCTGACAGATAAATTTCTTGAATATCTTTAGGTAAAAGCTCAACTAAAGCCAAGTTTGCCTTTGATCTAAGCTCATCAATATCTTTAACCTTGTGCCGATCGCCTTCAGAATTTAGATAAGCGGCGATGCGACTAGAACTCCAATTAAAAACTTCAGACAAAGTTAAAACTAAGCGAAGCTCAAATGATAGCTGATCAAGTGCCTGATTTAAGTAGCACAAAAATATTGGTGAAGTTACAGATAAGTGATATTTTGCATTTACGCTTGTCTCCATAGACTGAAAATGAGATGGATCATAGGAGCTAATTACCGTGCCAGTTATATCAATTAAAAAATTTTGAACAGGCTTGTTAGTTTCTAGCTTTAACAATTTTAACTCTTGATAAATACGTTCCCATGTTTTGACAAATAAATAATCTGCCTGTGCAGGCGATCGCTCAACTTCGTGGGTTAAAGCGTAGGTAATTTGTCCATATCTACAGAAAA
>CASBQR010000173.1 GCA_949127865.1 Synechococcales cyanobacterium PMM_0082
ATCAACTCTTTGTTCAAAGCGTTCTAAAACTTCTTCTAAGGTGTAGGTAAGGGTAGTTGGTGTACTTGTCATAAGAATTGAAGAATAGATATACTTTTTATCTTAGCCTGTGGGGATTAGCCTTAGCAGCAGACTAAAACTATAATATAAATCACCTATACATCATTAGAATTGCTTTTGCTATAGGAGGATGTATGACACAAGTACAAGAATTAAACTCTGGGCAATTTAGGGCTATTGATTCGCAGGATCAACCATCTCTTTATGACTGCGATTTTATGCTGTGGATTGAAACAACAGCTCAGTTGCTTAGAGAACAGAAATTTACAGAACTAGACCTAGAGAACTTAATTGAAGAAATTGAAGGTATCGGGAGAAGCAACAAAAGTGTGCTGGAAAGTAGTTTGATTGTAGTATTGCTGCATTTACTGAAGTGGAAATATCAGCCTGACAAACGCATAAATAGTTGGAAAAGTACTATAAGAGAATATCGTCGTCGATTGAGAAAAGCTATAAAGAACAGCCCAAGTTTGAAGCCGTATTTTATCAAGGAGTTTGGGGAATGTTATCGAGATTCACGGGAACAAGCTGCTGATGAAACTGGGCTAGATTTAAGTATATTTCCAGTTGAATCACCATTTACACCCGAACAAGTTTTAGATCCTGAATTTTTGCCATGAGTAATATCAAGAGGCTGTAACTACTTTTGCAGCACTACCCAAAATTGATGCAAGGTTTTGATCATAAGAATTTCTAAAAAACTTGATTACTTGCTTTAGATATGGTAATTATAATAAGTAACCATTTTTTTGTATGTAATAGTCGTCTATTGCCTGCGAGTGTATTAAACAAAAAATATGAAAAACATCAAAATTAAGTCAGCTTTACTATCTGTTGTCGCACTCTCAGGTGTATATATAGCTCAATCAGCTAATTCCTTTACTATTGATAATTTTGACAATGCTAGCCAAGCACTCAGTGATAATAGTGGTTCACCTGGAGGCTCTATAGATACTGGTACTGATGCAAGCATAATTGGTGGTGCTAGAGATTTACAAGTTTTTGTTAATAATACTGGTTCTGGTTTCGTTAGCTCAACTGTTATTACAGGTGATAATGTTACTGATCCGCTAGGTAATCCATTAGGATGGTGGGTTGTTTCAAAAACTGTTGGTACAAGAAGTATATCATCTAGTATTGTTTGGGATGGGACGACTCCTGCTGCATCTAACCCTTTAGCAGTTACAACAAATGGATTAGGCTCAAGAGATTTTACGGGAAACCCTTTAAATCCAAACGTAGCCATTAAGTTTGATATCGTAAGCTTTAATGATGTTGCTGTAGGTAGTTCTGCCTCATTAACACTTTGGAGTGATAATGGATTAAATACTGCAGTCAGTATAATTGCTGATATCAGCACTCTATCATTAGGTTCAGACCTGTTTTTTAATTACTCCACCTTTTCAGGTATTAATTTTGCTACTATCAGTGCAATAAGATTTGACGTAAATTTGCTTCCCCAAACTGGTCAATCTAGTAACTTTGGAATAGACTTTGTTGAACTTGTTCCAGTTCCCTTTGAGTTTAATCCTGCAATTGGCGTTGGTATTTTGGGCTTGGCTTGGGGTGCTAACAAACTCAGAAAAGCTAAGAAAGCATCTAGCAATTAAGTTTTTTATATTTTTTAATCACTCTCTCCAAAGCTAAAGCCTTTATTGATTTCTTAAGTTCAAGGTTTTAGCTTATTTTTTGGTTATGTAAGCTGTGCAAAGCTTTATGATCAGTTTTGATAGATCATGAAAGCTGGTAGCAAAAAAAGTATGCTTGTAGATCAGGGCTATTTCATCCTTGACTTGCGGTTAATTTTTGAATAGTTCAGCATTTCACCTAAAACAATTCTTGCCAATCAAAAACCATATCTGGAAAAGTCTGCATTGATAAGCGATCGCCTTGATCGTAGCGTTGTAATTGCTTATATCCCAAACTCGAAGGCTGGGAAAACCCTGAAATCGTTTTGCTATTCACATCAAATAACCACATTTCGGGAATTCCCGCTTTCGCATAGAGCAGCGCCTTAGTATCGCGATCGTATTCAAGAGAACTATCAGCAACCTCAATAATTAACAAAATATCGGCAGCGATCGGCAAGGCATCCTCATAAAAATCATCACGGGGTTTCAGTATTGCCAAATCGGGCTGCGGTTCAGAATTATCTTCTAAACAAATGGGATTTTGCACCGAGATTAAAATGCGATCGCCTAGCCTTTGCTCTAAAAGCTTAGTTAGTCGAATAATACAGGCTGCGTGCTTTCTCCCAATCGGCGACATGGTTTTAATTTCTCCGTTAATCAACTCAAGGCGATCGCTCTCTGCAAAAACTCCTGTCTCATACATGAGGTGATATTGCGCTACGGTGAACTTAAAGTCTCTTTTAGAGTCAGCTTTAGGAGTTAGTAATTGCGCAGTCATAGTGCTTTAAATGATTAAATGAAATTGCCTTTGAACTAGCGATCTTAGTCTTAAAAAACTTGAATCCATTCATAGATTTCAAAGCTGATCCAAATCTGATTTTGCCAATAGGGATCAGCTTCAACTAAGGCTCGAACTTCTGCTTCACTTTCACCGATATATATCGCAAATACTTTTGTTAAATCCTTGGTTGGACCAACTGTTAGCAATTGCCCTGAATCCTTAAGAATTTGAAGATTCTCAAGATGAGCCTGTCGAAAAGGCACTCTTTTTTCCAGAACTTGATCACAGTAAGTCCCCCACATTACATATTTTTTGGATTCATCTGTATTTGCCATTTTTATCGATCATAAAACTAATAGTTTGTAACTATCTGTAGCATAACTTATCAACTACCAAAGCTATAGCTGTAGCCATGATTGTTATTCCCAAACCCGTGAGGACACTCTGCCCTTGACTGACACTAATATAAGCAGCACTTCCTGCTCCAACTGCGGCAGTTACTATTGATACCAAAGGATTAGTATTTTTATACATGATAATTTATATTTTTTTATTTAATAAGGAAGAATAATCGGCTTAGTAATTCCTAAACCTGTATGTAATAAATAATTTGAGAGAGAATTAAAACAATAAGCTATCAGGCTTTACCTAGAATTACTTCATATCTCAATAAATCTTTGACAAATTGTCTAAATTCTGTTACATCCGTTTAAACAACGCCGATAAATTCACGGTAAGATTAGGGTAGGCATATTTGCAAAGGGAAAAAGTCTATGCAACCAACTGAGCTTCTAAAAGAGGGGCAATCATTGCGAAGACATGATCGAGCCGAGTCGATCGCTTGTTTTGAAGAATCTATTCAACGAGCCGAGTCTGTTAATGACGAGATGTTAATTTCTAATGCTTTAACCGAGTTGGCAATAGAATTAATTGAAATTGGTCAAACTACAGCCTTGGGGAGAGCTAAATCACTGTTGAATAGATCAACCTACCTTTTAGATAAGTTAGACATAGATCAGAGTTTATCTAACTCTATACAGTCAGTTAATCAAATTGCGGTCACCAAGCAACAAAAAACCCATATTGTCTATGCCCAAGGACTTTTAAGCTTGCAAGAAGGAAATTTTAGAGAAGCGATCGCCCAGTTTGAAAGAATTTCCAAAAACTATGCCGACGATCATGAAATGTCTGCGACTTTAAATCAAAGCTTAGCTGAGGCATATATTGCCCTTGGCGACTTTAAGACTTGTTTATCCTATTTAGAGATCCCAACTTCCATAGCTCAAAAGGGTAACAATTACGAACAATTAGGAAGGATTAACTTACATTTAGATCGATATGCCCTAGCCAAAGATTATTTTGAACGAAGTCTAGATATTGCCCTTGAAAATGATGATAAATATCTACGAATTCAAGCTTTTATTGGACTGAGCCAAGTAGCGATCGCCGAAGAACAGTGGGAAAATGCCGTTACAGTTATTAAAGAAGTCATATCTGAGTTAGAAGAACCCTTAGATTTACACTTATCTGCCTATCTTTATCTCAACCTAGCTGAAGCTAAACTTGGTATGGGCAAGATGTTAGAAGCTCAAGAATATGTAGAAAATTATGCCATTCCTAGATTTGAGAAGTTACAAAATCAGCATGGACTAGCTTGTGGTAAGCGTACCTTAGCCCGTATTCTTTCTTGCAGTTTATCTAAGGGGATGGATGAGATTAGTGAAGAGAGTATTGAAGCGATCGCCGATGAATTTTTAGAAGCTTTAATTATTTTCGAGAAATATGGCATACCTCAAGAAAAAGCTAAAACTCTCTACGATCTATCATATTTATATACCTTATGCCATGAATCTCGGAATAGATACCAGTTTCAAGGTAAAGCTGTGCGATCGCTAGAGCAAGCATTAACAATACTAGAACAACTTCGAGATGATTCTCCAGCTTTAGTTTCTAAGATCGAGATATCTTTAAATGAATTAATGGGCGGCTTCGTTTTTTTGTAATCTGACCACATACCACTGCCACACCCCCTGTTCATAGCAATCTAGATCGCAGACAGTATTAATTAGTCTGTCTATTTGCAATTCAACAGTGGCAAGGTTTTGTAAATCTTGGGGTAACCGAGTTTGCATTTCCAGTAATAACTTTTTCAGAATATCTTTTAATTCAGGCAAGGTGACAAACTGCTCCGTTTGATCGGGAGCGAGAACCACAAAATAATCTTCTTGGTACATTATGCTATTGGGCATAGGTCAATCACCTTAATACTTAATGCTTTAATTATGCCATGACGAACATCTCTCAACAAATTGAAGCAATTCTCTATCTCAAGGGACAGCCCATGACGATTGAAGCGATCGCCCATGTGGCTGAATGCGATCGCGATCTGATCGAAGATGGTTTAGTCGATTTAATTGCTGACTATGCCTACCGTGATAGTGCTTTAGAGATTGTGGAAGGTAATGATGGGTTTGCTTTACGTCTAAAATCTAATTTTAGTAATTTAGTCCAGAAAATAATTCCTGCGGATTTAGGAAAAGGTGCTTTGCGTACCCTCGCAGCGATCGCTCTGCATAATCCCATTAGCCAACCCGAACTAATTCAAATTCGTGGATCTAGTGCCTATTTACAAATTCAAGAATTAGTAGACCAAGGGTTTATTCAAAAACATCGAGATGGGCGATCGTATCATTTAGAAGTTACAAGTAAATTTCATCAGTATTTTGAGATTGATGACCTTTCTAAATTAGTTTAACTGATTGGCGGGAAGTCCCGCGCTCTAATCGATTCGACTGAGCGTCGGGGTGAAAGCAGGTGAGACAAGTGGCTCGATGCCACGCAGTCGAACAACTATCTAGGTGTATAGGTTTACCATGGCACTTAACTTGCGGTAAAATATATTTATGCTGATCATGAATTACACTTACCGTATTTACCCAACCGAGCTTCAAGAGCAAGAACTGCTTGAGTGGCTCGAAATTTCTCGCAAGGTATATAACTACGCTTTGGGAGAAATCAAGGATTGGATAAACTCGCGTAAGTGCATGATCGACAGATGTTCTTTGAGAAAGGAATATATCATCCCTGCTGATGCTCCTTTCCCCAGCTACCACAGGCAACAAAACGCACTGCCAAAAGC
>CASBQR010000174.1 GCA_949127865.1 Synechococcales cyanobacterium PMM_0082
GGATAAAAACGCCTTCCCCATTCTTTAGCATCTTTAAACTTTTTGGCAAACCATTTAACTTCCATCGAGCAACCTGACGGACATACCCTGAAGCAACCAAAATCCTTAATATCATCTAACTCTGATTGACCAACAGACCTATATAACTTAATTGCTATTTTCCCAAGTTTTGTTTTTTATCTTGATGCCTAGAGCGATCGCTCCTAAAAATAATAAACCCATAATTCCCGCTAGAGGATTGCCCCCAATGCCCGTAACCCATGCAGGTACAACTTGATTTGCCTGAATCCAGTTAGTAGTATTGACAATATAAAAAGCTCCAACCAAACCACCATGCAGACCGATCGCTAAGCCTAGACTGCCATTTTGCGATCGCCTTGCCCAGATTAAAGTCATTCCCAAAAGCATCAAGCCCGGAAACTGCACCAAACGGGAGATTAAAACAGAAATTGGCTCAGATTTTATAAAATGGGTAATCGCAAAAAAGCCACTATTGAACCACAGCGATCGCCCCATGCCATAATCTTTTTGCATCTCCGTCAGCAGCAATCCCCGAAATAATAACTCCTCGGCAAATCCAACTGCCAAGCCTGTTAAAATTCCTGAACCTACAGCACTAAGCCAATTTATATCAGACTGCCAACGGAGCCAACCCAGACTAACTTGCAGTTGCATCAGTAAAAATAAAGCAATAAAACCTAAAACAAATCCTGTTAAAAGTTCTAAAAAAAATGAACGATTGCCCACCAACCCGTAGTAAATATAGGGACGAGCTTGACCTCCAACCCTGCGCCCCCAGAACCAAATTAAGCCTGTAAACAAGATATATATTAAGATGCCAAGAAATGCACTGCTAGCTTCTCGAAATATTAAATAAACAGGCAGAGCGATCGGTAGCCAAAGAGCTAGTAAGATTCCGATAAATGCCCCAAGTCTTGGCAAAAATGGATATTTAGCTAATTTGTCCAGCATTAACCACCTATACCCAATTTCTCCGCGACCGTAGCCGTCATGGGTAGTAAGGTAATCAACATCCAAAATAAAGCAAATAAACCCAAGGCATCCCGATCGCCCTCTAATTCACTTAACTCATTGTGCATCAGCCCTTCTTGATCCCGCAGCAAAATCAAAATAATGCCGCCCCAATACAGAGCTAAAGGATTAATCAAAGTAGCGATCGCCAAAACCAATAAAGTAAAAAATGTGGCAACCCCAGCCGTCCTTCTGCCATAAATTGCTTGCATAATTCTGCCGCCATCAAGCTGCCCCGCAGGTAAGAGATTTAAAGCGGTAATTACTAAACCGAGCCAACCCAAAACTACCAAAGGATGGATTTCCACTAAATTAATATGTAAGGCTCCCCCCAAGGCTAACTTGCCTAAAATCCCGACTAAAACCGAAGCTTGAAAAATTTGACTGGGAATTTCTAAATTGCCATCATGATGACCAGATAGAAACAAGCCCACTAGTAAGAAAGATAAGGATAAAAATCCACTACAAATTGCGGGGGCGATCGCTAAATCAAACAAAACTTGACGATTAGGTAACGATGACTGAATCCGACTAAAAGCCCCAAATGCCCCCATCTGTGAAGAAGGCAAGAAAAACGGTAATCCCAGTTTGACATCATGCTTTTGTCCCATCCACCGCCAGCCCAGCTCACGCACTAGTAAAATTGCGCCGATCCCCAACCCAAAGGGTAATCCTGCCAAAAACTGCTCAGGATGCAAACCTAGATCAATATTTCCCAACTGAGCACCCAAAGACAGACAGGTGAGTAAAGTAGAAATAACTAAAACCAATGCCAAAATTTTCTGGGGATTTGTCTCAATTAGGGCTTCTCCTCGATTCGGTAAAATCATGACTACAGGTTTTGAGTCCTGACCATTTAGTAAAAATAGCTCATACTTATTGCCTAGGCGATCGCTCAAACTTTTAGATAAATAAGCATAAACTGCATCAGGTTCACCCCGCATATTGCCCTTAAATAACAATCCTTGTTGATAAGAGATCGTCTCAGTCGCATAAAAAGTCTCAATCCCAAAGATTCCCTGCATTTTTTTAATATCCTCAGGGTGAGGCTTTATATTTACGTTTAAATCGGGCTGAATTTGCTTAGAATCAATTTTGGGGACAGCTACTTCTGTTTTCACACTGGTTAGATCTGGCTGATTAGCTCTAGCTTTACGGATTTCTCCACCCACCCAAATATAAGCGATCGTAGAAATAGAGAGGAATAGAAGAAGTGTCGCAAGATTAATAAATATTCCCTGCAAAAATAAACCAAAATATATCAACCAAGGTAAAAGTATTATTAAAACTTGAAACCAAGTTAAAAAACTCAGCTTACTAAAACTCTGCGATCGCCGTAAATTCCAGCCTAAAACCAAGCAGGCAAACCCTAAAACCAATAAGGGAAAAAAAGTATTTGAATTCATTTAACAATTAACAATCTTGCTTATACCTAAGCTATCACGCCCATCTTTGATCTTCCCTTTATCAATTAGCTTAGTTTAAATAAATATTCCCTTTAGGACTAATCCACAAACTAATGTGGTCAACATTAAAGTCAGCCGTTTGAGCTAGCTCCACCTCTAGTACTCCATCAGCACTTGACTTAAGCACAGCTTTTAAAAAGCCGTTATCTTCCCGTCTAAAGGTCAAAGATACTGGAACTGGAAGATTTGCCGACTTTGATTCACTTTTACCTTCAAGAATAATGGGACGAGTTTCACCCAAAAACTGGTATTTCACCTTAGCGTTACTCTTATTAATGATTTTGACCGTAACACTACCGTTCACAGGAATAACAGTTCCATCTTTAGGTAAAACTTGATCGGGCGGAGCTACAAGAACAGGTGGAGCCACGGAGGGTAAAACTGGAATAAGTCCTTGGGACTTGGTACCCACAGGCAAGGCTGCCAATGAGAATAATAGTAAAAATGCGCTGATTATTGATCGATGCATAGGAAATTAATAATTGGTAGATTTTGGCTGATCTCAGAGGTAGTTTACATCTGATAGTTCAAAAAAATAATAATTAAATCCAATTTATTTGTCAGTCTGTAGGGATTTTATAAACATTGCGATCGCTAAATCATCCCTAAAATAACAGAATAACGATTCGCGTAAATCCACATAATTAAGGTAATATTAAGCAAATAAAGACTTCTTAAAATTGCTTTTTTATGGCAATTTAGGTTTTCATCGGCATAAAATAAAAATCGTTAAGATCATTTATATAAAGGAAATTAGGAAATGGGATTACCTTGGTATCGAGTACATACAGTTCTCCTGAATGATCCAGGTAGACTGATTGCTACTCACCTAATGCATACTGCTCTAGTCGCTGGATGGGCAGGTTCAATGGCTTTGTACGAAACTGCAACCTTCGATCCTAGCGATCCTATCCTTAACCCTATGTGGAGACAGGGTATGTTCGTATTACCCTTTATGGCTAGGCTAGGAATTACAGATTCTTGGGGCGGTTGGAGTGTAACAGGTGAAGCAGCAAAATATTCAGGTTTATGGACTTTTGAAGGTACAGCAGTAGCCCACATTGTCCTTTCAGGATTATTATTCCTAGCCGCCTGCTGGCACTGGGTTAATTGGGATTTAGAGCTATTTAGAGACCCAAGAACAGGTGAGCCTGCCTTAGACTTACCTAAAATGTTTGGAATTCATTTATTTTTATCTGGCATTCTTTGTTTTGGGTTTGGAGCATTTCACCTCACAGGTTTATTTGGACCTGGAATGTGGGTTTCCGATCCCTACGGTTTGACTGGTCACGTTCAGGCTGTAGCTCCAGAATGGGGACCTAACGGATTTAACCCCTTCAACCCAGGTGGCGTTGTTGCTCACCACATTGCGGCTGGGATTGTTGGTATATTAGCAGGTCTATTTCACTTAACTGTGCGTCCACCTGAGCGTTTATACAAGGCGCTGAGAATGGGGAATATCGAAACGGTACTTTCCAGTAGTATTGCTGCTGTATTTTTTGCCGCATTTATTGTAGCTGGAACTATGTGGTACGGGGCTGCTACTACTCCGATTGAACTATTTGGACCTACTCGTTATCAGTGGGATAACAGCTATTTCCAACAGGAAATTGATCGTAGGGTACAATCGGAGCTTAAGTCAGGCGCATCTCTAGCCGAAGCATGGGCAACTATTCCTGATAAGTTGGCTTTCTATGACTACGTTGGTAATAGCCCAGCGAAAGGTGGCTTATTCAGGGTTGGTGCTATGAACAGCGGAGATGGTTTAGCTCAAGGGTGGGCGGGACATCCCGTATTTACCGACAAAGATGGTAGTGAACTAACAGTACGGCGTTTACCTAACTTCTTTGAAACCTTTCCTGTGGTTTTACAAGATAAGGATGGAGTAGTTAAAGGTGACATTCCTTTCCGTAGAGCTGAGTCGAAATATAGTTTTGAGCAAGCTGGTATTTCTGCAACCATTTACGGTGGTGAGCTTAACGGTCAAACATTTACTGATGCTCCGACGGTCAAGAAAATTGCTCGTCAGGCACAACTTGGTGAAGCATTCAACTTTGACGTAGATAAATTTAGTTCTGATGGTGTTTTCCGAACTAGTCCTAGAGGTTGGTTTACGTTTGCCCATGCAGTATTTGCGTTGTTCTTCTTCTTTGGTCACATTTGGCATGGGTCTAGAACTCTATTCCGTGATGTCTTCGCTGGTATCGATCCAGAGCTTGATACGGAACAAGTTGAATGGGGAGCCTTCCAAAAAGTTGGAGATAAATCTACTCGGGTTCAAGCTGAGGCTTAATTAAGCATCAAACAATTAAGGTTTAAAATTATGGAAACTATTACCTACGTTCTAATATTTGCTAGTCTAATCGGTTTATTTTTCTTTGCTATCTTCTTTAGAGAGCCACCTAAAATTAATACTGGGAAGAAAAAATAGCCAGCACTAGTTAATTTACTAGTTATTTCTAAAAAAATTACCCCTAATTGGAAATCTACCTTTTGGGGGTTTTAAGTTTTTTGCTCAGGATGAGCCACAATTTATTTCTTTAAGATATTTATGATTCCAACAATTAAGCCAACGATCGCTATCTCTCATTTAGGCTGTGAAAAAAACCGTGTTGATACTGAACATATGCTAGGGCTTTTGGTACAGGCGGGCTATGGAGTAGATAGTAATGAGGAGATGGCAGATTATGTAATTGTTAATACCTGTAGTTTTATTGAAGCCGCCCGTGAAGAATCCGTAAGGACTCTAGTGGAATTAGCAGAAATGGGCAAACGGGTCGTAATTGCTGGCTGCATGGCTCAACATTTCCAACAGACTCTCCTTGATGAGATTCCTGAAGCAGTTGCTATAGTTGGTACTGGGGATTATCACAAAATCGTGAATGTAATTGAGCGGGCAGAATTAGGAGAGAGAGTAACAGAAATATCCGAAGAGCCAACTTATATTGCCGATGAAACTGTACCGAGGTATCGAACTACTAATCAGTCTGTAGCCTATTTACGCGTAGCTGAGGGTTGTGACTATCGTTGTGCTTTTTGTATTATTCCGCATTTGCGGGGCAATCAGCGATCGCGCTCCATCGAATCCATCGTCACAGAGGCTCATCGTCTTGCTGATGAAGGTGTAAAGGAACTGATCCTAATTTCCCAAATCACCACTAACTACGGATTAGATTTATACGGACAGCCCCGACTTGCCGAATTATTAACAGCCTTGGGTGAAGTCGATGTACCTTGGATTCGGATGCATTATTCCTATCCCACGGGGTTAACGCCAAAGGTCATTAAAGCTATACAATCTACGCCGAATGTATTGCCCTATTTGGATTTACCACTTCAGCATTCCCATCCTGATATGCTTAAGTCTATGAATCGTCCTTGGCATGGTCGAGTAAATGACAAAATCATTGAGCAAATTAAAACGGCGATCCCCGATGCGGTGATGAGAACCACTTTAATTGTAGGATTTCCGGGGGAAACTGAAAGCCAATTTCAGCACCTTTTAGAATTTGTCCAACGCCATGAGTTTGATCATGTGGGTGTATTTACTTATTCTGCTGAAGAAGGAACTCCTGCCTATAGTCTCCCCGATCAGATCCCAGAGGAAGTGAAGGAAGCTCGGAAAGATGCCATTATGTCAGTACAACAGGATATTTCTCTCCGCAAAAATCAAGCTGAAATTGGTAAGATTGTAGATGTTTTAATCGAGCAGGAGCATCCTGAAACTGGTGAATTGATCGGGCGATCGCCTAGATTTGCCCCCGATGTTGATGGCGTTGTCTACCTGAAAGACCCAGAAGGTAAAGCTAGTTTAGGTGACATTCTTAAAGTTCTCATTACAGGTGCCGATCATTACGATCTATTTGGAGAAATTAAATAATGCATGATGTGGTGGTGCTGGGTGCAGGTTTGGCGGGTTTAAGCTGTGGGAAGGAATTAAAAAAGGCGGGCTTAAATGTAAAAGTTGTCGAAAAATCTGCGGGAGTGGGCGGTCGTTTAGCCACTCGTAGGCTACAGGATACTTGGGCTGATCACGGAGCGCAGTATATAAGCGTCCATGGTGAAGTATTTAGTAGATTTATTAACGATCTTCAGCAGCAAGGGATTGTCAAGGAATGGACACGCTCGGTAACTCAACTTACTCCCGAAGGTATTGAGTCTTCTGATTCAGCATGGTTTTATCCTCGTTATACCTGTCCCCAAGGCATGACAGCGATCGCTAAGCATTTAGCTACAGGTCAAGATGTTCTTCTAAAAACTAGAATTGTCAGTGTAAGAGTTCAAGACAGCAAATGGTACCTAACTCCTGAGTCAGGTGAAGAGATTGCCACAGCAGCCATCATTTCTACTTTACCTGCTCCGCAATTTTTGGCATTATTTCAGAATGTTTTGAGTACATCATCCCAGATGTTAAAAGCGGTGCAGTCCGTGAAATTTCATCCAAATATCACAATTATGGCGGGATACCCTAAAACTCAAATTATCCCTGATCATTGGAAAGCTTTCCGCTGCGTGGATGACTTTATCCTCAGCTGGATTAGCTGTGATAGTAGTAAACATCCAGAGCAAATCACACAACCAGTATTTGTATTTCAAAGTACTGCCCAATTTGCCACCCAATCTTTAGATGAGCCCGATCTAGAAAAAGTAGGTAAGCCCATGCTTAAAAAAGCAGGAGAGTTTTTGGGTGCGTGGCTGAGTCATCCTGAATGGTGGCAGTTACAAAGATGGCGTTATGCCCTTGTGCAGGAACCTCTAGGTGTTGATTGTCTAACCACTAAAATCCCTTTACCCTTAGTTTGTGCAGGGGATTGGTGTGCAGGTAAAAATTTAGAAGGAGCATATACTTCAGGGCTAGCGGCATCTATTGCTGTACGAGAGCTAATTAATTGCTAACTAACCTTATCGCCACTCAGAATAAAAATAGGGTTAACCGCAGCGAATATTTGACGGTTGCCCTTGGTTTCTAGGCGATTAACTGCTGACTGCACTATTTCTATATTGCGAATATGAAGCTGAGCAAAACTTTCAGAAATTTTATATAGCCCCTCTAAAGTGCTAGCCGTGGCAATTATGCGTCCACCGATCGCTAAACGTTGCCAACAATAGATCAAAATTTCTTGAATAGATCGTCCACCTTCTATTAAGATTCGATCTGGGGTATCTGATAATACCTCTAAACATTCTGGAGCACTGCCATTGATAATTTCCACGTTATTGACTGAAAATTTTTGACAATTCAAGGCAATTAAACCCGCTACATCTTGATCCCGCTCGATCGCTATAATTTTACAAGTTGGACATAATAACCCAACTTCTACAGGAATCGTCCCCGTTCCCGCCCCAATATCCCAAAACACAGAGTGAGATCGCAACCGCAAATGGCTAATGAGTAATAATCTCACCTCACATTTACTCATAGGAATACCGGGCAGCCGTTCAAACATATCGTCGGGAATGCCGGGAGTAGCGTAAGACCAAATTGCCATTAATTAATCTTCCCTTGCTGTGGTGTCTAAAATATCATCATTGAATTGATTATTTGTGGGATTTTCCAAGTCTGATGACTCTATCAGTTGTTTTGGCGAGTTTTTGCGCTTAGGTTTGCTAAATGCTCTCCAGCCCGCCTTCAGTCCTGCTAAAGCACTACGGGTAGTTACAGATACGCTAATAGCTTGCTTTTTAACTCCCTTAATACTGTCATTCACCTGTTTCACCGCTTCGCCCGCATTTTTCGCACCTTGGTTTAGTTCATCGCTTAATTCACTAATTTCTAGACCTGTTAATCGAATTGCTTCAAGGGTTGGCGGTAGCTCACGGGAAAGGGTATCAGCCAACTTTTGTACACTACGCCCAGCTTTTGCTAATTCTTGAAATGCAGGAATAGCCGTCACCAATAGAGCGGTTAAACTAACTGCCACCAATAAAATTGACAAACCTAACCAAAACAACGGCTCCATCATAGGTCATCATCATCACTAAGATTAGATACCTTTAGGGTATTCAGCTCTTGCCGTAATCTTTGACTAGCATCTATGCCAACTGCGATCGCCTCTTGCATTCTTTCCACAGTATTATCAATGGTTCTTCCTGCTTGTTCTGAAAAGCGATCGGCTTGATACTGCACATTAGATGTGATTTCACTGGCAATTTCAGGAATGCTATCTGCAGATTTACGCAACAGTTTTCTGGTTTGTTTCCCTGTTTTAGGAGCAAATAACAAACCTAGAACCGTACCAACGGCACCACCAATTAGAAAACCACCCACAAATTTACCTGCGCCGTTTGCCATAGCGATCGCTCCTTTTTAAATTCCCAGATTTACTTTTTAATTTACCTAAACCCTGCACCCGATTTACGATAGACAAAATCAATTGCACTCGTTTAATTTGAGGTAGCAAATCCTTATATTTGATCTTGGCTGTGGCTGCACCTTTTTGGGCAATTAAAATTGCGGGGGGTGAAACCGATAGTCCTTGCTCGCAAGCTCTAGCATAACCATTAACAGTAATAGCTACAGAATTTAATACTAATCTCAATTGCCAAGCCTGCCAACTAGCCCAAAGTAGCCCCAAACTCAGTAGCAAGTGTATGGTAACAACAATCCAAACCATAACTATCTTAAAATATTGTTTGATCTAATTCTTACATTCCAATATCAGTAATATCTGACTAGAAATCAAGATTTTTAAGCTATTAATAACTGCTTCCATACTAAGCCCCAACGGTTAAGGAATTCAACTTTTAGCCGATAAAATTTCCAAGGCGATCGGCTGCTAGCTCTAAAATATGGGGTGGATGTACTAACGCCAAGCGGACATAGCCTGCACCGTATTTCCCAAACCCAGTTCCTGGTGATAATGCGACCCCAGTTGCTTGCAGCAAATCCAAACAAAACTGCACAGAATTATCAGCAAACCTTTCCCTAAGTTTTGGATGTAATTTTGCCCAAATATACATAGTTGCCTCTGGAACAGGTACATCCCAGCCAATTTGATGTAAGGCATTAACCATAACATCCCGCCGATTTTCAAATGTATTTACCACATCCAAGATTTCTGATGCGGGAGTGGATAAGGCGGCGATCGCTCCACGCATGATGCCTTGATATTGATTAAAATCTACCACAGCCTTGACTTGGCGCAGCCCTTGAATTAAATCCCGATTTCCCACCGCAAACCCCACCCGAAATCCGCCCATATTATAGGACTTGGATAGAGTAAAAAATTCAATACTAACCCTCCGCTCTGGATCAGCTTGCAAAATTGATGGGGGCTGAGATTGATTAAAAACTAGATCAAGATAGGGAAAATCATGAACTAAAACTAAATTATGGGTCTGACAAAATTCTACTGCTGACTTAAAAAACCCCAAAGAAGCGATCGCCGTGGTGGGATTATGGGGATAGCTCAACACCATCATTTTGGAGTTGGCTAAAACCTGCTTAGGTATATCTGTAAAAACGGGTAAAAAATTATTCTCAACTAACAAGGGCATTCCATAAATTTGTCCACTTGCTAAGTGAATACCTCCATAATGGGAAGGATAGCCGGGATCTTGGAGCAAAGCATAGTCCCCAGGATTCAAGATCGCCAAAGGTAAATGGGCTGTACCTTCTTGAGAACCAATTAAAGGTAAAATTTCAGTCTCTGGATCAACATTTAGATCAAATCGCTGTTTAATCCAGTCAGCAACCGCTACTCGAAAATCTTTAGTACTACCAAATAAAGAGTAGCCATGGGTACTAGGATCATTAAGGGCAGAGGCGATCGCTTGTAAAATTCTTGGAGAAGTCGGTAAATCTGAAGAACCTAAAGATAAATCAATTAAGCTATGACCTTGAATCAGGCTCTTGGCTTTATCCATATCAGCAAAAACATTATTACTGATGGGCTTAAGGCGATCGCTAAACTGCATGAATTCCTATTTTTTCTTAGTCTAGCAAGAACTCCCCAAATTCCTAACAAACCCAAGCCGATCACAGGCGAAAATTCAAACGGTACAGGCGTGACTACGCCATCAATAAACCCAGTAAAACTCGAAACATCAGTAAAAACTCCCCCCGAACCAAACAATGGATTATTAAATCCATTAACGCCAAGTACGCCTGTACTAACGCCCACAATTTTTAAAGTACCATTATGATTAATAAAGTTGGGTGAGCCAGAGTCGCCGCCACCGTAGGTGCTTTCTAAATTATTGCCAAGGGTTAATCCACCACTAAAGCTAGTTGAATCATTAGTGCCATCAAAATCAAAACCAACTATGGCACTTCTATTCGCCTCCAAGATGCTAATGGTTCCAGTCTGCCCACTTTGGTTATAAAAATAGTCAACTACATTAAACCCAAGACGTTTAACATTAGGATCAAATCCGCCTATAGTCCCATTTACCCCATCCCCAAAAGCTCCAAATCCTACAAATTGAATTTGACTATCCAATGGTATAGGGTTCCGAAACAGCTCATAGATGGGAATATTACTAGCTAAACTTTGCCCTAGGGTAATTACTGCCACATCGTCAAAGGGGAAAACAGCACCTGGAAATATGGAAACCACCCCTGCATAGTCGGTATTATCAACGCGAAAAGTAACATTAGGACTGCTGGGACTAAAACAATGTGCAGCAGATAGAACATGGGTGGAGGAAATTGCCGCACCTGTGCATCCCACACTAATACTACCTACACCTGCATATAAGGGAGCAGTTGTCTCTCTGTTACCAGGACTGTCTGGAGAAGAGCCAGCATAAACAGTCGGTTCAAGATTTGATACTGATAATGAACCTAGAGCAAATGCCGAATTGCCGCCAGAAAAATTTCCCAGTATGGCGATCGCTAAACCCAAACTTTTGCTTTGATTGAAATGCCCTAGTTTCATTACTTTTTCTACTCGAAGTTAATTCTTTGAGTCACACATCAATTATTGATTACTAGCTATGTCACGAATTAAAGGAATGCGATCACTAATATAATCCCTCAAATCATCTTCTTGGTGGCGATCTAGGGATAGTTTTTGTCTGACTTGATCCTTTAGCCAACTTATCAGCTTTTCGTCCTCAAGGTGCAAAATAAGATTGGGCTGTGCTTGATATACTAAGTTCCAGAATAGACGCATAATCGATGGAGTCATAGAGCGGTACCTCGTCTTAAGATTTCACTAACAATTACCTTTTTCAGATTAAAGCATTGGTAAGCTTAAAGAGTCAAAGATTATACAAATTACTACAGTATATATAGATATATCTCAGGTTATGACTAACAATATTAATACTTTCAGGAATTTTGAAACATTTAGCGATCGCCAATCATTAACAGCTAGAGCTTTAGAAATAGTTATAAATACTTACCAAGAATCAATCACTACAAACCACAGATTTACATTAGTAGCTTCTGGCGGTAGTACTCCCAAACTGCTCTACGAAAAATTAGCAGAACAGAACCTAGACTGGGCTAAGTTTCATATCTTTTGGGGAGATGAGCGTTATGTACCTGTAACTAACCCCCAAAGTAACGAAGGTATGACACGAACAGCTTGGCTAGATCATGTTGCTATTCCTCCTGAGAATATTCACCCTATGCCTACGGATGAAGCAGATCCTGCGATCGCCGCTCAAAAGTATGAACTACACTTACAAAAATTTTTCAATATCGAAAAGGGTGAATATCCTAAATTCGATCTGATTTTATTAGGGCTAGGTGATGATGGACATACGGCATCTTTATTCCCCCATACCAAAGCTCTGACTGTAGGCGATCGCCTAGTAATAGTAGGAGAAAAGGATAATCACCCCCGTCTGACATTTACTGCCAATTTAATTAATCAAGGCAGGAAAATCTTATTTCTAGTCCAAAGTTCAGGTAAAGAGAATGCCCTTAATGCCGTGATGGCTGAATCAGAAGATGCGGATCGTTATCCCGCTAGACTAATCACGCCTAATGCTACTTGGTTAATCACGCCATAGCAACTGCACTAGAGCAAACTAACTAGTTTGACCACTTAAAACTAACCCATGGCTAGTAGCCAACGATTCATCAAATATTGTTAAATTCTGAGGTTTACAGCGTTTGACAACCATTGAAACAATTGTGGCACTCTCTGACTCTAGATCTTCTCTATAACCAGTTTTTGCTATGCTTGCTTCACCAATACTAGAAAAAGGACCAAAGTAGTAGGTACAGATCGGAGATTCAGTAACTATTTCTACCCATACTGCCACCCCAATGGTGTCTACGAAGGAAATAAACATTTCCTTTAAGTTATCAGTCATTTCCATCACTGAAATACCTTTTATAGAACTTTACATCAATAATACACTAGGTATTTATTACATTGTGTTCAAGTTTAACTTATTTACCCAACGCTGTCTAAATATCTCATACAATGCCATACCAGTAGCAACAGAGGCATTTAAACAATTAGTTTTTCCTTCAAGGGGAACCGAAACTAACATATCACAGGAGCGTTGAATGGATAAGCTTAAACCTTCGCCTTCTGCCCCAACCACTAAAACTATAGCCCCCTCAAACTTAACCTTGTGTAAGGGCTGACCCGCATCAGCAGCAGTACCATAGATCCAAAATCCATCCGCTTTCAGTTGTTCTAAAGCTCGATTGAGATTAATCACCCTTGCTACTGGCAGGTTTTCTAAAGCACCTGCTGCCACCTTGGCTACGGCAGAAGTTACACCAACAGCCCTACGCTGCGGGATCACAATACCCTGCGCTCCTAAAGCTTCGGCGGAGCGAATAATTGCACCTAAATTATGGGGATCGGTAATACTATCAGCGACGATAATTACTGGTTGGCTAGATTTGGCTTTGGCTGTCGTAATTAGCTCTTCAAGTTCTACATACTCGTAGGCTGCCACCTGTGCCACGATACCTTGATGTTTAGCGTAGTTAGTAATTTGATTAAGGCGACTAATATCAACTTCATCAATTACAGCCCCGATCGCTTTAGCTGCGGTCACTAAGGGTAAAAAATCTGGAGCATAGCGCAGCTTAGGGGTAATCCAAATCCGATGAATTGAGCGGGAACCCTCGGAAATTGCGGAAGAAACAGCATGGCGACCATAGATTAAATCTGGATTTTCTTCTAAGTCATAGCTACTAGAATTTTGATTATCAAAATTTCCACGATCAGGTTTTTTATCTGATCTGTAATCTGATCTATAGCTTGTAACTCTCCGCCCTTCAGATCTGTCTGATTTGTATCCGCCCTGATCTTCAGATCTTGGACTTGAGGAACGACTTGAGTATTCTGAGTCACGGCTTCTAACAGGCTTAATTGGTGGCTCAAAACTACGATCAAAACTACGATTGTCTTCTCGGCTAGAAGGCTTAAGTACAGGCTTACTAGGCTCATTACTGGTAGAGGGGCGATCAAACTGCTCCCGATCCCATGTTTCTAAGGGTTTTCTTTGGGGGCGCGGCGGCGCGTATTTATTTGGTTTCTCTTCAGAGCGATCGCCTGCTCGATCAAATGAACGCTCAAAACGTTGAGGGCGATCGGGCTTTTCCCAGCTATCACCACGACCATACTGCTCTGAGCTAGAGGATTGGTCAGAAGAACGTTTAGGTCTACCTATAGAGGCTTTATTTTTAAATTTCATGGTCTATTTGTTGAAAAATTTGATGCAGGCGATCGCGATCTGACAGATATAAGTAACCAACAAGAGCTTCAAAACCCGTAGCTTTTTGATAAATAACTGGATCGATATGACGGGAGGAAGATCCAGAAGCATTACGACCTCTTTTTACCAGATCGAGTTCTGACTCTGTGAGAGTTTGTTGTTGGATGAGTCGATCAAGTTGCTGGGCTTGATTTTCGGCTCTAACTTTAGCCACTACAAGTTGGTGATATACTCCAGCCGTGCGGGGAGGACTAAGATAACACATTCTGATATGTAATTCATAGACAGAATCACCAATATAAGCCAAAGCATTAGTAGGAATTTCTGCGACTCTACCCGAAAAAGCTTCAAACAAAGTCATGGAGGCAGATGTTAAGCAGGGTTACTAACGAGGTTTTCTAGGGCAGCCTCAACATTTGGTTGCAGAGACAAAAACTGTTCTAGCTTTACTAATTTTACGGTTTGAGTTACACGAGGATTGCTAATGACTTGGAGTTTACCATTTATGGTTTGGGTTTTCTTCGCCAATTGCACCAAGACACCAAGTCCTGAACTGTCAATGAAATCAATTGCTGACAGGTCTAAAATTATGTTTATTGGTCCATCGTCGATACATTTACTGATAACCTTGCGAAAATCAGGTTCAGAGAAAGCATCTAATAAACCAGTGAGGCGAAATATTTGATAGTTTTCCTTGACATCGCGGCTGCCTCTCAAACTCACAGTCAGGTTTAGTTGTTCGGGAATAGCGACCTCCTAAAAGGCGACAAGATGCCTTTGTTTGCGGATACATTGTATTTTGATTAACTGCTCTTGTCTAGCTATTCTTGTAAAGATTTAAGCAGATTCTTATAATTTTCTTTTTAAGTTTTAATCAAGTTGAGGTGCATATCTAGGCATACCTATGTCTTGTGGATTGGATATTATCCCTAAAGCTTTTCCCAGATTGGAATTTAAGTTGGCATGGGCTTCTCGAAATTCAGGTTTTAGAGATATAGCTGCTTCAAAACAGGCGATCGCTTCATCCAATCTATTAATTCTATTCAAGGCTATAGCTAAGTTATAGTAAACTTCGGCAAAATTTGGATCAATACTTAAAGCCTCATTAAAGCTAATAATTGCCTCCTTAAAACTGCCATATTGCAATAGAGCATTTCCTAAATTACAGTGGGCAGAGGCATAACTAGGCTCAATGGAGATGGCTTTTTGAAAACAGGCGATCGCTTGATCTAGCTGGTTTTGGTTAATATAAGCAATTCCCAAATCATTAAAGTCTTTGCTATTAATTAGATCGAGATCAAATAACTCAGCCTGAGCATAAACTTCCCAAGCTTGATCTAACTTTTGCTGTTCAATTAAAGTCTCCACCCAAGCTTGGTAGGCAGGTTTATAACTAGGATTAAGACCTATGGCTTTTTGGAAACAAGCGATCGCTTCGGTAATTTGCCCCCGATTTTTTAATAGCGTTCCTAAACTGAGGTGGGATGCAGGGCTATAACTACTGGGAGCCAATGATAGAGCTTTAATATATTGGACAATAGCTAACTCTTGCCAGCCTTGGGACTCTAAAACTCTTCCTAAATCACTGTAGGCAGGAGCATAGTTTGGATCTAGTTTAATAATTTGCTCATAGATAGCGATCGCTTCTAAAGGCTTACCCTGATTTAAGTAAGCCTCTGCCTGTATTCGCATATTATCCATACTGTTTGCCATTTTTCCTAGTATCTCCCCCTTGCTTCAGGACTTCTAGCTAATTCTCGCCTCAGATCGCTGATAGTTTTGCCACTGGCAAGATAGCGCTTATAGGTTTCCAAGCCCCCAGCATCAACATCTCTTCTCAGAATTTCTCGATAGGCTTGATTAATTACTTGCTCAGACTCTCCAGAATAAGCTATATCACGACGCACTCTTTCTAAAGTCCAACCACTATTTAGAGCTTGAATATAAGTTCTTGCCCCATCTAAATCCGTTCTCCGTCCCAGAACTTGAATGTAAATCTCGTTAATTGCCCTGAGTCCATTGTTGTTGTCGTAACGCCTGTTATTTCCATTTCTATAGCCGTCATCATAGTTTCTATTATTGTTGCGTAGGTTAAAACTGCCATAGCCTGGGCAGCTAATAACATTACGCTCTCGATAGCAGGTAATGCGTTCAGATCGTCTTTGGGCGGATGCGGGTAGAACGCCGACAATTAAGACTGCGATCGCCGCCAGTATGGATAACTTCATAGCTTCATCTCCAAGAAATTGGTATTAAGGGAAATTTTGAAGGTTGCGCAACCCATAGACCACAAGAGTATAGTTTTAACGAGATTGTTCCGACTATTCTTTCCATAATGCTAACCCCCCAATTAGCCCAAATATATTAGGGACAATTTTTACATTTTCAGGAATTTTGGTTATGACTTTTTTGGCATTTCCACCACCAATATATAAAAAGTCATAGTTAAATAAACAGGCGATCGCTTCTATGGCTTTATTTAACCTGCGATTCCATACTTTTTGTCCCACCTGATCAAAGGCTCTCTGTCCTAAGCGATCTTCATAACTATCTCCGCCCCGCCAGCGATGCTGCCCTAATTCTAGATTTGGAATTAATTTACCATCAATAAATAAAGCCGAGCCAAAACCTGTGCCAAGGGTAATAACCAACTCCGTACCTGCACCTGAGATCGCCGCTAGTCCTTGCACATCGGCATCATTAGCTATCCGTACAGGCTTACCCAACCGATCTAAAAGCACTGTGCCGAGATCAAAATTATCCCAGTCAGGATGAAGATTAATGGCACCTTTCGTAACTCCTTGGCGGACAACTCCCGGAAACCCAATAGAAACTCGATCAAAGTTGCCTTGGGTATTAGCTAAATGGGCGATCGCGGCAATTACTGGCTCTGGTTTAGCTGGTTTTGGAGTTTCAAGTCGAATATTTTGGGTATGAGGAGTGCCATTTTCTTTTAAAACCATTGACTTGATACCGCTTCCTCCCACATCAATTGCCAGAGTTAATTTTTCCATATAATACAAATACAGCCTAGTTAAATCAAATTTGAGGCTATTTAATCATACTTTTAAAGTGTTATCCTAAATCTTCTATAACCCCATGACTGGTAAAGACTTACACCAACTTATTCTCCATAAATGGGGGCACTCCTACGATTTGCAACTCCGCCGCAGCCAAGGCAGAATCTGGATTCAAGTTATGTGGCGCTATTTAGAGCAAAGATCATTCCCTTTATCAGAAACCGAATACTTAGATCACCTAGATACCCTTGCTACCCATCTGTCGGCATTGGGAGCGATCGCTCAGGTTCAAGATTTTATCTTAACCACCAAGGCAAAACCAAGACTAGGCAAGGCAGTGGGCTTTCCCCTCGAATTAAATTTAGGACTTAGATCTCTAGAATGGATGATAGACGAAAATTAAATATATTCTTCTTAAAATCATTGATTCAAAATTAAAAATAGAGTTATCCTTACGGTTTGTAGCATTATCAACCCGTATGTGTTTTAGTATGTAATAGATACAGTCTTTTTTTTAAGCTTAAAAACTTAACTAAACTTTAAAAGTAAAGCTGTAGATTGAACTATCTGCCATGTAGAAGAGTTTAGGGCATAACTATATGACTCAAATTGGATCCAATGCCTGGGATCAGCAGCTTGTAAACTTGGGACGGGTACTAAGAACTCTTCGAGAGGAAGAGAATGTGGATATTTTAATTTCCACAACTCTTGACTATTTAAGGGATAGTTTTGATCACCAGCTAATTTGGATCGCCCTCTATGATCGCCCTAATCATCGACTGATCGGTAAAGGTGGAGTTACACCTGCGGGGGAAATCAAGTTTCTCAAAGAAAGATTTGTCCTTGAACCTGGCGATTTATTAGATCAGGTAATAGTCATGAAAAAAGCTATACCTATTACTGATCTAAGGCAAGAAAAGCGCAGTGGTGAATGGCAAAAATTAGCTATTAAGTTCGATATTCAAGGTACTTTATTATTTCCGATCTACCATAAAGACGTTTCCTGTGGTTTGGTGCTTTTAGGCTCTAGGTTATGGAATGTCTCTTCTAGGGCAGAAGAAAGAACACGTCTATCCATATTATTAGGAACCCTTGGCTCAACTTTATATCGACTGGAGTCAGACCTCCAGTATCAGCAGGTTAAACGCCCCGACGAACCTTTACTATCTTTATTAGATAAATTGCGATCGCTCCATAGCCTCAACGAAAGACTAGAGGAAGTTGTGCAAAAAACCCATAACTTTATTATGCCAACTCGTACCCATGTGTACTGGTTTGAGCGTGAACATCAATACTTTTGGCGGCGGACAGTAAATAAGCAAAAAAACATATCATCAGGGAATCGCAACGAAAATACAGCAGGGATTACTGTTCAAGAAGTTCCTGATCTCTATAAAGCTCTGGTTAAAGATCAATTAGTTATAGTATCCGATGCTCGAAATATGACTAAAGGCGAAATTAGCCCAAGAGTGATGGAGCAGTTTGGGGCAGAGGCTCTAGTTGCAGCACCAATCATATTTCAATCAGAGTTAATTGGTTTTGTTTGTATTGAAAATGATGAGGCTAGACTATGGTCAGAAATCGAAAAAAACTATCTTAAAGGCGCAGCCCAGCTAATTGCCTTGACGGCACCCTTAGAAGAAATGGAGTCAATGGTACAACGCATTGCTTCAGATCAAGTTTTAACCGCAGGTATCGCTAAGGCAATTTATACAGACTCCGACTGGCAAGAATCTCTGCAAATGGCAGCCGAGCAATTATGCCAAAGACTAAATGCCGAAAGATTTTGGGTGGTATTACACAATAAAGATACTGGAGTCTTTGAAATCTATTTTCAGTATCATCCTAAAAATCGCCGTCCTATGCCTAAATCCTTTGAGGAGCTATCGACCGTAGATTGGCAGATGATGGAACAGTCGGCAGAAACAATCTCTATAGAAAACCTTGAAACCGACTATAGATTTATCTCTTGGCGACCAGTTTTAATGGACATGGAAGTGCAATCGCTTCTACTCAGTAGCACGGCAATTGGTAAACCCCTAGAAAGCATCTTAGCTGTGGGACATGAATCCGCCCGCACTTGGTCACGTCCAGAGCGGGAAATTGTCCAAGCCGTAGCCCAACAGGTGGGACTGATTTTACATCAAGGCTACCTGCAAAGACAGGGGGACGATCGACAAAAATTGCATCAGGCTGTGCAGTTTGGCTTAGTAACTTTACAACAAGCAAATACCCTAGAAAAGCTTCATCCCGCATCGGCACAGCTTCTAGCTCAGGTAATGCAGGCACCTTTGTCAGTTTTAATAACTTGGCTACCCGGTCGAGTGGGGGGACAAATTGCGGCTAGTTTTGCCAGCCACGAAGATTTTCGCCTAAATATTAATGAAACGCTACTGCCCATAGAAAGCGATCCTCTAGTCCAGTGGACAATTCAAACCGATGGCATATTGCCTTTATCTATTCATGATCTTTTACCCCAAACCCTACAGTGGCTGAATGCAAAAGGTATTGGACAGATTTTGGCGATCGCCCTTAGAACTACCCCCGAACATCAGCCCACAGGAATGCTATTAGTCGCAGATAAGCCTGGACGCAGATGGCTAGATCGGCAACTTCAGGCATACAGCATGCTTACCAACCAGTTGGCATGGTCACGGCGACACTTAGTAATCGTGGAAACGCTCCAACACCATCGCACCGAACTAGAACGACTCAACTGGTACAAACAAAGACGAATCGAGGATATTTATCGCTCCGTGGGCAGTGGAGTCCAAAGACTACTAGAGCTAGAATCTCGTAGTGATGGTAATGATGCCGTTGGTAATTTGCGCCTACAGCACTCCCTCAAACAACTCCAAGCATCTCTATCTCCGCTCCCCCAAATTATTCGCAAAGAACAGTGGCGGCTGCGTCCTAGTTACGAAACGGCTCCATTAGCTGGTCTATTAAAGCGATCGCTAGAAAGAGTAGATGCAATTATTAAACAACGTCAAATGTGGTCACAGGTGCATAATCAAGCGGCTGTCGTGATTGCAGGAGACATTGCTAAGATTGAAATGATTATCCATGAATTACTACTGTTCGCCTGTGGACGTTCTGAGGTAGGAGGTAGAGTAGATATCTGGTGTCGGCAAATTGATGAGCGATCGCTAGAAGTTTCTATTACCGATAATGGCGAAATTGACCCAGTTTTATTAATGGAAATGCATGACGGGCGATCGCCTGATATTCTAGCTCCCTCAGTCTTAGATCAACCCCCTGGTCTGCATTTAGCAATTTGTCAAAGCCTGATGCAAGAAGCAGGAGGAGAATTGTCTTTGTATAAGCTCGAAGACAACCGTATTCTTAGCCGTTTGATTTTACCTGTATCCGCAAATTAATTATTTAAAATTTCTAACTTAGGGATATCAAAGGGCAAATATTCATAATTAAATCAACCAATTTGTATAGGCAGATTGAAGTAGATAAAAACCTATAGTCTAAATATACAAACGGTTATTGAGTTTTCGACATGATCTCAAAATTAAATTACTTAAAGCTTGCATTTACAAATACCTGTATGAGATACTGGCAACCACATACTTTATGAGTAATAACTATGAAGGTTCACGCAAACAATATTCTTAAAAGCACTTTAGTCGCCACAATTGGTGCTTTAGTTGCAGTATCTCCCTCCCTTTCTGCTAATCTTACTAACGGTACCTTTGAACTTAGCCCACTCGACACCCCAGAAACAACTACCACTGCGCTTGTTCCTGGACCTACTAATGTCGGTTTCAACTCAGCATTAGTAGGTGACACTACAACAGTCACAGGGTGGACAGCGATTGGTGGAGCCCAAAATGCAGGTTATTTATACCAAGGACAAAATCGCTTTGCTAACAATGGCATCCTAAGCAGAACTGTGCAACTAAACAGAGGTGGAGCTCAAGGTGGAATTTCTACTGTAATAACAGGGCTTAATATTGGAATTCAGAACATTGTTACAGTGTTTTTTGACTTTTCTGGAAATTTTAATTCACCAGATCCAACTACCATCGATGTTGCTTTAGGAACTGCACCAAGCCAACAATTTGTGCTTGGTGCACAAACTTCATCTGGTAATCCCATAAGGTTCTCCCCAGTTGCATTGCCTAATATTTCTGGTGCACAATTTAATCTTCAATTTGAAACTAGATCTGCAACCTTTATATTTACACCCTTTAATAATACTGCCATTCTTAGCTTTATCTCTAGGTCAGGTGAATCAACTGGTTTTGGTCCAATCATTGATAATGTCTCCTTGACTCCAATTCCATTTGAATTCTCGCCTCTAACTGGATTCATCGCTGGTGGTGTTTTGTTTGGTTCTTACAAGTTAATCAAACGTAAAAAGTCTGTTGCCTAGTTCTTAATCCCAAAATATTTAAATATTAATCAAAACGTCTGTATGCTTTAAAACTATGGGCGTTTTTTAATGTCAAAATCAAAAGTAATATCGTAATTGTCTAATAGAATAATAGGCGAGCTTTTGTTTATGTATTTAATCATTCATGAACAGATCAGCCCTAAAATCCATTTAACATTGTAAATGCAAGCTAAAGAACAAATTCGTCGTACCAAAATTGTTGCTACCATTGGACCTGCCACCAGTAGCCCTGAAATGATTCGTGCCTTAATTGAAGCAGGGGCAACTACATTAAGGCTCAACTTTTCCCATGGTACCCATGCCGATCATCATCGTAGTATTTGTAATATCCGCCAAGTTTCCGTAGAACTTAACCAGCCTGTAGCGATCTTACAAGATCTTCAAGGACCCAAAATTCGTTTAGGTAAGTTTACTGATGGGGCTATTACCCTTAAAAAAGGTGATAAGTTCACACTTACTAATCGCATAATTGCAGGTAGCCAAACCATTAGCTCTGTCACCTACGATAATTTGGCAATGGAAGTACCTGTTGGGGCAGTGATTTTATTGGACGACGGAAAAGTTGAGCTTAAGGTAGATGAAATTGACCCAGAGGCAGGAGAACTGCGTTGTTCGGTGGTAATTGCTGGAGTTTTATCAAATAATAAAGGTGTTAACTTTCCCAATGTTCATCTTTCTGTCAAGGCAATGACGGATAAAGATCGAGCTGATTTAGTATTTGGTTTAGCAGAAGGTGTAGATTGGGTGGCATTGAGCTTTGTTTGTAATCCTGAAGATATTTTGGAACTAAAAGACTTAATTGCTAAAAGTGGCAGAAATGTGAAAGTCATCGCCAAAATTGAGAAACATGAGGCGATCTCTAAGATGCAAGAAATTCTGGAAGTTTGTGACGGAGTTATGGTCGCCAGAGGAGATTTAGGGGTAGAAGTACCAGCCGAAGATGTGCCAATTCTGCAAAAACGCTTGATTAAAACTGCTAATCAGCTAGGTATACCCGTAATTACGGCGACGCAAATGCTAGACAGTATGTACAATAATCCCCGTCCTACTCGTGCGGAAATTTCTGATGTAGCCAATGCGATTATTGATGGTACTGATGCGGTGATGCTCTCCAACGAAACAGCTACAGGCAATTACCCGATCCAATCGGTCGAAACTATGGCTAGAATTGCCATAAGAACGGAAAAAGAGCATAAATTTACCCCCATTGAAACCGTGGGCAAGTCTGTACCTAATGCTATTAGTCAAGCTGTAAGTAAGATTGCCAGTCAACTAGAGGCATCAGCAATTGTGACATTAACTAAATCAGGGGCGACCGCCCGAAATGTCAGTAAATTTCGACCTCCTATTCCCATCTTGGCAATAACCTCTCATGTCGATGTCGCAAGGCAGTTACAACTAGTTTGGGGTGTACATCCGCTCATGGTTTTATCATTACCTTCAGCTCGTCAAAATTTTGAAGCTGCGTTAAATTTGGCACAGGAGCAAAATTTGGTTGCCGCAGGTGATTTAGTCGTGATGACAGCAGGAACTTTGCAGGGAGTATCTGGCTCCACTGATTTGATTAAGGTCGAGTATGTATCTTCGGTAATTGGTAAAGGATTAGGTGTGGGCTCAGGCATAGCTACTGGTAGAGCGAGAGTAGCTCATAACTATTTAGATGTTAAAGACTTTAACTTAGGGGAAATTCTTGTCATTGAGAGTACTACTTCAGATTTTATCGATGTAATTCGTAAAGCCTCAGCAATTATTACTGAGGTTTCAGGTCTTGATTCCCATGCTGTGGTAATTGGTCGAAAGCTAGGTATCCCAGTTTTAATCGGAGTTAAGGATGCTACTCACAAGATTCGAGATGGAGAACCTTTAACTGTAGATATCAAAAAAGGATTAATTTATACTGGCTCTCGTTTAGTAGAGGATATGGGTTAAATATCAAAATTCTCAAAAAAAATCTCCCAAACCTTGGGAGAAGACTATTTTTTAAGTTCTAATTTGAGAATCTTAAAGAGCAGGATTAAGCCCAGTTGGATTAGCTGGCTTTACATTCAAATTTTTAGTAGCCTTAGGTTCCATGGGCGAAATTTCAATGTGATTAAATAGGGTAGTCACGAAGGCAAATAGGAGGAAAGGTAAAGACACCACCACTATGATCCCTACAGCAGCAAAGGAATAAATAGGCTGACTCATGAGTGCCAGTGCTGATGCTAAGCTGGCAAAAATTACGCCTAACCAAACTACAACTTGCAGATAAATATCACCAAGAGTGAGATTGCATCTGAAACTATATTTACTAAGTTCATTCATCGGATTTACCTCGTTTTTTTAAAATTAATTTTTGTGATTTTTATGAAATTTATTAGTTTAGGAATTTACTAACTAATATTTCTGAAGGATTAAATTAAAAGATTTATGTATACCTATTGTATTTAAATTGTTTAGGATTTTTTTTACGTTTTGTAAGCAATCTATACGAATTAGTCATAAACATACAGTTGTAAATTTATAGATTCCCTTTTAGCTAGGAATAGTAAATACCTGAGATATAGTACTGAGACCTTAGTGGTGCAGAAAATCGGAATAGTCTTAAGACGAGAAAACTCAATACGGAAATCTAATATGTTGCGCTTGGCTGTAACTATTTCTTGAAGGGGAAGGGGGTATCAATAAGACAATGAGTTATTTCTACGCTGCAAAATTGGATTTTCTTCTGCTTAAACAGGGCGACGATTTTGCATAGAGATTCTTCGAGCTTTGTAGGCATTTTGACATTCATGGGCGATCGCTCTCTGGCAGAGGTTATGCATAAAAAAATAAGCCCCTACTATTAGTAGCAAGAGCTTGAAGACTTAAATATGAAGCTAATACTAGATGATGCCCCAGAAGTGAAGAACACCTTGTCCACTGACTAACTCGACTGCGATCGCAGCTACAAAACCGATCATAGCTAGACGTCCGTTCCAGTTTTCAGCACCATTAGAAAATCCCCATGTCCAAGCGTTACGATTATCATTTTCCATTGTTTTTGCCTTCAGTTAATTTGTTCACAATAAGAAATGTAACATAATGTTGAGCGATTTGCAATATACCTAAATGATTATTTCTATTGACTAATTTCTAAATCAATAGTTAAAGCCATTTGGTAAAGTTGGCGGCGGGGGATTTTTGTGATCTCAGCTAGTTTTCGACTTGCCTGCGATCGGGATATACCCTCTGCCATGATTGCTACTAGCTCTGATTTAAGCTGGGGTTCTGTCCACACTTTAGAATCACCCTTGGGTATTCCTGCCATGACTAGGGTAAATTCTCCCCTTGGCTCTTGATTTGTGTAGTGGGCGATCGCTTCTTTGAGATCTCCTCGCCAAAATTCTTCATGGAGTTTGGTTAATTCTCGCCCCAGCACCACCTGTCGATCTGCATTTAAGTATGCGCTCAAGTCTTGGAGAGTTTTCCGTAAACGATGGGGAGCTTCATACATAATGATCGTGCGTTGCTCAATTGCTAATTGTTCTAGTTGCGATCGGCGTTGGCTTGAATCCGTAGATAAAAATCCTGCAAAGATAAAGCTATCGGTACTCAAACCTGAAGCCACTAGAGCAGTTGTACAGGCACTAACTCCTGGAATAGGGATGACATTAACTTGAGCGGAAATAGAGGCTTGAACTAATTCCAAACCTGGATCAGAAATACTAGGCATTCCCGCATCACTAACTAGGGCAATATTTTTCCCTTCTAGTAACAAATCTAAAAGTTCAGGTATGCGGGCATAGCTATTATGGGTGTGATAACTGATTTGCGGAGTTTGAATCTCGAAGTGGTGCAGGAGTTTACCCGTATGGCGAGTATCCTCTGCGGCAATGAAGTCAACGGTTTGCAGGGTTTTAATTGCCCGCACCGTCATATCCTCAAGGTTGCCGATGGGAGTGCCAACTATGTAAAGTGTGCCTAACGCCAATTTTTATTCTCCAATTCTCTGACTTGGCGCTCTAGGCGATCAATTCTGCCTCTAAGTTCGTCTACTTCATTTTGCCTAGGCACACCTAGGTCTTGGAGCGCATTACGAATTTGTTTTTGGATTAAGGTTTCAAAATTTACCTGTTCCGATTTAAAGCGATCGGCAAAGTCATTAATAAATTCTGATGCTTGATCTGAGTTGATTTTGCCATCTTTGACATATTCATCGGCGACTTCTTTGAGCTTTTCTACCATCAATGAAGTGGTGCCAACCCCAATCATTAATAATTGTTTGAGTAAATTATTATTGTCCATAGTTCTTGCAATATAAATTACTAATCTATTACATTTGACACTCCCACGTCTAAAGAGTATGGGATTCTTTAAGAGTCCAGAATCTGATTTCTCAGTCACTGTACCTTAAGGATGTAGTCAATACGCCCCTACCCATTCACGCTCACTGACTCTCGCCATGAGGCTTACGGCTACTTTTTTTAATCTCGGAGCTTATCGTTCGCACTTTTCAACACTAGCCAGTTCGGTACACTCTATATCCTGTCTCTGCTTGCCTGTTCCTTAGTCTTTCCCAGCATGGCTGGTAGTTTCTTTCTGGCGGGAGTTTCACCGACCTAGGATATTTCAACGTGCAGTTGATACGCCTACTTGATTCAGCACAACTTAATTATAGAATGGATTTGGTTAACTACTTACCTACCTTAACCCGCCTTATATCCCACGGCTAAAGCTAGTGGGTTTGGCGGCGATTTCTATAATCTTGACTTAGTTTAGGGCGATCGCCTCTTAGTTTGATCGGTTTTCTTCCCTAGATCAGGCGATCGCAATGTAAAAATATATAAATCCTTAATCAGAACTTTAACTTAGGAAAAATCCAAAATGTTTGAAATTCAAGATACAGGTTCTAATAACGCCTTACTCACCTATTTAAAAAATCAATCCCCAGAAGCACTTGAACAAGTAGCAAAGCACGTCAGCCCTGAAATTCGGCAAATTATTAATCAAAATATTCAAGGCTTAGTGGGAATGTTGCCTTCACCCCAGTTTCAGGTTTCCGTAACTACTAATCACGAAAATTTGGCTAATCTTTTGGGATCAGCCATGATGACAGGCTATTTTTTAAGTCAAATGGAAACTAGGATGAAGCTAGATCAGACTTTTGGTAGTAGTTTGCCCTTAACTTCAGAAGCTGATGATAAGGTTGATAAAAACTTCGATGAATCAGAGCCATAGGTTGCTAATTTATTTATGACCGTGGAAGCGAATCCCTAGAAAAACATCGTATAAAAATCCGCCGAAATCTTTAAGCTTTAATAGCCCTAGACTTTGAGGGGCATTATTAGCATCTAGCAAAGGCTTCATTTGAGTATAGGCACTTTTATAGTTGTACCAAGGTACAGAGGGCCAGAGATGGTGAATCAGGTGGTAGTTCTGTCCTAGCAATAAAATATTGAGGAGACCACTGGGATACACTCGGGCATTTTGCCAACGGGAGGTTTCCTTAAAGGGACGATGGGGCAAATAATCAAAAAACAAGCCCAAAGCTAAACCCATGATAGCGGCGGGAACAAACCAATAATTAAGAATGTAGGGTAAAAAGTTAAATTCATAGCCAGCGATTAAAACACTGACCAATATTAGTCGGCTAATACCCCATTCTACTAATTCATATTTGCGCCAGAGCTTTCTTTGAAAGAAAAATATTTCATGGTAGAAAAATCTGACGGCAATTAACCACAGAGGACCACCCGTAGATACAAAGTGATCGGGATCATTTTCGGGATCATTGACATTAGCATGGTGCTGCATATGAACACGAGTAAATACAGGGTAAACAAAACCTTGTAATACTGCGGAAATATGCCCTATTGCCGCATTTACCACTCGATTACGATGGGCTACGCCATGGGAGGCATCGTGGATCACCGTACCTAGGACGTATAGGGAAATAAAGTTAGCTATAAACACTACCCAGTGCGCCCAATGCCAGACCCAATAGCCAGTAGTTGAAGCGATCGCTAGAATAACAGAACCAATCAGCAGGCATAAAGTGGGGTTAAATCCTTGAGGGGCTCCCATTAAACCAATTGGTACAGTCAGGGTTTTCCCTGTCTGCTGCATGTTTATACTCCTGAAGTTATCTAATAAATTTTAAAGTTTTGATCGATATATTTTTGGAAAATTAGGTCTTGATAGCTCTAATATTCCTTTCGTAGTATAGGTCAATCTCTCTCATAATATATAGATTTGTTAAGGATTATCTGGGGTATAACTAATTTGCATAGTTTCACCAAATATAATTTATTTTTTAGACTCAATGGCAATATTTTCATTAATTGCTGTTTTTCTAAAAGATAAGCGTTCGTTTTCCACATCTACCAAAATGCGATCGCCTTCGACAAAATCTCCCCGCAAGATGGACTTAGCAATTTGTGTCTCTAATTGACGTTGAATCACCCGCTTGAGTGGACGCGCACCATAGACTGGATCGTAACCAACCTCGGCAATAAAATCTAAGGCAGATTCCGACAGATGTAAAGACATTTTGCGTTCAGATAGACGTTGTTCTAGGCGGAGTACTTGCAATTTCACGATTTCCCGTAACTCTTCTCGGCGCAGGGAGTGGAAGATAATAATTTCATCAATGCGGTTAAGGAATTCTGGACGGAAGCTAGAGCGCATTGCTTCCATCACGCGATCGCGCATTAATTCATACTTACTATCATCGCCACCGATATCCAAAATATATTGAGAACCTATATTACTGGTCATGATAATAATGGCATTTTTGAAATCCACAGTCCGTCCCTGGGAGTCGGTAACTCTGCCGTCATCAAGGATTTGCAGCATGATATTAAAGACATCGGGATGTGCTTTTTCGATTTCATCAAACAAAATCACGGCATAGGGACGGCGGCGAATAGCTTCGGTTAATTGCCCTCCTTCGTCATAGCCCACATAGCCAGGGGGTGCGCCCACTAGACGGGATACGGAATGCTTTTCCATATATTCAGACATATCGATTCGCACCATTGATTCTTCGGTATCAAACAGATATTTGGCTAAAGCCTTTGCTAGTTCGGTTTTGCCTACACCTGTGGGACCAAGAAAAATAAAGCTAGCGATCGGACGATTGGGATCAGATAAACCAGCGCGCGATCGCTGAATGGCATCACTAACCGCAGCCACAGCCTGACTCTGCCCAATTACCCGTTCGTGAAGTTCATCTTCTAGGTATAATAATTTTGCCTTTTCTGATTCCACCAGCTTTAAGACAGGAATCCCAGTCCATTTGGAAATGATTTCAGCAATATCCTCTTCTGTAACTTCTTCTCTGAGCATGGGACGACTGGCGACTGTATGGCTTTCGGTTAGTCTCTCTTCTGCCTTTTTTAGCTCCCTTTGCAGATCTGTGAGTTTACCGTATTTCAGTTCTGCGGCTTTATTCAAATCATAGTCCCGTTCTGCTTGCTGAATTTCTAAGTTGACTTGCTCTATCTCTTCTTTGCGTTGGCGGACATTATCAATTACTTGCTTTTCTGATTGCCATTTAGCAGTTAGTGTTATCTGTTCAGCCTTAAGTTCAGATAGTTCTTTTACTAATTTTTCTACTCTTTCTTTGGAATCAGCATCGGTTTCTTTTTTTAAAGATAGCCGCTCCATTTCTAATTGCAGAATTTTGCGATCAATCTCATCTAGCTCTTCGGGTTTAGAAGTGATTTCCATTTTCAGTTTGGCGGCGGCTTCATCCATTAAGTCGATCGCCTTATCGGGTAGAAAGCGATCGCTTATATAACGAGTGGATAAAGTAGCAGCAGCAATCAAGGCATTATCGGCAATTCTGACTCCGTGGTGGAGTTCGTAGCGTTCTTTTAAGCCTCGCAAAATGGAAACCGTATCGGACACACTGGGCTGATCGACAAATACTTGCTGGAATCGGCGTTCGAGGGCAGCATCTTTTTCAATATATTTACGATATTCGTCCAAAGTAGTAGCACCAATACAACGTAGTTCGCCCCTTGCTAACATTGGTTTGAGCAAATTACTGGCATCCATTGCCCCTTGGGTGGCACCTGCACCTACTACAGTATGGATTTCATCAATAAATAGGACAATTTGCCCTTGGGATTCCATTACTTCTTTGAGTACTGCCTTTAATCTTTCTTCAAATTCACCCCGATATTTGGCTCCCGCAATCAAAGCTCCCATATCTAGGGCTATTAGCTTGCGATCGCGTAAAGATTCAGGCACATCTCCGCTTAGAATTCTTTGTGCCAGCCCCTCGGCGATCGCAGTTTTACCTACACCAGGCTCGCCAATTAATACAGGATTATTTTTAGTTCTTCTTGATAAAATCTGAATGGTTCGGCGAATTTCTTCATCGCGACCAATGACTGGATCTAGTTTGCCTTGTCTTGCCCACTCAGTGAGGTCTCTACCATATTTAGTCAAAGCTTCGTATTTATTTTCTGGAGTTTGATCCGTCACTTTGTTATTTCCGCGAATTTGCTCAATGATCTTACGCAGTTTACTCTCATCTAGGCTAAATTCTTGGAGTAATGCTTTACCAAAGCGATCGTCCTTGGCAAAGGCTAAAACCAGATGCTCAATGGAAATAAAATCGTCATTAAAGGATTTGCGTGCCTGCTCTGCTCGATCTAAAAGCGTATCCATACTGCGTCCCAAATAGCCAGAGGCATTGCCGCCAGAGATTTTTGGTTGCCGATTAATAAATTCTTCGGTGCGATCGCGCAGTTTTTGGATATTGACACTTGCCTTACTGAAAATGCTCGTTGCTAAACCCTCCTCTTCTAAGAGGGACTTCATGAGATGTTCACTTTCAATCTGTTGATGCTGGGCAGCTTTGGACATTTCGGGCGTGCGGACGATCGCTTCCCAAGCTTTTTCCGTAAATTGGTTTTGAGTAGGTTGCATAATAATCAGACCTGTAAGGCTTGCTATGTGTCTAGAATGATCTTAGGGGCAATACCTTAGGTACTAAGATCGGCTATACATCAATGTTTAGTGCGCTTTACCGTACAAGTTCAAAACTACTAACTTCAAGATTTAATATAGGCGATCGCATGATGCCAAATTAACATCGGATGACTTTTCCCAGCCTGCGCGCCATCTATACCAATACAATTCTGGTCTATCCATTTCAAAGTGCCAGTAATGACATCGCCTGTAATTAACTTAACCTCGACAGTTGCTGAGTTGTCAGAGTTTTGTTGATCGCGAAGGATTTGGTGAACGTGGCGAATACTGGGCAGGGTAATATCAAGTTCTGTCATGGTTTTATTTTTAACTTGGGGTGAGTAATAAGCAAGTCTAAGTCAAGTTTACTGTACTAATCCGATGCCAATCGATCCTAAGTAAATTTGCAAAATCCTCTTACTGCTAATTAATTCTTGTTGGTAGGCAGTTAATGTTTTTACTTCTAAGTTACGACTTGCAAATATAGCGATCGCTTGCCAATCTTGAAGAGGTTTATATTGATTCAGGTAAATATTAATCTCTGTAATAAATTCCCAATAAAAATCTGGTTTATCTTAAAATTGCACTTCCACAAAATAGATGGGTTGATCTAGGCGATCGGGTATAAAAATACCATCAAATCGAAAGGCTTTTTCTTTAACCTCGACAGACGTGAATTTATAGTGATTGGCATTTTCCACTGGTTAATTGAGCAGCTCAAACAGGAGGCTGTGAAAAGTCAGAAATAATTGATGAAAAATGGTATCGGTACGCATAGATGTATTCTATGGATTGAAGTAAAATAAAAATTAAAATAAATATCTGGAGCTAACTATGAGCTATAGGATGAGTCGCTCTGCATACGCTGAAACCTATGGAATTACAGTGGGCGATCGCCTGCGGTTAGCTGATACCGAATTAATTATAGAAGTCGAAAAAGACTACACCACCTACGGTGAAGAAGTAAAGTTTGGTGGCGGTAAGGTGATTCGCGATGGTATGGGGCAATCCCCAATTACGAATGCTAATGGGGCGGTTGATGCGGTAATTACTAATGCTTTGATCTTAGATTGGTGGGGCATTGTCAAAGCAGATGTGGGGATTAAAGATGGTAAAATTTATAAAATTGGCAAAGCAGGCAATCCCTACGTTCAGGATAATGTGGATATTGTGATCGGACCTGGAACCGAAGCGATCGCTGGCGAAGGCATGATCCTAACTGCTGGTGGGATTGATGCTCATATTCATTTTATTTGTCCTCAGCAGATTGAAGTAGCGATCGCCTCTGGAATCACCACAATGATTGGCGGTGGCACAGGCCCAGCCGCAGGAACTACTGCTACCACTTGCACTCCAGGGGTATGGAATATGTATAGAATGTTGCAAGCGGCTGATAGTTTTCCAATGAACTTAGGATTTTTGGGTAAGGGCAATTGCAGTCAGCCTGAGGGATTAGTAGAACAAGTAGAAGCGGGAGCGATCGGTTTAAAGCTCCATGAAGACTGGGGAACTACGCCTTCGACTATAGATACTTGCCTGACTGTAGCTGATGAATATGACATTCAAGTGGCAATTCACACCGATACCTTAAATGAGTCAGGCTTTGTGGAAAATACGATCGCCGCATTTAAAAATCGAGTTATCCACAGCTATCACACCGAAGGAGCGGGCGGCGGTCATGCTCCCGACATTATTAAAATCTGTGGTGAGGTAAATGTGCTGCCTTCTTCTACCAACCCTACTCGTCCCTATACCGTTAATACCTTGGAAGAACACCTAGATATGTTAATGGTTTGTCACCACCTCGACCCTAGTATTCCTGAGGATGTAGCTTTCGCTGAATCTCGAATTCGCCGAGAAACCATCGCCGCCGAAGATATTCTTCATGATTTGGGAGCTTTTAGTATTATTTCCTCAGATTCGCAGGCAATGGGAAGAGTGGGAGAAGTGATTATGAGAACTTGGCAAACCGCCCATAAGATGAAAACCCAACGGGGCGAATTACCCCAAGATTCTAGCCGTAATGATAACTTTAGGGCAAAAAGATATATCGCTAAATACACTATTAATCCAGCCATTACCCATGGGATTTCTAATTATGTCGGCTCGATTGAAGTGGGCAAGTTAGCCGATTTATGTTTATGGCGACCTGCTTTTTTTGGCGTGAAACCAGAAGTTGTAATTAAAGGTGGACTAATTGCTTGGGCGCAAATGGGAGATGCCAATGCTAGTATCCCCACACCGCAGCCTGTATATATGCGTCCGATGTTTGGCAGTTTTGGCGGTGCTATGACTTCAACTTCTGTGACGTTTATGTCCCAAGTTGGTATAGAGCGAGGTGTTCCTAATCATTTAAACCTAAAAAAATCTGTGGTTCCTGTTAGTGGCATTCGTCAATTGAGCAAACGGGACATGAAACTAAATGATACTTTACCGATTATGGAAGTTAATCCCGAAACCTACGAAGTCAGGGCTGATGGTGAACTCCTAACCTGCGAACCTGCCACAGTGCTACCTTTAGCACAGCGATATTTTTTATTCTAATTTTGGGTTTAGGAGATTTTCAGATCACAGTTACTAGATTGACTTTGATATTTCGGCTTAGTTACTATTTTTTAACAGATCAATTCCCAAAATTAGATCTGATATTTTGTCCAAATTTTGAGAAGTGTCGGGACACCTGATCGAGATCTCACTGGTTCTAGGATAGGTATCAAGTATTTTTTTAAATTGATTTCTGTTAAAGCTGCGTGGATCAATACGGGAAGCAGAGCGATCAACAGCCCTGTGAGTAGTGATCCGATTAAAGGGAACATCGGTTTTGGCAACTAGCCATGCCAAGGATTGATATTGTAAGTTGGTATAGCCGTTGTGACTAAGCCCGTCATGTATACCACCACTAGGTGTCTCTAGGGCAATGTGGTAGGCAAAATTATTTACAGAACTGGCATAATTTGGATTGGTTTTAACGGCTTCCCGCCCTGATGCACTGACAAAAACGGAATTGCCTGCACCAAATGCGCGTTTATCAGGTGGCACAAAGTAAATAATTGAGCCATCAATGGTAATTAAGGTGTGATAGCTAACTTGATCTTCTTCGTAAGGTTGGAATGCTTGAAAATAACCGATTACACTATTGGTAGGCGCAACGGTTTCGTGGAGAACGATAATTGGCTTCAGATTCGCGGGCTTGCCCTTTAAGTCTTTGAGATAGCGATCGCCATAATTTGAATTTGCTGCCAAAGCTATAACTTCTCTGGGATTATAGGTATTTTGTGGGCGATCGCTGAGAAGTTCTGTTGGCAGGATAGGGAGAGGTCTACGAAATCGCTCTAGGGTAATTGGGGTCTTAGTTAATTTGGCTGCATAGGTAGGATTTTTGGGGGCTTGTAATTCACATCCTTCTACGGGTGCAAAATTATTAAGCTCTGATAAAAAATAGATGGATTGCCGCCGTTGAGCAATCTGGGCTTGTGAATATTTGGGTAAATTTTTAACTAGATTTTGGGTTTGAGCTTCAGCAAAGTTAATATCGGCGACACTTTTAGGCTTAGGAGATAATACCAGAGAGACTAACATTATTAGGGTTAAACAAAAAATGGCGATCGCTATTAATCTCTTTGTCGGCATAGCTAACTAATACTTTGCTCGTGAATTTAAAAATCATACACTTGACGGACGATTGTTTGAGTATACAGGTTTGCAGTTAACCGCATAAATACTTCCTTAATATTTAGAGCTACATTAATTTCATAGACCGCTACCAATCAAAACAAAACTAGACCAAAAATAAGGATGGTTAAAATTAACTTTGTCTTTAGTTATCGGGGCTTTAATCATATTGATTTGAGAATTCCTCAGGGCATTGAGAATATTTTGGGTTTGGAAATTTTGATAAAAGCCATTCATTAATACCTGTGTACCTCCATCGGAAACTGCCCATAAAGAGGCGATCGCAGCCCTAGCCCCCGCCCGTTGCACCTGATAACCAAAGCCCAAAATCTCAGTTCCCGTTCCCAAAGAGCCAAAGGTGCCGATCGCTGTCTCACAAGCACTTAGTACCACCAGATCAGCATTTTTAAGTTGCCATTCGCTAATTTCAGCTAGGGTAACTTTACTGCCATCGCCAAATAAAATATAGGAATCTAACGGATTTCCAGAATTAAACACAGCATGGGTCGCAAAGTGAATAATATTTTTACCAAGCACTTGCCCTCGGAAAGCTGAAGCTGTGAAGTTTGACTCGGTTAATTTAGCTACATTGGGAAAAATTTTACTAATATTCTCAACTTCGCCTATGGTTGCAGGTAAACCTGTCCCTCCAAATCGAGTTTGCCCATTTTGACCACCAAAGGCTCCTGCGGCAATGTTGAAGTTCGTTCGGGGCTGAGAATTTGGATTAAAAAGACTATAGGCGATGAGATTATTGACCTGATATTTCTCGATTAACCACTGATTACCATCGTAGAGTGCGGATAGAGGTAGATAACGTAAAACTCCATCGGGGGCATAGAGAATAGTGGTCGGCTTGAACGCTTTGAGGTCGGACTCAATCGGCTTAATCATCAGATCGTAGAGTTTTTTGCCTGAAATCTTGACATCTTGGGACAAAGGATTTTGCAGATCGGAACGGAAGTCTAGGACTAATTCACTCAAGATTTTGGAGTTAATATTAACTTTGCGATTGATGGGAGGATGGTTTGGTGAGAATAGAATAATTTCAAGGCGATCGCTCAAAATTAACGGATAAAGTAAAACTGCATTTTTAGGAATATTTTGTAAATACTTGGGAACTTGATTAATTTTAGTTAGGGGAATTTGCTTGATCAATACACCTAAATCTCGATCAGTTTGAGTTAGTTCTATTAAGCTTGCCGCAGTTTGGAATGGGCGATCGTCAAGCTCTTGCTCTGAGATTAAAAAAGGGATTTTGAGGCTTGCAGTAAAATTAGCATTTCTTAGAAATTCCTTAAGTTCTTGAACTTTGAGTAGATCCAGAATTTGCAGGGCTTCCATAACTCGTCCTTGACTAAGTAAAAGATCGGCAAGACGACGATAGGTTTGGGCTACAGAATCCAGATAAGATGTTTGATCTTCTTTATTCAGTTTGGAAATATCTTTGCGAATAGATTCGGTGACTGCTATAGAGTTTTTGTAAGTATAAATTGCTAGATTAGTTAATTTAGGCTTGGCAAAAGTGGTGCCTAAATTATTTAGAGTTTTTCTCTCGCCTGTGCGATCGCCAATTTCTTGAAAAATACCTAATGCTTGCTGATAAAGCTTAATTGCTTTGGGATACTGGGCAGTCTCTCGGTAAGCTATACCCAGATTGGTTAACGTATTTCCTATTCCTGGGCGATCGGCAATTTGTGTTTGGATCACTAAAGCTTGTTCATAGAATCCAATTGCTTTTTGATATTGTTGCAAATAGAGATAGGAATTACCGATATTATTTAAGGAAGTCGCAATGCCATTACGATTACCCAACTCGGTTTCGATCGTCAAGGATTGTTGCGAAAATTCTATGGCTTTTGGGTATTGCTCTAATGCTTGATAGGTATTGGCAATATTTTGGAAGGAAGTTGCTGCCCCGCCGCGATCGCTTAATTCTTGATCAATTAATAAAGATCGTTGAAAAAACTCTAACGCCCTTTGATACTGCCCCAAAAAGTAATAAGTATTACCTAAGCCATTGATGGATGAACTCTCTCCATCTCGATGATTGAGTGTCTTAGAAATAGCTAAGGATTCTTGAAAACTAGCGATCGCTTTTTGATATTGCCCTAAGGAGTTGTAGGTATTTCCTAAATTTATGAGGGAGTATGCTGAATTAGCGCGATCGCCACTGGCTGTGGAAATTTTCAGAGCTTTTTGAGCGATCTCTACGGATTTTTGGTACTGCCCTAATGCGTCATAGCTAACTGCCATAGAACTTAGCATACTTGCTAGCCCTTTAGAGTCTCCTGTTTCTGTAAATATAATTACTGATTGCTGATAGAAATCAATTGCTCTTTGGTACTCGCCCATAGCATTGTAGGCATAACCCAAACTACCAAGTAGGGCTGCTTCTCCTTGGCGATCGCCTATTTCCCGATAAAGAAATAAAGATTGCTGAAATGCTTTGAGAGCATCTGTAAATTTATTCGCACCAAAGTCACGGAATCCTTGCTTAAAGAACCGATTCGCCTCAGTCAACTGCTCGATCATTCCTTGAGCTTTTATTTCTTGGGCTAAGATGCGATCGCTAAATCCAAGCTGAACAGGCAAGCAAACCCCAACAATGATAAAGATCGATATGAAAGATTTAGACACTAGTGTAGATTTTGGATTTGTTCGAGGGATAATCCCGTGAATTGGGCAATTAACTCTAGATCAATATTGGATTTAATCATATTTAGGGCAATTTGCGCTTTTTCTTCAGCCCTACCCCTAGCTTCACCTTTAGCTTCACCTTTAGCTTCGCCTTCGAGTAAAATTTCTTGAAAAATTACAGATTCTCGCATAATCTCGCTCCTTAATAATCTTTGAACAACTTTCCGATCTAATGCTAACCCAGAAATAATTGCAGTTGCTGCGGCTATATTACTTTGAACTTGCTTATCTTCAATTTTATCAATTAGTTTTGCCACATCTGCAAGGGTTTTTTCGGGGTTAGTAGTTTGAGACAGAGTTGCAAAGGGGAGCAATCCCAAACAGTTTTGAAAATTTTCGGTTGCTTGTTCCCATAGCCGAATTACCTGAAACTGATGGATTAATTTACCCAGATTAAATTCGGTTACATATACCAATGGTGACTTGCTGGGTTTGAGGTAGATAACCACTTGATGAACTTGTCTTTTAGGGAATTTACGATGGAGCCGAATTCGATAATCTGCCATGCGAAAGGGGATATTCTCGTTCAGTTCAGTTTGAAATTCAATATGTAAAATTAGCTCTTCTGACTCTAAGAACATTACTGAATCAGCCCGAATAGGCTCAACCGAAAGTTCTGAAGGTTCAAGCTTTGTTAGAGCGATCGCTGATCCTAATAACCATCTAGCAAAGTCATCGGAAAAGCTCTCAGCCAAAAATTTACAGGTATTATCGTACATCTCAGAATTTTAGTGACTTAATAAACATTGGAAACATATTTTTTAAGAATTGGTATAACATTTGGACATGGATAGTGTGGGGAAAAAATCTGTGGAACAAATACCACAACCTAAACCAAGACGTAACCAGTTTATAGCGATCGCTGCTTTAGGATTGACAGGCTCCTGTTTAGCAATATTTTTTTACGGTAAATATTTTCTGGAACAACAGCTATCGCCCTTGGTGCAGGCAGAATTATCCAAGGCGTTAAATCGACCAGTGAGCTTAGGGGGAGTCGATCGCTTTAGTTGGAATGGGGTGAGATTTGGACAAACTGAAATTCCCAAAACCGCAACACAACCCAATTTTGCATTGACCGAAGCTATCGATGTCCAGGTTGATCTATGGAATTATTTCCAGACGAGACAAATTGGACTTGATATTACTGTAGTTAAACCTCAAGTATTCCTGCGCCAAGATTTTATTAATGGGCAGTATTTACCGAAACTATTTAGTCCATCGATCTCCACCGAGACAGGAGCCATTGATCTTCGCACCGTTAGAATTGAGGAGGCAAATCTGACGCTCCAGCCCCTTAACTCCCAGACTGCCATCAGTGTAACTAAGCTCAATTTAGATAGTAACTGGCAAATCACCGATCCAAACCGTCAAGGCGTGCAATTTACGGGAGCGGGGCAAGTTATTAATACAAGACTGGTAAATTCTAATATTCCTACAGCCGATCAACTCAAAAAGGCGATCGCATCTCAATCTCCCAATGGCACTTTAAGTATTACCAAAGCGGAATTTAACCTAACTAATGGTGCGGGCAATATTCAATTGCGATCGCAAGATATAGGCGTAGCCGTAATTGATGGGTTTTTTCCCGACTTTCCAATCACACCGCTCCAAGGCAAAACTAATGGCACCGTGGGCATTAGGATCACTCCTGGTAGCGCTCAAGCGGATGTCGAAGGCAACATTAAAATCGAAGATGTAAATTTAAAAATTCGAGATGTCCCCAAACCCATTAAAAATATTACGGGCGGGATTAAATTTAACGGCACAAATGCCACTTTACAAGGAATTTCAGGCAGCTACGGGACGCTAGTGGGCAAAGTTAATGGTAATGTCAGCCTCGAATCTGGACTAAATTTAGACGTAGCCGTTGCCCCTACGGATATTGCCAAAGCATTAACCAGTCTTAATCTAAAACCAGCATTGCCAATTTCAGGAGAGGTTAAGCTCAACGCCAAGATTACGGGTAAAAAGCCCCAAGTTATTGCTAGTTTTGCCTCCACTAAACCCATTACAGTGGATCGATTTGTGGTTCAGCAAATTCAAGGGCAGATTGAGAATAAAGATGATCGGTCTTTAGTGCTTAAACAAATTAAAGCCAACTCCGATGCCATTGGTAATCTTATAGGCGGCGGCATTGTGACCTTACAAGCCAATAATGCCCTTAGTCTTCAGCTTAATCTTGCCCTAGAGAATATTAATAGTGAAGCGATCGCCGCTCTTTATAATACGAAACTCCCAGTTCCCGTTGGCGCAGTGTCCGCTCAAGTCCTGATCAATGGCGAAGCCACTAATCCGCAAATTCTGGCAAATTTTCAAGCTCCTCAAGCTCTATTTCCCACAAATGGCGAGGTGGAAATTATCGGTAGTACTGCTACCTTACGGAACACAAAAGTTCAGTTTCCTACGGGTAATGTGGAATTAGTTGGGACAATTTCCCTTGATGGCAAACGTCCGTGGCAACTAGAACTAGCTAATAATGGTACGCCCCTATCAATATTGGGGCAGAATCTTCCTGAGGCTTTGCGGGCAGGTAATCTTTTTGGTTTGTTAAAGCTGAGTAGTCCCCAAGGCAGTTTTGCGCTCACAGACATCACGGCTATGGGCAATTTGCGCTTACAGGGACTTCAGGAATTAGTTACTGCCACGATCGCTTTTGATGGCAAAAATTTGGCAATTCCGCAATTACAGGTTGGTAACTATGTGGGTGGTAATGGCGTGATTGGTTTGGATCGAAACCTTGCAGTCACTGGAATTAATTTTAATGTGCGATCGCGCTCACGGCAGCAAATTCAAAAATTTCAGGCTTTTTTACCCGCAAGTCTTAAACTTAATCAACTTAATCAAGGCACCATTGATTTTAATGCCAAGATTACGGGGGCGTTAAATAACCTTAAATTACTTGCCAAGGTGAGTTTAGAAGAATTTGATATACCCGAATTAGTAGCTGTGGGTAGTAATATTAGCCCCAACTCTCAATCTCTGCCCAAGGGTAAAGTTGCTTTTGCAGGTGAAGTCAGTGGGGTATTTAATGCGACCCTTAATCCTGCTCAATTTAGCCCTCAAGTTAAAGGCGTAGTCAAGTTAATAAATCTCGGTTTCAAGCAAAAGCAATTTGATCCACTGATTACAGGACAACTAAGTTTTAACTCTAAAGAAGGCTTAACCACAGATCTCAAAGGTAAAACCGATCGCCTCGCCCTCCGCTTAGATCCTACCTTTCAGCCTATAGATTTTCAGGTAAAGTTAGCGACTACTTCACTCATCGGTAAACGTCTAGACAATCAAAATCTTGACCTAAAATTACAAAATTTACCCCTTGCTCTAGTTAGTGCGATCGCTGGACAGCCTGAATTAGTAGATGGCAGTTTATCTAGTGATTTAGTAGTTAACCTCAAAAATCGGCAAGCGATCGGGGAAGTGGTAATCATTAAGCCCAGATTCCGTCAAATACTAGGAGAGAAATTAGCAGTTAAGGTGAATGCTAGTAATGGCGGTGTGATTTTAAGTAAAGGACTGCTGAATATTTCTAAAGATCAAGAATCCCAATACAAATTCGATCTAGCTTACGCTCCATCTGCCGCCACAACTTTACAGGGCAGAGTAAAAATTGAGTCTGGATCGGTAGCCGAACTTTTTAGTCTTTTAAATCTGGAACAATTCTCAGATCTTACAAATTTATTTAATCCACCCCAATATGGTAAAGCATCAGCCCTAGCCTCTTTACCTAAAGTTCAAAATAATCAATCTTTCTACGAACAGTTACAATATTTTGCCCAAATTAAAGCTAGGAAGGATCAGCAAGAAAGTATAGACTCGCAAGCTAACAATAACTTACCTGCCCTATCGGAATTTAAGGGTAGTTTAGATGGAGAAATTAGTTTTGCCTTAAAATCAGATGGCATCAAGGTCGGGTTTGCAGTAACGGGCAAAGGTTGGGATTACGGTAAATTTGCCATAGATGATGTCCAAGCTAAGGGCGATTTTAACAAGGATGTTCTGACTTTAGCTACGGTTAAACTGCAATCAGGCGATCGCCTTGGGCAGATTACCAATGCAAAAATCAGCTTACGGCAACTAGATGGTCAAATCCTGCTCGCTAACTTCCCCATCGAGTCCCTGCGACCAATCCCTTTCTTTAATAATCTACCCGTGGATATTACAGGATTGGCTAATGGTTTTGCTAACTTAGGTGGTGGCTTATTTAACCCCAAAGCATTAGGAAAAATTACCCTAGAAGATGCAACTGTAAACCGTCAACCCCTTGATTCTGTAGGCGGTAATTTTGATTATGCCAATGGTCGCTTTAAGTTTAATGGCAGAATTGTCACGACCGAATCTCAAACTGAACCCATTGCGATCGCTGCCGATATTCCCTACCAGTTCTGTCCAATCCCTGACGACAGCACCTTTAAGGTATTGTGTAATCTGTCTGGCACCGTCAGTAAAGCTTTGAAAATCGATATAAGTGTCAAAAATGAAGGATTAGCATTTATTAATATTTTAAGTTCACCTGTACGTTGGCTATCTGGACAGGGAGCAGCCATGGTCGAGATTGTAGGAACCTTTGCTGAACCTATAGTTAAAGGTAGTCTTACTCTGCAAGAAGCAGCTTTTCAAGTGGCAGGACTACCTAGTGATATTACCGAAGTAGTCGGCAAAATTGATTTTAATTTTAATCGGTTTACGGCAGATTTGATGGGGCAGTTTAGTCAGGGGCAATTCACTGCCAATGGTGTAATGGCGATCGCTAATCCTAGTTTGATTAATACCAATGATCCTGACTTTAATAATCCCCTAACCATAGTTGCGAAAAGGCTCAATCTTGATCTAAAAAATCTCTATACAGGTATTGCCGATGGGGTATTAGCCCTCCGTGGCTCCATATTATTTCCAGTAGTTTCGGGTAATATTGCTATTTCTGAAGGCAGAGTCATTGTGGGTGAAGAATCCCCAGCCGACGGCACCAATATCGAAAAAGATCAGTTTAATCTTGGCTTTGATAATCTTTTAGTTAGCCTTGGTAATAGTGTCCAAGTTACGCGATTTCCCATACTTAACCTCCTAGCAAGGGGAGAGCTAAGGGTGAATGGTTCTTTAAATGATATTCGTCCTAGTGGCAGAGTCAGAATTGAACGAGGACAAATCAATATAATTTCTACCCGATTAAGACTAGATCGTGATTTTGAAAACTTTGCTGACTTTTTGCCCTCTCAAGGACTAAATCCGAATCTTAATATCCGAGTCTTAGGCACTATTCCTGAAGTAACACGCACGAATATTGTTAATGATTCCCTCTCTACCTTTAATCCTAGTAATGTTCCCATTAGCAATCTTGGGGCGCAACGCACTCTTCAAATTCAAGCTACGGTTACAGGTTCAGTCCAAAATCCTAATATTGAATTTCGTAGCAGTCCACCCCGAAGTCAGTCTGAGATTTTAACCCTGATTGGAGGAGGATTACTGCAGCAGGGAGGTAGTGATCCCACGGCGGTTTTAGCTAATTTGGCAGGAGGAACGATTATTGGATTTTTACAAGATGCGATCGGTGATATCTTCAATTTATCAGAATTTAATCTTAGCCCTACAACTACAAGTACAACGGGTGGTGGATTAAGTGCCATAGGTGTAGCAGCAGAGGCAGCAATTTCTATTTCTCCCAGTTTTTCCTTTGCTATTCGCTCTGTACTTAACGATCCTAGCCAAAATACTAACTTCACTCTCCGTTATCGGGTCGATCCGAATACCCTTGTTCTTACTAACACTGACTTGAATGGCAATAATAGTGTTTCGGTGGAATATGAATCTCGGTTTTAACTACTGATTTTCAATGATTTCGATTCTGCGGTTGCTAGCTCTAACTTCTTCTAGCAAGATATTGAAGCGTTGATCACTTTCCCGTTTCCATTGCTCATTTTCCAACCTACGTTGTTCGTTTTCTAACCTACGTTGTTCGTTTTCTCGTTTCCATAGCTCGTTATCACGCTTCCATAACTCATTTTCTCGTTTATATTGTTCATTTTCTAGTTTATATTGCTCGGTTTCTGCATGAAGGCGATCGCCACGAATAGCTGATTCAGTTAGCCGATTCATCCCAATCAATAATAATTGCATTTGTTCAGCCGTGGCTTCTAGTGCTGATTCGATCCGTTCAAATCTGGCTTCGGTTTCTTCAGGTGTCATATATTTCCGATCTAGTATTTTTATCTTGCTATTTTTGAGTTGGCTTGCAGTAATTATATTAAATCTATCTCAAGCAAAAAGCCCCTATTTCAGATAAATCATAAAATAAGGGCAGGTTTAAGTTTTTGAATTGAATTTAAGGAGCTACTACTTGGGTTAAGTAAGTTTGGAGAAAATCACCTTCAATTACTTCAGTTTCTAGTAGTTTTTCGGAAATGGTTTCTAGGAGCGATCGGTTATGGTTGAGAATTGCTAACGCGCGATCGTGGGCTCCCTCCACAATCCCCTTGATTTCTTTATCAATCAGTTCCGAAGTATGAGCACTTAGGCTGCGCCCAGTATTCATGCCGCCACCTAAAAAGTCATTACTCTTTTTTTGATAAGCTAAAGGACCTAAAACATTACTCATCCCGTAGCTAGTTACCATTTGTTCAGCCAGTTCTGTGGCTCTTTGCAAGTCATTTGCTGCACCTGTGGTAATGCTACCAAAGATAATTTCTTCTGCCGATCGCCCACCTAATAAAGTAGCAATCTGGGCTTGAATTTCTTCTTTGCTCAGTAGAAAACGATCTTCGGTCGGCACTTGCAAGGTATAGCCCAAGGCTGCCGCGCCACGGGGAATAATTGAGATTTTTTCAACTCTACCGCTGCCAGGAGTCAATGCGCCAACTAGGGCATGACCAACTTCATGGTAAGCAACTATTTTCTTTTCGGTATCATTGAGAACTCGACTTTTCTTTTCTAGTCCAGCCACAACTCTTTCGACCGCTTCGGCAAAGTCGGCGGTTTTGACAGCATTGCGTCCTGCTCTAGCTGCTAATAAAGCTGCTTCATTTACTAAGTTTGCCAA
>CASBQR010000175.1 GCA_949127865.1 Synechococcales cyanobacterium PMM_0082
ACTAGGATGCCTTAATCTTTGTGGAAAATAAATTTTAGTTATCCTATTTTTATGGCTATTGTAATGATAAGATAAATAGATTTATCAAAAAATATAAAGTTAGTATAAAACTTGCGGGTAAATTCCTAATGAGGCTTTTTTTTAGGGTAAATTACTATACAGGGTTAAGTAATTTAATTACTACCAGGGAAGCCGAAAATTTACTGTAAAAGCTATTGCATCTCCATGTGTTGACTTTAACCATGCTCCAATCCGTGAAAAAAAGTTAGGGGTGATAAAACCTGACATTTTCAAGAATATTTGGAATGGTTTAGTCGTTGTTTTGATTTAATATCTGACACAAGGAGTGAATTTATGGTAGGAATTTTTCTACCGAAACAAAGAGTGCTTGATTTTCCGATTACTGCTTTACGCTTTGACGATCAGATACAAACAATACTGAGGTGGGCGATCGCTCACGAAAGTAAGACTGTTTGTGTAGCCAACGTACACATGCTCATGGAAGCTCATTGGAATCCTGAGTTTGCCAACGTTTTAAATAACGCAGATATCATCACTCCTGATGGGATGCCTTTAGTATGGATGATGAAGCTTTTGGGAGTGCGTTACCAAAACCGTGTAGCGGGGATGGATATATTCTTCGCATTGTGTAAGCTAGCTCAAACACAAAACGTAAGTGTTTTCTTTGTGGGTTCTCAAACAGAAATTCTTTCGAGAATGAAACAAAAGTTAGACGAGGAATTTCCTTTCCTGACAATTGCCGCGATGGAACCCTTGCCTTTTCGTCCTTTGACTGAAACAGAAGACGAAGCTCTGATTAAAAAGATAAACGACAGTGGTGCTGGTTTGGTGTTGGTATCTTTGGGGTGTCCAAAACAAGAAAATTGGATGGCTCAACATAAAGATAAAATCCACGCAGTTATGATTGGGGTTGGTGGAGTTTTTCCTGTTTACGCAGGAATCCACAAACGCGCACCCCGCATGGTGCGAGATTTAGGTTTTGAATGGCTGTATCGATGGATGCAAGAACCTCGTCGTCTGTGCGATCGCTATACAAAGACTATTCCAGCCTTTATATGGTTAGCTTTTAAGCAACTGTTGATGTCGAGATTTCCTATTCAAAAACGTTACTTGCGATGGAGGGATTAATAGTTAAAGAACTAACTGTTATCCAGAGCGACTTTCAAAACTTTTTGAATCGCCCTTACTGGGTACAATTATCACTAATCGCTTGCGGAGCGAGCTTGAAGCGTTGACCCCCAATTTTGACTTTACCCCAGTTGTACCAATAGTTCCAGCGCTTACATGGGTACACTTCTACTTACGCAGAAAGCTAGATTGCTTACCTAGTAAGGCTTTAAGACCTGTTTAGTATATTTGCACTGGGGAAAGTTCAGTTTAAGCTATAGTTGCTGCTCAACTTTTATCAGGACGCATTACAAACTATCTACCACCATTTGTTCATGCTTTTGCACAAAAATAAGTATTTTTACTGAAATTAATGAAGAAGCCTGCCTTCTGAAATACCAAATAATTATTGACAGAAACAGTAGGATTGCAACTAGTGAACAGAAATACAAGACCTATTTTAAGGAGCGATCGCTCTTTTTAAATCCCGATGTTGAAGCTCATTTGCCCAAAAATAGCAACAGTGAAAATTTGGAAATTTTCTGAAAAAATACCCGGATTTACTACGTAATTCTTTGGATAAGTAGGTAGTTAAGTGAGCGATCACCAAAACCCCTGAATTTTTCAGGAGCTAGTAGACAGGCTTCAATAACGCAACTTATACTACCTACTTTGATTTGTTTAGTGAATTTATAGTGTCCTATTGGGTCTTACTTAAGTAGAAGTTCATGAAAAATCTTTCTTCTGGTGCAAAAAATGATAAATACTTCCGCACCGATCATCTGAAGGATGACCTCAAGAGGCGCTCTGTTCGTGGTGGTGCAGTCACAATGGTTGCCCAAGTTTTTAAGTTCGGGTTTAACCTAACCTCTGGCGTGATATTGGCTCGATTACTGACACCGGAAGATTACGGCTTATTCGGTATGGTAACTACGGTTACTGGGTTCGTCAGCCTGTTTAAAGACTTAGGTTTGTCGATGGCAACAGTTCAAAAGGAGGAAATTACTCACGAGCAAGTTACTACCCTATTTTGGGTCAATGTGGCAGTCAGTGTCACCATTGCGTTAATAACTATGGCGAGCGCTCCTTTAATTGCCGGGTTTTATAATGAACCCCGCTTAATCTGGATTACCCTTGCTCTATCAATTGGAATCATCATTGGTGGGTTAGGGGTTCAACATTTTGCCTTGCTCAATCGTCAGATGCAATACAAAACGGTGATGTTGAATGATATTATCTCTATGTTCAGTGGCATTTTATCTGGAATTGTTGCCGCTTGGTATGGAGCAGGATACTGGGCATTGGTGATTGTGCCGTTGATATCAGTACTTGTTGGCACTATAGGATTTTGGATTAGCTGTAGTTGGCGTCCAGGATTGCCTACGCGGGGTTCCGATGTACGCTCTATGCTTAAATTTGGTAGTAACTTAACTGGCTTTAATCTTATTAATTACCTTGCCCGTAATCTTGACAACGTACTGATTGGGAAGGTTTGGGGCGCTAAACAGTTAGGTTTGTATAGTAAAGCTTACCAATTACTACTGCTACCAATACAACAAATTAGTGCGCCCATCTCCGGCATCGCTCTGCCAACTTTAAGCAGATTAGTAGATTCTCCAGAGCGTTACCGACAAGCCTATATTCAGGTTTTGCAACTATTATCCCTTGTGACACTACCACTGGTGGCTTTTATGATATCTACCTCAGATTGGATAGTGTGGTTACTTTTGGGTCCTCAGTGGAGTGAATCCAGCCACATATTTGCTTTGCTAGGCATCATAGCTTTGACTGAACCTGTATCAGATTCAACTAATTGGCTTTTTATTACTCAAAATCGTAGTAATCATCTGTTCCAAATAGGGGCAATAAATGGAGGTTTAGCGATCGCTGCAATTGTTGCAGGTTTACCGTGGGGTGCTAGAGGTGTAGCATTGTCCTATGCTGCCAGTGGTTTGTTAATTCGTACACCATTACTATTTTGGTTTGTTGGACGAGTAGGAGCGGTACGTTCTGGTGATATATACCGCACAATAGCACCTTTGATGCTTTCTGCTATAACTGGGTTGTTGGCAGTATTTGGGTTCCGTAAATGGATCGAAATTCCAAATCCGCTGCTTGGTTTAGCTATCACTTTTGTAATCAATGCAGGCGTTACATTACTCATTCTTGTTGCGCTACCTTCTGGAAGGAAATCGCTCAAGAATGTCCGGGAATTAGTTAAAATTTTCAATCAAAAAGGTAAATAATGCCGATGAACCTAAAAACATCTTTCTTATACTCAAGAAAAAGATGAAAAAAATTTCACATCATAACGCATTCATCTAACCCAATTTATTTTGTATAAAACTATGAAAATAGGTTACGTCACTCACTACGATCCATTCGATATACATCAATGGTCAGGACTTGGCTACTATATTGGTCAATCTATACAAAATCAGTCTGTAGCTGTTGAATATATAGGGCCATTAAAAGATAGATTCGCTTATGATGTAGTACGGAAACTCAAGCGCCATTACTATGAAATTTTTCAAAAAAAATATCTCAAAGACCCTGAACCATTGATTCTCAAAGACTATGCAAATCAAGCTAAAATAAAGTTATCTAGAACAAAAGTAGATATTATTTTGAGCGCAACTACAAATCCAATTGCTTATCTAGAATGCGAACAACCAATAGTATTTTGGGCAGATGCAACGTTTGCGAGTGTGAAAGATTTTTATCCTCTTTACACTAATCTCTGTGAGGAGACTATCAATAATTGGCATTTGATGGAAAGCCTTGCTATTCAAAAATGTAAATTAGCTATTTATTCTTCTGAATGGGCAGCAAAAACAGCAATTGAATATTATCATGCTGACCCATCTAAAGTAAAAGTAGTACCTTTCGGGGCAAATATCGAAAGTGAGAAATCATTTGAAGACATTAAATATTTTATTGATTCTAGACCAGTGAATAAATGCAAATTATTATTTTTAGGAGTAGATTGGTTCCGCAAGGGAGGAGATGTTGCTTATAAGATTGCTAAAAAGCTAAACGAATCAGGTTTAAGCACAGAATTGACCGTTGTGGGTTGTCAGCCAGTTATTGATGAACCGCTACCGAAATTTGTAAAACCGTTAGGCTTTATTAGTAAATCTAGCAAAGAAGGTAAAGAAAGAATTTATCGACTTCTAGCTGAGTCTCACTTCCTAATTTTGCCTTCTATGGCTGATTGTACACCTATTGTTATGTGTGAAACTAATTCACTCGGCGTTCCTTGTATTTCTACAAAAGTAGGTGGTATTCCTACAATTATTCATGATGATATAAATGGCAAATTATTTGATTTAAATTCTGATATTACTCAATATAGTAATTATATTCATAACTTATTCTTAAATTACT
>CASBQR010000176.1 GCA_949127865.1 Synechococcales cyanobacterium PMM_0082
GAACTGGTTCAGCGCCAAGAAATGCTTTATTTTTAGGTTTTAGTGCTACTGGTTCTGATCTTCCTATAAGTACTGCTATCATAACAATCGCTAATACCAGTACAGATCGTTTTAGTGTTGATGATATTCGTAGTAGTACTCAACCTATCCCCTTTGAATTTAATCCTGCGGTTGGAGTGCTTTTAGTTGGTGGATATTTTGCTGGTAACAGATTCCTAAGAAAGAAGAAAGCTTAATTTTGTTCTTCAATATCTAGAATTTTTTAGCCCTTCAATTTTTCATTTTGTCGGGTTATTTTTTTTAATTTTTTATAAATCCCTTGAGAAAAGTATGGCTAAATTACTCTTTTAGGTTTTATCAAGAGATCTAGCCATTTATTGTTTCTAAGAGTTTAAAACGGCGATCGCTGCCTTAACTCCTGCTCCACTCACTTCATGTCCTAAAATTTGCAGAGTGCCTTCTAAAGCCGCCATAGCTGTCAAAATATCGCGATCGCTCACAAATCCTAAGTGACCAATCCGAAACACAGAGCCATTAAGGTGATCCTGCCCACCCGCCATGACAATATCAAAATGTTTTTTAATCGTAGAACGGATTTTTTCAGCATCAGGGGTAGCGATCGCTGTAATCGAGGCACTAGCACAACTATCGGCTGCATATAACTCTAAGCCCATAGCCTTAGCAGCCGCACGGGTAGCATTACGATGACGGATATGACGAGCAAAAATATTTTCTAATCCTTCAGCTTGCATCATTTTCAAAGCTACTTGCAAAGCTACAACCATATTGACCGAGGTTGTAAAGGGGGTGCTGTCTTTCTTGGCATCTTTACGAGCTTTACCTAAATCGAAGTAATACCTAGGCAAGTTAGCGGTTTTATAAGCTTCCCAAGCCTTTTCTCCCACTGCGACAAATCCTAAACCAGGTGGAATCATATAGCCTTTTTGCGAACCAGAAGCAACTACATCTAAGCCCCACGCATCTATGGGTACTTGCATTGCCCCTAAACTTGTAACCGCATCAACGATGATTAGAGCTTTGCCGTGGGCTTTGACATAGCGATTAATGGTTTCCAGATCATTAACTACACCTGTGGAAGTTTCACTGTGGGTAATAATTACAGCCTTAATCGATTTTTCGGTATCAGCTTCTAATATTTGTCGAAATACCTCTGGATCGAGGGGTTGTCCCCATTCTGCTTTTACTCGTTCTGTGTTGATCCCATAGGCATCACAAACTTCGCCCCAACGCTCACCAAACTTACCATTTTCTCCGACTAGAACGCGATCGCCCTTTGACAAGAAATTTATAATTCCTGCTTCCATTACGCCTGTGCCACTAGCGGTCAGAATTAAGACATCATTTGTAGTTTGATGAATCCATTTCAGCTTTGCGGTTACATCCGCCATAATTTTGGTAAAGTCTCCACTACGGTGACCAATGGGAGATTTAGCCAGAGCCAATAGCACCTGTTCAGGTACAGGAGTTGGACCTGGAATCATCAACATTAACTTGTCTTCCATGAATTTTTTTTATACAGTTTTTGTATTTTAATTCACTGGGGATTAACTGAAAATTAATAAAGCTCAAATTTAGTTTCCCCTACCTTTAATAAAGGCATACACTAACAAATTTTTTGCGTTTGCCAACCTAGATCAAGGGAGAATAGTCATAGGTGAAAGCTTCCCAATGCTCTCAGTAACGCTTCAAACTTGATTGCGGTTTCGCCTAACTCTGAAGCAATATCTGAGTCAGCAACAATACCCGCACCTGCATAGATTCGAGCCGTCTCACCACTTAAATAACCAGAGCGAATACCAACTGCAAATACGCCTTCGCCTTGACTATTTACCCAGCCAATCGGTGCAGCATACCAACCCCGATCGCAAGCTTCAGATTCTTGGATTAGTTGGACTGCTAAATCTTGGGGTTCACCACCAACTGCGGCTGTGGGATGAAGTTCTCGTAAAATTTCAAAGCTTTTCAACCAATGATAATTAGCTAAGGTGCCTTTGATCTCGGTGTGGAGATGTTGAACATTTTTTAGCTGCTTTAGTTTAGGGGAAGATAATTCTTGTAAATTTACGCCTAAGTCTCGCAGGCGATCGCATATAGATCTAATCACAATTTCATGTTCATAGCGATCTTTTAAGCTTGCAAGCAGAAGAGTTCCTAAAAGTCGATCTTCAGATAGAGATAATCCACGGCGAGTAGAACCTGCGATCGCATCACTTTGTAAAATCAACTCTTGATCATTAAATCGGAAATGTAATAATATTTCTGGAGTGGCTCCGACAAAGCTGGCAATGCCAAAATCCACTAAAAATGAAATACATTCAGGATAATTTTGGCGTAAAGAGTTTAAGACGATAAAGGGATGGGAATCAGTATAGACATCTAATGCCCGAGCTAAGACAACTTTATCTAATTTACCTAACTTAATCAGACTTACAGCCTGTTCTACAATTTCTGTCCATGGGCGATCGCCTGTCACTTCTTCCAGATTATGATTGGATTCTCGTTGCGAATTTCTAGGTGGATCTACTTTTAGTTCTGGGCTTAAATTAGGCAGTTCTAAAATCTCTGTGCTTATAATTTTCTCTAATTTCTCTAAGCAATCTTGGGGATGAATGCAGTGGTTATAGGTAATAACTAGGTGGGAATTTTGTTGCAGTACCCATTTAGGAATAAATAACATGGCATTGGGAAAACCATTCCAGCCATTTGGACAGGATGGGCGATCGTGAAAAGCAAACCCCCCAAATGCGTATGTGGGAATTAACCCTAGGGCTGTTTCACCTCTGACCACAGAGTTAGTGAGATAATTTTGGCAGAATAACTTAGCAGCTTCAAAGCGATTTAAATGAACTTGGGCATCTGACATTTGGGCTACGACCCCGATCGCCGCTAAAGTTAAAGGCTGCTGCTGCCAATAAAATTTGTAGTCACTCTCTAAGGCTACGGCTAGGAGAGAAGAGGGAGTAATTTGGCTAGATAAATCTTGACCAAACTTAGAATAGTCCCAAGAATAGGTCAGAATCACTGATTGGTTTAGGTGTTGGGCTTGATGTAAGGAGTAAGCGATCGCCTTTTTTATTGGTGTTAAGTCAAGCGATCGCATTTCAAAAAATCCTACACAAAATTCTTTAATCCCAAGCTCTAGAGCGGTAACAATACTGCGCCTAAAGTTGCCATCCCTGCAATAATCATAAGTCCTGCGGGCATAAACTTTTTAGTCTTAACTAGTCGGATGATAAATACTAGGACTAATGCCGAGGCGATCGCAATCCCTAAAAACTTACCCCAATCTTGTCCACCCAATTGCACCGCACCAGCAACTAGTAGTAAAACTCCACTAACGATCCCAGAAATTAAAGAAGCTTGGCTTTGGCTTTTGACGTAGCCCATGATACCACCGCCGATGGCAAGGATACCGTAGGCGATAATGGCGACTATACCTGCATTCATAATTGTTTAATAATTTGGATAATTTACCTATTCAAGTTTATCCAGACTATCACTAGGTGTAATTGAATAATTTGATAGGTATACAAATTTACATACTTTTAAAAATGCAGAGTAAGTTAGGGTTCTAAGGATTTAATGATGGTTTGCATTTCCTGAGCGATCGCATTTTGCTGAGCTTCGGAAGTAGTTTCCATATATACCCGCATTAGTGGTTCAGTGCCAGAGGGACGGAGCAAAACCCACGATCCGCCTTCTAGGTATAACTTAACGCCATCCTTTAAGCCAATTTCTTTGACAGCAATGCCTGCGATCGCTTTTGGTGGATTATGCTTAAAGTGCGAAATTACTGCCGCCTTGTGATCATTACTCAGGTGTAGATCTAGACGATGATTAAATAATGCGCCTCCTGCTTCGTTGAGGGCTTCTGCCACAATCTGACTCAGAGGCTTACCTTCGTAGGCAATGACTTCTGCCACTAACATATCGGCAAGGATGCCATCTTTTTCGGGAATATGCCCGATAATACTCAAACCCCCTGATTCTTCACCACCGATCAGCACATCAGTTTTACGCATCATTTCGCCAATGTACTTAAAGCCTACTGCCGTCTCATAAATTGGTAAGCCATATTTTGCTGCCATATTGTCAAGTAGATGGGTAGTGGCAACAGTCCGAACGATCGCGCCCCTTTTGCCTTTATTCACAACCAAATGTCTAGCTAGTAATAGCAACACCATATTTGGAGTTAGGACAGTTCCTTGTTCATCGACTATGCCAAAGCGATCGCTATCCCCATCAGTTGCCAATCCAATATCTGCCTGATCGGATTTTACCGCAGCCACCAATTCGATTAATTGATCGCCTTTGGGTTCGGGCATTCCCCCGCCAAATAACACATCACGGTAGGTATGAAAAGATTCTGAATCACAGCCACAATGCTCAAGGACTGTATCTAAATAGCCTCTAGAAGTCGAATACAAAGCGTCATATTTAACCTTAAGCTTGGCACTACGAATGCGATCGCAATCCAAGATTGTATAAATAAACTTAAGATAATCAGGCTTGGGATCAAAGCGAGAGATCAAATGACTTTGCACTCCAGTTGGCACATCATCGGCAGCACTATCAATATTGGCAACAATCGTATCGGTAATAGCAGGAGTGGCAGGTCCAGCATAGTCAGGAATATATTTGATCCCGCAGTAAGGAGCAGGATTATGGCTTGCTGTAAACATTAACGCTCCCGCCGAATTTAGATATTTGGCAGCGTAAGCAATTACAGGTGTAGGGCAATCTCGATCAACAATTTTCACCGTCCAGCCCAAACTAGATAAGACATTTGCCGCAGCGATTGCAAACTCTTCAGCTAAAAATCTAGTGTCATAGGCAACTAAAACAGGACGACTTTGATCGTAGGCAGTGCTTAAATATTTAGCGATCGCCCTCGTAACTTTTCTGACATTAGGAAATGTAAAATCATCGGCAATAATTCCCCGCCAACCATCGGTACCAAATACAATTTTGCCTGTACCTTCGCCAATAACCTGTGTTGCACTCATATATGATTTATGATTCTTTATTTGCTGTAACGAGCCACCAAATCAAAGCTTATGGTACTGGCTTCACGCTTCACAGACATACTTTTGCAGAGGTCTCCACGTCCTGCCACCGAGCGTCCTTCGGCAGAGATAGTTCAGGGAAGGCAAAACGCAATTTGAATACCTGGTGCTACTTTACCACAAGTCCTGACCGTGCTTTTATCCTGCTGCTGATTTTCTCTTGAGTCGAACTAAAACTCGCAAATGACTCTTTCTTATAGATCAAGGTGGCAAAAATAGAAAACCCCAAATGTAAAACCAAGAAAAAGAGAAGCTTTTCTTAAAAATCAGAGACTTTTTGAGGAATTTGGTATATTTTTTTAGAGGACGTATTTTATTTTTTGACTTTTAGAAGTGTCCTGTTCCCTAAAATCTACTTCCTATGGCTCCAAGAACTAAAAAAACTATTCCAACTACAGCTAAAAATGACCTTGGATTATCAGATCTGCGGCTGCGCTTAAATTTCTTAGAGAAGGAAAATGTCAAAATCCTCAAACAAATCGAGACAAATCGCACTAAATTAATAAACCTGAACGATAGTATTCAAGAAGTTGGGAGACAGGTTATCGAAAAGAGTGCTCCACTTCGTCAAAAAGCTTCAGAACTAGACCAGAAAATTCATGACATATTTAAAGAGCTTCTTACAGCTAGAAAATTTGGTAAAAAGTCTCGTCAAGATATCAAATCTGTCTATTATCACCTGCAATCCGATGGACTAATTAGCCCTCAGCAATTGCCTGATGATGTAGAGATTTTTGAGGTTAACGATCCTGAAGATGACACTGATTGGAGAAGCTATCAAGAAAATGCTCGTCAGCAATTTGACCTAGAGCCACCTACACCAGACCGAGATGAATTAAAAAAGATTCGCCAAATTTATTTACGATTAGCCGACAACTTCCATCCTGATAAGGTTATTGATGAAGTTGAAAAGGAATATCGGACAGAAGTGATGAAAGAAATTAATCTCGCCTATAAAAATGGAGATTTGGCTCGGCTTTTAGCAATTGAAAAACAACAAGAATTAGGTGAAATTATTAACCGTGATAGCTCCGATGATCTGACCCGTCAATGCGCCAAGATTGAAGCAGATAATGCTTTTCTCATAAATCAGCTTGACAACCTAAAGCTACAACTTAAACGCATAAAAAAGACCCAACAGGGAGAAATGACTGCGGTATTTAAGAAGATTACCAAATATGGAGGCGATCCCCTTGAACAAGCGATACAAGAGATGGAAGCTCACATCACCGTCATGGAGCAGTTACATCAATTTGTAGGAGATTTTCGCGATCGCCGCATTACGATTAAAGAATTTTTAAGAGGACCCTCATCCCTAATGCAGGAGCATCTTTCCGAAGAGGAAATTCTATTAGAGATTCTGTCACAGTTTCGGAATTTATAAAGCGATCGCATGTTCATAAACCCAAAACCCACAGATCGCCAACCAGTTCAACCACAATCCCGATCGCGTCAAATTCACCAACAAGCGATCGCCAGTTTTCTAACATAGGTAAAAAGATGCCGAGAAAGCGATCGCATATTCACAAATTCCTGAATATACGATCACTACTACGTTATAATTTTTGAAGGCTAGGTATTCGTACAAAATAGATTCCCGTTGTTGATCCTGCGACGGTACTGCCTCAAGGGGTACGATATATACTCCTTATCACATCTCTTTACGCGACCTTACAAACTGCTTAGTAAGTATGTATCTGGTGCGGATACCTAGCTTTTAAAATAGTGCTTAATTGGTATGAATACGACCTTTTTAAATCTTTCAGAAGAAGAGTTAAGAGAAGAATTTTCTAAGTTAAAAACTCGTGAAGATATAGCAAAATTATTTCAAATTAGTGATTATCAACTTCGTTATCACTTGTATGTCAATTCCCCACAAAAAACATATGTAATATTTGAAATTAAGAAAAAATCTGGAGGGATAAGATCTATTTCTGCTCCTAGAACTGCGCTTAAAATTATTCAACACAAATCTAATCAACTATTTAAAAGTGTATACAAACCAAAACCCTCTACACATGGTTTTACGCCTGACAAAAGTATTATTACCAATGCAAAACAACATCTTAGACAGAGATATGTCTTAAACCTCGATCTTAAAGATTTCTTCCCCTCCATTAACTTTGGAAGAGTGAGAGGTCTACTTATGGCAAATCCATACAATTGTACTGAGGAAGTGGCAACAATTTTCGCACAAATTTGTTGCCATAAAAACCAGTTGCCTCAAGGTGCGCCAAGCTCACCAATCATATCTAATATGATCTGTGCAAGGTTGGATACTCAACTACAAAGGTTAGCCAAGAAATATCAATGTATTTATTCTAGGTATGCTGACGATATTACTTTTTCTACCTCACGCTCAAGGTTCCCTGCTCATCTAGCTTGGTTTTCAAGAGATTCTGAAAAATTAAATATAGGTGACGAGCTAAAAGATATTATTGAAGGGAATGGATTTCAGATTAATGAATCAAAAGTTAGACTACAAAATAGATATAATCATCAAGAAGTTACTGGAATTACTGTAAATGAGAAATTAAACATTAAACGCAAATATATTCGTCAGATTCGTGCTGTGCTTCATGCTTGGGAAAAATACGGTCTTGAGAATGCTAAAATAATTTTTTGGCAAAAGTACGAAAAGCATCGACATACTCAAATTAATCCAGATTCTTTTAGGCAAGTTATTAGGGGTAGAATCGAGTATGTCGGTTCAGTAAGAGGAAAAGATGATCAGATTTATTTGAAGCTTTTAAGGTGGTTAAGTAAACTTGCTCCAGATCTAGTAGATGAAACAAAATTTGATATCGCAAATATAAATGAATCTTCTGAGGATCAAAAAAATCTACCACAAGTTATTATTTGGACGGAAGGAAAAACAGATATAAAACATTTTAAGTCTGCGCTTCGGTGGTTGCAAAAGAATAAAAAAACTAAATTTGAATTTGAGATAAAGTTCAAAGATGACTTAGATTCTCAGAAACAAGGTAGTCCTGAATTACTAGAAATGTGTAAGCAGTTCTGTAAAGAAAAACAAAATAATCTTACAA
>CASBQR010000177.1 GCA_949127865.1 Synechococcales cyanobacterium PMM_0082
ATGAAGTGGAGAGGTTTTTCGGATTCAAATATAGATCTTTCTTCAAAATAACAAATGATTTTGTCTGCAATAGTTTGACCTAATATCTTTTCTTGATCAGATGAAATCCATTTTCGTTTATTTGGCGGCATATTAATAATATATTCAAAAAAATTAATTCCAAATGACAATAGATCTACATCATCTAAAATCTTTTTCACAAGGCTAAAGCGCTGACCAACTTCGGGAAGCTTTTCGACAAGCTTATACACTAGCTCTTGAAACATCCGAGGGAGAGGCTGCACAATTTGAAATCTAATAGATTTCCGATGTTTAGATGAGAGAAAATCATTCTCAACTTTGGATAGTATAATAGCTAGTTTTTGTGCAAGTTCAGGCAATAAATTTTCTAATCTATTTGTGATTTTTAAAATAAGAGTATCAGCTTTCCCTTGATCAATAAGATTGCTAATTGTTAGAGAAGAATTAGAGTCTAACATACCAACTTGTTTAAGAAGCTTGTCAATTTCTATGTCTGAAATGTCATCGTTAGGAATCTTATACTCAAAAAAACGACGAAAATATTCTTCAGTACATACTCTTTGCTTAACTTCTAGGTTTTGTTCTCTTGAAGTTTCTGCTAGAGCTAGCAAATCATTATTCTCACCAGATATAAACATGTCACAAATTTTAGGGAATAAACAAAATAACAGATGTTTTGCCGAAACTTCACCATTTGCTAGTTTATGCCATTTTTGAGTTAATGTAGTTTTTCTTTGATTAGGATCATTCTCTAGACTTGAAGAACTTAAATTGAGATATTCTGATGGTTCATCTTTCAAATCGGAATAAAGCTTAGGATAGAAAATACGCATTCCTTCTAGTAGTAAAAAATCTACTGTATTGACTTCATTTTTAATTAGGGGCAGAGCAAAGATAAGAGCATTAATATAGCGCTTGACCATTCTTATTGTTTGGACACGTATGCTCAAACCTTTCTCAAAATTCTCTGTAAATCGTAGCCATTCATCATCATTTAAGTTTATGTCTAATGATTCAAGTTCTTGCCTGATTGCTCTAAAACAAAAACTCTCTAGGGCATCACGACTAATTTTAGGCAAAAGGATGGGTACTTGAATAATCTTTTCTAAAAAGTTTTTGCCTGAATCCTTGTCACCACCATAGTTACTTCCAATAGCAGCAGCGACCATTTCAGCATCAAAGGCAAGGATATAAGTTGTATGTTTAAAATTTGCCAATAGCTTGACAAGCTTCAGGACTGTTTGAATTTCATTCTTGTCTAGCCTGTCAATATCATCGATCATTATGACGATTCTCTGCTTTTTATCCTCCAAAAATTTTTCAAGATTCTCTTTCCTTTCATCCAATGTAACCTCAGAGAGCTTTTCTCCCCATCCTTCCATCGTTCTCCCCACGTCAAGCCCACTGAACTTAACCATATTAGGCACTTCAAGTCCTAATTTTAAAGCATTAGATGGAATGATAGCTGCTAAATAGTCCTTAAAAAATGTACCTATTCTTTCCTTATTAGTGATAATTCCGCCCTCTAATTCACTAGCCAAAAGCTCAAAAAAATTGGTTAATAATTGATCTTCATTTCTAAAATACCAAGGATTAAATCTAATACAGCAAACTGAATCTTTATATTCACTGCTAAATATGCTATCAACAAAATTTAAAACGGTTGACTTTCCTTCACCCCATTCACCATAAAGCCCTATTACCAAACTACTCGGATCGTTTCTGGCTACTATCGTCTTTACAATTCTTTGAGCAATAGGATAACGATCAAGCTTATCCTCATCTTTAGCCTTAACTGGCTCATCAATGATATAAGAACTTTGATTATCTAAATTATCGGAGTACATATACAAATATTTGATTGAGCTAATTTTATAGTACTAGATCTGACCTTATGAATTCTTCGGGAAGATGCCCGATCGCATTAGCAACAGCATCAAGATAAGCATCAAACTCCATCCCATGCGCCTTAGCAAATAACCTCAACGTATCCGCCTTAGTACTGCCCTCACCCTTCTCAATCCGACTGACTTGGCGCTCCGACAAACCGATAATATCTGACTGACGCAGTTTATACTTCTTGCGTAAAGTAGCGATCGCCTTGCCAAATACTTGATTGTGAGTAGCCTTGAGAGCATCAAACTTATGCTTCCATTTGGGATCGGTTACATAACGGAAAGCATCAAGATCGAGATGAATATCTGCGCTTTCCCAATAAAGATAACTACCATCATCAGCGATTTCAAAATTGCTACGTTCATTGATGGGAATACGCTTTAAAGCTGGTAAAGAAGAAAAAGAAACTTCAAACTTTTCCATACCGCAACTGAATACTAATAAGCGATCGCCAATCACCATTGCTTCAGCAATTAATTGTTCCTGCGCTCCCATCGCCCAAGCATTAATTACTCTTTGGGGTAGCTCAGAAGTAGCATGAACAAGAGTATTTCGCATAACGCGGAGATTTGCGCGATCAAACATCTGTGGCAGCCACTTAGAATCGATATCTTCTCTAATAAACAGCACTCGTAAATGATGCTTTTGATTTGCAGTTCGCACGATATCAGCAATTTCTGGCAATCCTGTTGCTGAAGTTAGCACAAATAAATTTAATGCAGAGTCTAAGCCCTTTTCATCAGATGAATATAAAATCTGAACTGATTTAGAGCGTAATGCAATATCTTCATTTTCACGATCTTGAACCAAAACAGTCATTATCTGTTTGTTAGACATTACCGATCCTCCTTGATACATACTTTTTGCTCCCATTCGTCGAGAAGCTTAGTTAGCTCAGTCTTGACCTAATTTTTTTGCAGAAACCTAAATACAGATATAGATCGTAGTAGACATTATGTCAATCATTTATGAATTAAATATGTCTTATATGTGTTAAATATTTGATCACATTTTCTTTGGATCTAAGTAGCGATCGCACCTAAAGCATTTAAGTTAACAATCCTGCCCTAAAATCAGGATAATATGGGGTATATAAGTTATTTAAGTATGTAATTGTGGTTACTCAAGCTGTAAAACCAACCGATTTAATTGATTCTCAGATACATTCTGAAGCCTACGAAACCCTGACCCAAGAAATTGCCCGCAAAATTCTTGCTGCTAGTAAAGGTGGATTTTGGGAAAAGATTAAAGGGGAAATGCGCCTAGATGACAAGCTTATGGCGTGGGGTATGGGTAACGAAGGTTTACGGGTGCAGTTATTTCGGTTGATTGATTGTCTGCCTGCTCTAACCAATAAAGCGGAAATTGCCCGACATATGCAGGAATATTTGGCTAGTGATGCCGTTGAAGTTCCTGCCTTGCGATCGCTTCTCAATTTTAGTACCGATAACCCCAATTCTTTAACGGCAACGGCAGCAGCAACGGCTTTAGGGGCAGCAGTGGAATCCTTAGCCCGCCGATACGTCAGTGGTGAAAATTTACCAGAAGCTATTAAAAATATTGAACGGCTCCGCAAAGAACGCTACGCTTTCACGATGGATTTACTGGGAGAAGCCGTAATTAGTGAAGTTGAGGCACAATCCTATCTCGATCGCTATTTACAAATGATGATTGACCTGACAGCAAAAGCGAAGTCATGGCAAGTTATCGATCAAATTGATAAAGCAGATGGGGAGGCAATTCCCAGAGTGCAGGTATCAGTAAAGCTCAGTGCCTTCTATTCCCAATTTGATCCCCTCGATCCAGTCATTACCACGGCAAGGGTGAGCGAACCAGTCCGAACTCTGCTCCGAAAAGCCAAGGAACTCGGCTGTGCTGTACATTTTGATATGGAGCAGTACGCTTATAAAACTTTGACTTTGCAAATTCTGAAGCAGGTATTAACGGAACCAGAATTTGGCGATCGCACTGATGTCGGTATTACTCTACAGGGCTATTTACGGGATTCCCAACAGGATTTACTAGAATTAGTTGAGTGGGCAAAGCAACGGGGCAAACCTGTAACTATCCGCTTGGTCAAAGGAGCTTATTGGGATCAAGAAACTATTAAAGCCTACCAACAGGGCTGGGATCAACCTGTATTTAATGAGAAGAGTTCTACGGACTATAACTATGAACGCTTAGTCGAAATTCTGCTAGAAAATCATCAATATCTCTACGCCGCCATTGGTAGTCATAATGTTCGGTCTTTAGCCAAGGCGATCGCTATAGTGAAAACCTTAAAGATCCCCCAACGCAACTTTGAAGTCCAAGCTCTATACGGGATGGGCGATAAATTTACCAAGGCAATCGCTGATATGGGGATTCGAGTTCGCATTTACTGTCCCTTTGGTGATCTAATTCCTGGAATGTCCTATTTGATTCGGCGATTACTAGAGAATACGGCGAATAGTTCCTTTCTTCGTATGAGTACCAATGATGAAAGACCGATAGATGAACTCTTGATCAAGCCTACCCTAGAAACTGATTTGGGCAAAAATCGGCATATTGCCTTTGCGGGTTTTAGTAATGCCAGCGATACTGACTATGCAGATTCAGAAAAGCGATCGCAGTCTGAACAAGCATTTAATCTAGTTAAGGGTAGTCTAGGCAAAACCTATTTCCCTATTGTTAACGGGAAGGAATTACAAACCGAAAACTTTGCTGATTCCTTTAATCCTTCAAATTCTGCCCAAGTCGTGGGTAAAATTGGCTTAGCAAGTATCGAACAGGCAGAACTAGCGATGACTGCTGCTAAAGCGGCATTTCCTGCATGGAAGAAACTAACCCCAACCGAACGGGGAAATATTCTACGCAAAGCTGCGGATATTATGGAATCACGCCGATCTGAACTCAATGCTTGGATTGTGCTAGAAGTCGGAAAGCCAGTCAGAGAGGCAGATGGTGAGGTTTCTGAAGCAATTGATTTCTGCCGCTACTACGCCAAAGAGATAGAACGTCTAGCTCAACCAGTTAAACGCAACGTGCCTGGTGAAGATAATACTTATATCTATCAACCTAGGGGTGTGGTTTTAGTGATCTCTCCTTGGAATTTCCCCTTAGCGATCGCCTTGGGTATGAGTGTCGGGGCATTAGCCGCAGGGAACACAGTAATCCTGAAGCCAGCCGAACAAGCATCGGTGATTGGTGCCAAAATTATGGAGGTTTTACAGGCGGCGGGTATACCTGATGGCGTATTTAATTATCTTTCGGGCAAAGGTTCTGAAGTTGGTTCCTATTTAGTCAAGCATCCTGATGTACAGGTGATCGCGTTTACGGGTTCGCAGCAGGTAGGATGTCAAATTTATACCGATGCTTCCATTCTCCAACCCAAACAAAAACACATGAAGCGGGTGATTGCGGAAATGGGTGGTAAAAATACCATGATCATTGATGAAAGTGCGGACTTGGATCAAGCTGTCGTCGCTGTGATGAATTCTGCTTTTGGCTATGCAGGACAGAAATGTTCAGCCTGTTCAAGGGTTGTAGTACTTGCCACAGTTTATGATATTTTTCTGGAAAGATTAATAGAAGCTACGCGATCGCTAACTGTGGGCGCAGCCGACCTACCCGCATCTAAAGTGGGAGCCGTGATTGATGGCAAGGCGCAGGAGAATATTCTCAGTTATATCGCTACCGCCAGAAAAGAGAATAAAATTGCCCTAGAAATGGAAGTTCCCAATTACGGCTTTTATATTTCTCCCACCATAGTCACAGACGTAAAGCCTGACGATATTATTTCCCAAGAGGAAATCTTTGGTCCTGTTTTAGCGGTTCTGAAAGCAGATAGTTTTGATGAGGCTTTAGCGATCGCCAATAATACTAACTATGCTCTTACTGGTGGAGTCTTCTCTCGCACTCCTTCCCATATTGACAAAGCCTATGCTGAGTTTGAAGTGGGAAATCTTTATATTAATCGGGGGATTACAGGAGCATTAGTCGATCGCCATCCTTTTGGCGGGTTTAAACTCAGTGGAGTTGGCTCTAAAGCGGGAGGACAGGACTATCTTTTACAGTTCCTAGAACCTCGCTCTATTACGGAAAATACCCAACGTCAGGGCTTTGCTCCCTTGATGCTGGAATGATAATTTCTAGATCTGGGCATAAAAACTGGGAAAGTTCTTTTGAACAATTGTTTCAGTCACCATAAACGCCAATTAGTTCCAGTTCTATTTAAACCTTGTAATTAACTCATGCTATCTAGTATTTCTCTCAAAGCACCTGCCAAGATTAATTTATATCTGGAAATAACTGGTAATCGCCCTGATGGTTATCATGATCTGGTAATGGTGTTGCAAAGTATAAATCTGAGCGATCGCATCGATATCAAGATGACTGGCACCGATCAAATTTATATTCACTGTGTTCACCCTGAAGTGCCAACAGATCAAACTAATTTGGCATATAAAGCTGCAAAGCTTCTGCAAAATCTCTATCCCAACTTTGGTGGTGTCGAAATCACAATTACGAAAAATATTCCCATCGGAGCAGGACTAGCAGGTGGCTCCACCAATGGGGCGGCAGTACTAGTGGGGATAGATCGCTTGTGGGATTTAGGGTTAACCCAAGGTGAGTTAAGAGAACTAGCTGCTCAGTTGGGTTCAGATGTCCCGTTTTGCATTAGTGGCGGTACAGTTTTAGCAGTGGGAAGAGGTGAATTATTATCGCCGTTGCCTGCTTTAGAAAACTTAGCTTTAGTAATTTGTAAGCCCCGTAAACTAGGGATTTCCACCGTCTGGGCATACCAAACTTTTCGATCGCAAGGGTTACTAGCAAATAAAAATCCCCATAGTCATTCCAGTCAAATGTTAGCAGCGATCGCAACTAGGGATGAATCCAGCCACCCTCAAATTGCTAAACTGCTTTATAACGATCTAGAACGGGTGGTTTTGCCTGCTTATCCTGAAATTGCCGAACTCAGACAACACTTACAAAACCAAGAAAGCCTAGGTATATTGATGTCGGGTTCTGGTTCCACAGTATTTGCGATCGCCCGTAATCTAGAATCTGCCCAACGCATTGCTGAAAGTATTTCCCCAGATAATATTGATGTTTGGGTCACAACTACTTCTATCCATGGCATTCAAGAGTGGGAGGCATAGCTATGATAAACAGCTTTGAAAGCATTAATTGAAAGCATTAAGCTATGCTAATATGAATATCATTAATCAAAGCTTTTTACAGTTATTTAGAGTATAGTTAACTATGAAGGGTTGATCTAAGAATAGTTAATTCGTTTGCAATGGTTTTGACTCTCAAAGGAAAGACGTAGTGAAAAAGCTCTTACCATTTCGGATTGATCAAGGAATATGTCAATTCGATTTCAACGACTATTATGCTGCTCTAGGTGTACCCATAACGGCAGACGCTATTACCCTGCGTAAAAGATATCTATCGATCGCCAAAGTTCTCCACCCCGATATTTATGGTCGCGCCCCACTGGAAAAACATTTGGCGACCCAGTATTTAGCTAAGCTTGTTAATCCTGCCTATCACGTTCTTAATCAAGGGCTAGAACGCACCGCCTATACTGCTGTCCTTAAACTCCTAGGCAAAAGACTAATGAAAAAGGGGCAAAGAATTAATCCTGTTTCTGAAGTGGCTCGTCAATTACTTTATTTTCCGAGCGATTTTAGCTATGAAAAAGCAGTTGAGGAAGTCTCAGAATATCAATATCAGTCCCTAGATACAATTTTGGAATATTCAGGGCAAATTAGCGAACTTAATCTGGTTTATATTTTGTATCAAGAGGGTTATAAGCATTTTGCTTCTAATGCCCCCAAACCCCATGGAGTAGGTATAAGTCAAGCCGATAATACTTTAATTCAGTCTGCTCCACCTCCTAGCCCACCGCCAATGTACCCCATTTATAATAGTGGAGCTAATAGTGGAGCCTATAAGCCGAAACCAGACATTATCTATAATCCTCCTCCACCTGGAGTCCGCACCCGAACAGATGAAACTAAATTAAACCTTAACACTCGATCTCAGCCAACTTATGCCAATCCCAAAACCAGTGCAACTCAATCAACTAATATAGATTCAGCTAATTCTAAACCAGTCATACCAAAGGGTTCAATTCAAAATAACCTCAAAGTGGCTGAAGATTATATTAATAAAAAGCAATGGTCAATGGCGCTTAAAGAACTTCGGAATGCTGAGCAAATTGACAATAGTAATAGTAAGTGCTATGCGCTATTTGGGATGGTTTATATGAACCAAAAATTATTGGGCATGGCAAAATCCAGTTTTCAAAAATCCTTAAGGCTTAATCCCCAAGAACCTTTGGCACTTAAATATATTAATAATTTAGATGGCTCAAACCCAAAATCTGACGATCCTAAAGGTAAAGATAAGAAGCCCAAAAAAGGTGGCTTTTTCGGTTGGTTAAGTGGTTCCTAGGTTTTAATTATCCCTAGCCGAACCGATAGCCTTTGCCATAGACGGTATTTATCAATGAATTTTGAGAATCTTGATCGATTTTACGTCTTAACAGCCGAATTTGTGCCACTAGGGTATTGCTTACGGGAATTTCTTCATGCCAGATGTGCGTTTGAATTTGATCGTGAGTTAGCAGTTGATTGGGGTGCTGCATAAAATATGCTAATAACTGACATTCTTTTTCTGATAGCGGAATTGACTGGCGATCGCGGAATAAAACTTGATTTGTAATATCTAATTCCAAATTGGCAAATACTAAAATCTGGGCTTCATCGGGCAGTAAGGATGTTCGACGTAATAAAGCTCGGATTCTTGCTAAAAGCTCTTTTAATTCAAAGGGTTTTACTAAATAATCATCAGCACCACTATCTAAACCTTCTACTCGTTCATCTAGGGTATCTTTAGCGCTAAGAAATAGTACGGGCGTATGGTCTCCTTTTTGGCGTAGCGATCGGCATAGTTCTACCCCTGACATCATCGGCATTACCCAATCCAAAATTAAGAGGTCATAGGTATGGGTTTGCACTAGTTGCCAGCCAGTTTGCCCATTAGTTGCTATATCTACAGCATACCCTTGGTTAATTAATAATCTTTGTAGCGGTTCTGTTAACTCTTCTTCGTCATCAACTAAAAGTAGTCGCATGGTTAAATTGGTTAAATTCTAAAGACTTGCTATTCCTAAAAATTCTACAGACTCAGGCGTGATATGAAAACGATAGGGCAGAATTTGTACGCCTGACTTTATTGCCTCATCTAATAATTGCGCATATTTTGGATCGGCTTCTTTCCCTGCTCTAAAATCATGACAATCGCTGCGATTAATGAAATAAATTAGTGCAGATTTTGTATTGCTATTAATTACTCCCATTAATTCTCGTAAATGTTTTTGTCCTCTAGTAGTGACTGTATCTGGAAATAGGGCGACATTACCATCATGCCAAGTCGTATTTTTAATTTCTAGATATGTTTTCGACAGATTTTTGGTATCAGTTAAAAGAAAATCTATACGACTTTTTTCAGACCCATAGGCAACTTCTGGTTTGAAGATATCGTAGGGTTCTAATTCGGGCAAAAGATGGAGATCGAGCATGGAGCCAATAATTTTATTTGGTAGTGATGTATTTACACCTACCCAAATCCCACTGACATCAATTATTTCCCATGTATATTTTAGCTTCCGCTTGGGATCGTGAGATTGAGATACATATACTGAGCTACCTATCGTTGAGATACTCGTCATGGGACCAGTGTTAGCGCAGTGAGCCGTAACTATTTCACCACTACTAAGCTCAATATCTGCAAAAAAGCGTTTATAGCGTTTGACAAGTTTGCCTGCAATTAAAGGGGGATAGGCGTGAACGATCATATTGTCGAAATAGCTAGATTAGATTTAAGGATCGTTTTTAGTATAGAGTGTGTTGCTGTTAATTCAAGTCTGAAGTGCAATGCTTAGGGATCGGTAGATTCAGAATCTAACTGCTGTAAAAAAGCGATCGCCTCGTCTCTATTTGAAATTTTGCCATCAAGGGTAGCATTGCGAATTTGATTTAAAAGATTTCCCATCATTCTTCCTTCGGGATAGCCCATATTTTTTAAGTCTGCCCCTGTTAGTAATGGTTTTAGATCTAGCCATTGGCTAAAGTATTCCCAAATAGGCGATCGCAGGGATTCAGATTGCACAGCAAAAATAATTAGTTCTATGCCTTGACACTTCCGTAGAATCTTCACTATTTGACTGGGAATTTGAGAAGCTTCTAGTTTTTGGAAAAGTTGAGTTAGTTTCTGGGGTTCTAGGTAGGATAAAAGCAATTTTTCACTAGCAACAGGAAAAGAAAAGTCATGCTTAAAATATCTCAACCATCGCCGTAATCTTCGTAATTGCCGACTAAAATCTGAGGGCAAATTTAAATCTGGATCGATACAACGCAATCCTCCTAAATTTGAGAGCGATCGCAACATGACATCACCTTTAGGATGAGCAAAAATATAATGAAGTTCGGCTTTTAATCTACTCCCACCGAGGCGATCGTGAAGTCCGCTATTTGTAACTTCTCTAATCTCTGCTTCTGTTTCGGGGTTAAGCTCAAACCCAAATCTCACAGCAAACCTCACCGCTCTAAATATGCGTCTTGGATCTTCAGCAAAGCTGCCAACTCGAATTGCTCGAATTTGGGTTTTACCTAAATCTTCATAGCCCCCAAATAGGTCGATCGCCTCTGTTTTACCAATTTCTAGGGCAAAGGCATTAATCGTAAAGTCACGGCGGAAAAGGTCTTGATCGATAGAACTCGCTTGGACTTGGGGATTTGCTCCCGCATATTCATAAATTTCCGTTCGGGCAGTGGCAATGTCTAGGCTAAATGGGGGCTTAAAATCTGTCCAAATAATTAATGCTGTTTGAAATTTGTCATAGATTTGCAGTTTAGTTTCTGGAAAAGCCTGATGCAAAGCGATCGCCACTTCAATTCCTGCCCTTTCACCCCCATCAACTACTAAATCCACATCCAAGGGTGCAAATTCAGACCCGTTTATAGTTGCCATAATGCCATCACGAACTAATCCCCCGACTGCATATATTCTCCAACCTCGGTCTTGGGCAACTTTTAGAGCAGTATTTAAGATGTGCGATCGCTCGGAATCAAAAAATTGCCATAAATCTAACTGCATTGGCAATAATTAACCAGTAAATTTCTCAACACATCTGGCAAAGATCTCGACACCTGCACTGAGGACGGTTTCATCAAAATTAAAGCGGGGATGGTGGTGGGGATATGCCAAATCTAGATCGGGATTTGCAGAGCCAAGAAAGAAATAGCAACCTGGAACTTCTTGGAGGAAAAACGACATATCCTCACCGCCCATGGTTTGACATTCGGGGACAATTCCTGCTGGAGTTTCAATCACATTTACAGAAGCCGATCGCACTAACTCAGCGATCGCAGGATCGTTAATTACAGGAGGATAAAGTTTTTGATAATTTAGTTCGTACTTAGCACCCATGCTTTGACAAACACCAGCAATAATCTGTTCAATTCTTTGAGGCAGGAGATTTCCTAAAGCAGGATTAAAATATCTGACCGTGCCACTAATGCGCGCAGTATCGGCAATCACATTCGTAGTTGTTCCTGCATGAAACTCCCCCACGGTAACTACTGCCGCATCAAGGGGATCGACATTTCGAGAGACAATAGTTTGGAGGGCATTAACCACCTGTGCCGCCACCAGTAAAGCATCTACAGTCTGATGAGGCATTGCCCCATGCCCACCCCGTCCTAAAATTTGGCAATGGAAAAACTCCACGGCTGCCATTAATGCCCCGCTACGAACGCCCACTGTTCCCAAAGGTAAATTATTCCAAACGTGTAAACCAATGATGGCATCAACCTTGGGATTTTCCAAAACACCTGCTTCGATCATGGGCTTGGCTCCACCTGGTCCCTCTTCCGCAGGCTGAAAGATAATTTTTACTGTACCTTTCAGTTCACTACGATGTTGCCATAGATAATAAGCGGTTCCTAGAGCGATCGCCACGTGACCATCATGACCACAGGCGTGCATTAGCCCATCAATTTGTGACTTATAAGAAATAATATTTTCTTCTTGAATCGGCAACGCATCCATATCAGCTCGAATTGCCAATACGGGAGAGGAACCAAGTTCGCCTGCGATCGTTGCCACAACTCCAGTATTTGCCACCCCTGTTTCAAACGGAATTCCCCAATCTGCCAGTTTGGTCGCAATTAAAGCGGCGGTTCGAGTTTCTTTGAATCCCAATTCAGGAAATCTGTGCAGCTCTCTGCGCCATTGCACTAGGTTAGGCTGCAATTTCAGAATTTCAGACCTAATGTTTAGCTGGGTTTTGGATTTGGTAGAAACAGGGGTAGACATCATTTTGTTATTACCGATTTAGGATTAGGCGGCGACAGCTACGGGGCGTTTAACCACAACTTGATCGATTAGTCCGTAACCTTGGGCTTCAACGGCGGACATAAAAAAGTCGCGATCTGTGTCATTTTGAATCTGTTCTAGGGGGCGCTCAGTGTGGAATGCCAATAGCTCATTCAGACGATTTTTGTGATAAAGAATTTCCTTAGCTTGAATTTCAATATCCGTTGCCTGTCCTTGAGCGCCACCTAGCGGTTGATGGATCATGATTCGGGTATGGGGTAAGGATAATCTTTTACCTTTGGTACCACCTGCCAGCAAAAATGCGCCCATACTGGCGGCTAGCCCTACACAAATAGTAGAAACATCTGGACGGATATGCTGCATAGTGTCATAAATTGCCATACCTGCGGTCACAGAGCCACCAGGGGAGTTGATGTAAATGAAAACATCTTTTTCGGGGTCTTCAGCTTCAAGGAATAGCAATTGAGCAACAATAAGATTAGAAACATTGTCGTCAACGGCTGTACCTAAGAACACGATTCGTTCCCGTAGTAGGCGTGAGAATATGTCAAAGGCGCGATCGCCACGACCAGACTGTTCAATAACGGTTGGAATCATAGGATTTGAAAGAATGTGAAACTAATTTCGTATAAGGTCTATTCTAATCTACAGAATTGGGGTAAAAATTTTCTAAAACCTAAAAATTATGTACGGAAAACCGTTTAGCTCCTTCTTTCTTATGGCTTACTTTTTTGATTGAGGATAACGATAACTGAAGAAAATGCGATCGCATCTCAATACTGCAAATATTCAAACTTGATCGGGATCGATACCAAGGGATTTTAGATATGCTGCCAGCTTTTGATTTTTCTGCTTTTCTTGGGCAGCGATCGCCTCAGCCCTGATTATACGTTCCTCTGCCGTAGGAAATCTGTTACCAGTGCTGTCATACCAGTAGACCCATTCTCGTTGCCAAGCATCTTGAACTCCTTGCTCACAGCCAATACCCAGCCCAATCTCTGGTATCCATATCATTTTCCCTCCCTCTGACAAAAGCGCAACTGATGGCATGATTTCATACTTCCCCGCTGTCAATTTATACACCTCCAAGGATTGGTGTTTTTTGTACAACCCTCTTCTGCCACTGGTGGAGTTGTAAATTACATAATAAAGAATCCCCAGAGACTTATATTCCTCAAACTTACGGTCATATTCTCCGTTGTATTTCTTGGAAACAACTTCTAAAACTAAAATTGGCATAACCTGCTCTTGCCAAAGCACATAACTTAAGCGTCCACCTTCGCCCATATGTCTAGGTACACCTAAAGCCAGAAAGCCATCGGGAATAATTGACTTGGATTTAGCTGGTTCTTCTATATTTGCTTCGTAATAAATTCCCATATCCACACCCCAAAACCAATCCGACCGCTCTGACCAGATTGATCTCAACAGGTTTAATAGTTTATTTGGGATATCATTTTGGAGTTCATTATCCACTGGGGTTTCATCAGAATCTGGCAACTCTTCCGCCGTTGGTAGATGACGGTATTCAAAAGGTATAGTGACCATAGCCTTTTTGTGATTTACGTTAATTTTATTTTGCCACAGTTTCACTTACCCATCGTGGGACATAAGTATGGAAAAGTTTAACCGCATTATCAATTCCCTTAGAAATTTGGACGCTCACCATCGTTTGCTATTATCGGCGATCACATCTGTAGTAATGTTTTCGCTTTTGCCATCATCAATACATTTATCAACTCGCATTCTCCTAACTTGGGATTTTGGGGTCGTTTTTCTTTTAACGCTAATCGGAGTAATTGTTAGTACTACTACGCCCAAACAAATGCGCCACCGCGTCCAAACTCAAGATGAAAAGCCCTTGGTGATTTTGATTTTTGTGATTGCTGCCACCTGTGCTAGCTTCTTTGCCATTATTTTTGTTCTTGGTAATACTAAAGGCATTCCTCAAGCGATCGCCTCCTTGCACATTGGGCTTTCGATCATGGCAATTGCTTGTTCTTGGCTGCTAACACACACGGCTTTTGCTATGCACTATGCCCATAATTACTACAGTAAGGATCTATCAGAAGCCCAGAGTAGCGAAGCAGGCGGTTTAAATTTCCCAGGAGATGAATTTCCAGATTATTGGGACTTTCTGTATTTTTCCTATGTGATTGGCATGACATCTCAAGTTTCAGATGTGACAATTTCGTCTCATTCCTTAAGAAAGTTAGCTTTTGTCCATGGACTGTTGGCTTTTATTTTTAACATGGCAATTTTGGCTCTAACTATTAATATTGTGGCTGGGTTAATTTAAGCTGATCTTTCTACCTATAGCTATCCTCTTGATCTGGCATGAGTTTTAACATTTTTTGTATTCCTATTTGCGATCGCCCCAGTATTCTGTTTATAGAGAAAATGCTTAGAATTTAGAAGGAAAGCGGTTGAAATAGATTAGCGATCGCATAAGAAAATCCAGATATAACTTCTTCACCATCAAGGAAATCTACAGATTTAAGCAAGCGATCGGGTTCAGCTGCACAGCGATAGACCAAAATATAGTGTTGAGTGGGGCTAATTACCCAAATCAATTTTGTGCCATTTTCAAAATATTCACTAATTTTCCCATCAATTTCTTCAATATTATTAGTGGGCGACAGAACTTCCACCGCAAGATCGGGAGCACCTGTTAAAAATCCAGAAGGCAGATGGGATATTCCCCCAAGGCGTTCTTTAGCAAAAAAGGAAATATCTGGAGATCGTTTATTGCCACTTTTCATCTTAAAAGCAGTACTGGAGTCGAGAATAACTCCGAGTTTGTTTGTCAGCACATGACTAATTAACGCTGACGATAGAAGAATACAAATATAACCATGAAGTGCGCCAGAGTTTCCCATATCAATTAATTCTGAGTTCACAATTTCGTAGCGATGTCCATCACCTGACAATGCCATGAAAGCTTCATCCGTCCAGACTATTTTTTCGGTGGTGATCTGCGCCGTACTTTCGGTAATTGATTGAATCATCGTCATATTTAGATGCGTTAGCCTTATTTTGTCATAGTTTTATCTATGGCATGGCAACCAATGGCATGACCAGAATAATAGGTGTCAGGGCGTTTACCAAATAATTGATAGCGATGATCTCTAACCTGTTCGTAGGTGCGATCGCCCAGCCATTTCACCCCAGGCATTAACCGATACGCCGTAATAAATGCATTACCTAAAGGTAGCAGTTTGCCAATTTCTTCTGCCGCCGCACTACCTTGCCACTGACTTTGCGGGGGATTCGGATCGATTAAAATCATCCCCATTTCACAGTCTTGATCCGTAATTCCTAGTTGTTGCAAAACTATCTGATCTTGCATGGGTGCATACTCAAACTGAGAACCTTGATCAATTTTTTCTAAGACTTGAACCAAACTCACACAGAGATTGCAGTTACCGTCATAGATTACTTGCTTTTTCATTAGATCTCTCATAGCGAATCTCGACTACAGTGTGCACATTGCCACGGGGACTAAAATCGCCTTTAATATGAACCCGAATTGGATCTGATGCCTGCACAAAATCATCGAGAATTTGGTTTACTACAGCTTCATGGGCAATAGTGCGATCGCGATAACTATTGATATACAGCTTAATAGCTTTCAGTTCGACTATTAATTGATTCGGGACGTAACTTAAATAAATCGTGGCAAAATCGGGATAACCAGAAAACGGACACTTACAGGTAAATTCTGGCAACGTGATATGGACATCATATTCCCGATCTGGGCGAGGATTAGGAAATGTAGTTAAATCATTTAAGGCGATCGCCCGTTCTCCATACATTTCAATCTTGATAGCTGAGGTCATAATTCAAATTAATACTTTTTCCCATCTTATATTACAAAACAGCTAAGTATGGAGAGATTCCCCTAAAACAAAAAAGGAGATAGAAACAAAAATCTACCCCCCTTCATTTTTTAGTGATTAATAATTAATTAACTAACTTTGCCATAGAAAATACCACGGATAATTACTTCCTTAGGCTCGATCGCTCCTAAATCCGTACCAGAGTTTTGCTCAGTTTCAAAGGTTCCCGCAATTTCTCCAGTGATACTATTAATCTTAGAAATTTGTAAAGCCATTTTCCCCTTACTAGTGGAGTCATCTTTAGTACTCTTCTCATAGGTATCACGCTTGGCAGGTAAAGCTTCCGCAGCATCATAACCAATGGCAAGCCCACGACCCTTAGGATCGATGAAATTAGCACCACGATAGGTAGGAATATCAGTTTCACCTTCAAAGTCAGTAGAAGTAGTGATTCCACCTAATCCAGCTTGAGTTGTGGCAGTATATCCTTTCATGCTAAATAGAATAGCTACTCTTTCACCACCAGGCATTTGCACGGTAATTGGTTGATAATCTAGTCCTTCTTTTTCTTCTAGTTTTAAGCTGCCATCAGGTTGAGCTGTAACTATGGCTTTTACATAGTCAATGCTAGAAGTAGCACGAGTTACTAGTTTACTAGCTACAAATTCAGCTTTTCTGCGTTTGTTCGCAGTTTCTTCTTTCACAAAGAAAGTAGTTGGTTGTAAACACATTTCTGTAATTTGTAAGCTCTTGCCAGATTCAATGGGGATAATACCACGACCGCGCGAAGCCCCAAGTATCTCAGGGCATTGATTAGCAAGTCCTGTACCTCTAATTTGATCGTATGACATTGTCCGATCAACAGCAGCGATCGCCCGCCCAGAGAAAGGTACCAATATAAAAACTAGACTGACACACACTACCAGAATAGATTTAATAGTTGAACTGATTGCTGATCTAATTAAAGTGCGATTTAACGATTGATTTAAAATGCGATAGCCCATAATTAACCTTTTAACTTGATATGTTGAACTAATTTATTTGAAACTCCAGAGAATCTTGTTATAGACTTAGGTTTAATCAACTCAAACCTAGTATCCTCAATCAATAGTGAAAGTAAAATTTCAATCATCATATTAACGTGCAGGAGGGTATTTCTTTTGGAGCAAATTGATCAAAGTGTTTCTCTAAGTTTAGACAATATAGAAGCAATATCCACACAAATAAAATTGCTGGCGTTGCAGTCTAAAGATGATCCCATTGAAATACTACATATCCTTAGAGTTTTGGAACAGCTACACAATGAAATTTGTAACGACATATTGCAGCCAGCCCTTCCCAATAGTCGCCATGGGCTATTTGATTTACTCAGAGATATCGAATCAAATGGTGGATGGCCCCATATCTATCGGCGGAATCTCAATCAATTATTTGAACATTTACAACTCTCGACCCAAGATCTATTAGCCGATCCAGATCCCGATCCAAATTTATAGATACTTGCAAAACTTATCTCAAATATGAAGAAAATATAAAGCGATCCCCAAAATTCAATCTTTTCAGACAAAATAAAATTATTAAATCGAGACCAGCTTATATAAAGGTTTTGAGTATAATTAGCCCTTTTAATAAAATTTCTATTTATATTTTCTTGATGTTTGGACTGCCAAGCATCTTTTTTTTCTTAATTTTGTTAAGGGTTATAGCAACATTTCTTTATGACTGATATTACGCAGAAAAATTTGAGTCGATCAACGGTTTAAGTAGGGTTACACTCAATTAAAACTTTAAACCTTGTGGTATTTGCCTCTTTGAGTCTACCTTACTGCCAGAACTTCAGAATTCTGCGTAACATGAGTTACTTAGGAATTGCTAGCGATCGCCCTCTCCATGTCCAACCCCAACCTGTTTCAGTTTTGATGATCGAAGTAATGGCAATGCTCGCTACAATTATCCCCCCCAGCCAGCCCAACCACCAATAGCGTAGGGGTTGTTGGAAATTCTCGGCACTGATCTTGCGAAGTCGGAATTGTAAAGCGATCGCCACTAAAGCCCATAGTAAAATTCCCATCTCCCAACCTGTGTGGATGGTGAATGTAGAAAATTTATAGCCACTAATTAGCAATCCCACCCACGGCACAAGAAAAATCAGTAGGAATACAAATGCTGAAAACAGAGTACCCCATAGGTTGGATTGGGAACCCATGTAATAATTTTTTGTCCAGCCTTCCCATAGAGTGGCAAAGGATTGATACATTCTGACTTTGACTAGGGAGATCGCCAGCATGAAGCGTAATTTTAAGCCTTGCCCTTTGACTAATCTTGCCAGTTCTACATCTTCTACGGGTTGATCGGCAACGGCAGTATGTCCACCAATTTTTTTGTAGATGTCATGGCGGAAGAGCATAAACATACCTGCGGCAAAGGCGGTTTTATCGTTCGGATCGTTAACGGCATTAAAATCAAAACCAATGGCGATCGCACTCATCATCAACGGCTGCACTAGCCACTCGGCAAAACATCCACAGACAATTTGGGGCGCACAACTGAGAAGATCGCTTTTAGTAGTAATTGCCTCGGATATGGCAGCAGCGATCGCCTTTGGTTCTAGTCTGACATCGGCATCAATAAATAGTAAATACTCCCCTGTTGCTTGTTCTGCTGCTTGAGCACAAGCCCAATTTTTGCCCCGCCAAGTTTTATCGGTCGGACGGTTCGGCACATTTACCAGTTGGACTCTTGGCTCTTTATTAGCTATAGTTTCAGCGATCGCTTTAGTTTGATCGGTGGATTGATCATCAGCGATTAATACTTGTAATGTTTGCGGATAATCGCTACCTAATACTGCCTGCACACAGTTTTCAATATTAATTTCTTCGTTATAGGCGGGAATCACTACAGATACCGTAGGATAGCTATCTTGGGAATTAAAAGCAGGATTAAAAAATAAAACTGGGGCTAATTTAAGGGAATCTTCTAGTCTTTGCGTAAAAATAGCGATCGCCACACAAGCAGAAACCAGCGCAAATAAAATTGCTATATCCATACCTAATACAAGCGATTAAGAATGTATGGTACTAGATCTAAAAGGGCGTGTTTATGGGCTGAATTTGGCAGCCACTCAATGGACGCTATAGCTTGTTTCGCATAGGACTTTGCTAAATCCCGTGAACGTTGAATCCCATCACTAGCATTAATTAGAGCGATCGCTTGAGCTAGGTCTCCAACCTCAGCAAACTCTCGTTCAATTAAAATCTTGAGTTGGGGTTTTTCTTCCAACGCAAATAAGGCGGGAGCGGTTAAGTTACCCTGTTGCAAATCAGAACCCGCAGGTTTACCCAAAGCTTCGGTCGAGCCAGTAAAATCTAAAATATCATCAACGATTTGAAAGGCAATGCCAAAGAACTTACCGAAGTTATATAGCTGTTCCGACTGAATGCTCCCAACTCCGCTTAATACTCCTGCTGCCTTGGCACTTCCTGCTATTAAAGAGGCGGTTTTATAGAAACTTTTTTCAACGTAATCTTCTAACGATAAATCTGTATCAAAACAAGTCAGACTTTGTAAAATCTCCCCCTCAGCAAAATCAGCAATCACCTTGGAAAGCAACTTCACAACTTCAAGGCTATCTAAATTAGCTAAATACCAAGAGGATTGGGCAAATAAGAAATCTCCCGCTAAAACCGCCACCCGATTGCCAAACCTACTATTGACAGTTGGATTTCCACGGCGTAAATCTGCCATATCAATGACATCATCATGGACAAGGCTGGCAGTATGAATCATTTCTGTAATTTCTGCCAACCGCCGATGACGAGGCGTAATATCCCAGTCCGTCATAGTCCCCCGTGAAACCAATAACACGATCGCAGGACGTAAGCTCTTTCCTTTCCCATCAAATAAATGTTCTGCGGCTGCATATAAAATCGGATGCTTTGCCCCTACTAACTCTTTAAGGTTGGTCGTAAGAGTGCGTAAATCATCTTTTACCGGTGCGAACAGGTCGGTGCTTGAGGTCATAGGGTAGGGGTGCATTTATAAAAAAGTTGATTTTATAGGTTTTTACATATCTTCATATATTCTAAGACACGCTCATCTTACTTTAGGAAAAACGAATGCTTAAAGCAGAGTATTTAAAATCTAATTAAGCTACAACCTGAAAAATTTCAATTTAATGATTTCAAACATTACTCTTGTGTTAGTAATTTATCAAGTATGGAAACTAGCCTTGAGCTGTTAATATTAATTAGCATCATTTAAACACTTATTATGACTATCTCAGACTTCTTTCAGCAAAGGGCAGGAACTTGGGCTTCGCAACGTACAAGCCATCACCTTATCATTAAAAAGTCAGAGAGCGGGAAGTCAGAAATTAAGGTGGAATTTTTGGAATCAGATACCCCTGAAGTGGCAGCTTTATGTAAAGAATACGATTTTGATCCTAGCCAAGCAATATGTGGTGCCAAGGTGACTTGGGATGGTTCGATGGAATGGGATCAGCAGTCGGAAAAGCATCAGGGTTCTACAATTTTAGTGGCGATCGCTGAGGGTGAAGATATCCAATCGGGCAAACTATTACGTCAACAGGGCTATGCCGAAAAAACGCCTGTGGTTGGTCGCTATGTGATGGGGGTAGATGGAGTTTTAAGCTTAATTACCGAGTATGGAACTTTGTACTCTGAAGAAAAGCTATGGTTTCCCCGTCCCAATGTTTGTATGCGCGCAGGAATTACGATCGGGATGTCTAATGTGGCTTCTTATTGTACGGAACTGCGTAAGCCTGCTGCTTAATGTTAATTATTTGGGCAGACTCTGTTCTAGTAAGGACATCCACAATCTTCTGGAACCACTGCTAGAGCTATAAAACAATAAATCTATTAATAATTTAAGAGCTATATTTTCTAAGTCTTTGCTGGAAACTGACTCTGCCATACGCTCCTCATACATGGAGTGGAAGCGGTCTAAGTAATCGCCTAAGATTCTTTGCTGATGAGGGGAGGCTTTTTTAAGAGTACATTTTTCTAGTTCTGCTACTGCCTGACGAATTGAAGTTTGCTGTTTATGGGCAATGTGAGAAGTAATTAAAGCGATCGCCTTTGCTTCATCTACATCTAACTTTTTTCTGCCACTATTGCCTGTACTACTTTTGCGTAAGGGATTTGCCTGTCGGAGTCTCCACAAAACTAGGCGATCGCTCAAGATATTTTGTAATTTTAACTCTGTTGCCGCTTGGAGCATGGTTTCTGAGCTAATTTCAGTTAATGCTTCTAGGGCTAAAAGGATTAAATCTAGATGGGCTTTAATTTGAAATAGCTGCGGCAGTTCCATTGATAGTTATGCGCCGTAATAGAAGGCGATTTCTTTATCCTTTAGGGGCTTGAAATTAGCATCAAGGAGCATTTGATTGAGTTCAGCTTGGGGAATATGTTTGGCTCCAATTCTGACAATCCGCGATCGCATGGTATTAATCACCCCACTACGTTGACGACCTGCTTCTAGCGCCATTACTTTGTTATACAAATTCAAAGGTGCCGTAGGAATAGGAGAACCATCAAAATCAATTCCCTTAGCGATCGCTACATCAATGGCATCGGCACCAGTAGTTTCTAAATTAGACATAGATAATATTTTCTAAAGTTTATTTTTTAAATTTCAGAATTGATATTAACCTAAATGCGATCGCTATTACTTTTTCAAACTTTTAGATTTAAGCTTTCTAGCTATACCCCAAGCCCCAATTAAACCTAATCCTAAAGCGGGTGAAAACTCAAAAGGAACAGTAGTTATGCTAACTGCACCTAAGTTTATATTTGCCTGAGCTTGGCTAGTATCATCGCCTAAAAATATAAAATTTGCAGTTTGGTAGGGATTAAAAATAGCCACCGCATTATAGGAGCGTAGGTTACCAGATAAAATCGAAGAGCCGCCAGTACTTAAGGTGTAATTACTTCCTAAAATTGCCAATTCATAATCTGTGGCATGAGTTAATGTAGATAAATTTGCACTTACGAATTCGCCTCTTGTAAAGTCAAAATTTTGAGCAAAGATTGCGTTGCCAGATGGACTAAAACCAATTTCAATTCCTTGAGCATCATTACTGAGGACAATTACACTAAATCCTGCACGGTTATTGCTGGCAGAAGTTTCGCTAAGAATGGCAACGTTAAAGCTTAAGGTATATCCAGCAACGCGATCTAAAGTTGGGAAGGCTGGATTAATAAAGGTTGTAGGAACAGCAGGAAAAGGTGGAGGCGTAGAAGCATTGTAATTGCTGTATCCTGCCGCCAGTGCATTATTATTCGTAGTGTTCAGTAGAGTGCCACTTATTCCTTGACTAGTTTGAGTAGCATTCACTCCTGATCTACCAAAGTTTAGCCAAGGTCCAGCGTCAGCAATAGAGGTGTCAGGCGTGAGGGTAAGATCAGGTTGATAAAGTCTGACGGTAAGAGCAGAGGCTGGAAGTGTCCCTATGGTAAGGGAGAGCCCAATAGAAAGAGTTAAAGTTTTCATGATTTTATTAGACCTCTTGTAGAATTATGGGGTGCGCGGCTGCACGATGTAGGGATTTTATATCTATCAGAAATAAGTTAATGAAATTTCTTAAAGGATTTAAATTGACTGCGTGAGCGTGAGAAATAAAGATTTACGATTGCAAAAAAACAAGCTTTTGTGAAATCATAGTTCTATCCATGTAGCTTCTTCTAAGTAAATAATGTCAACTTCAATATTGCAATTAAAAGTTACTTTAGAAAATATCCGTCCACCGATTTGGCGGAGAGTTTTAGCAGAAAGTAATATAACTTTAGGAGATCTACACCTGATAATTCAAGCCATTATGCCTTGGCAAAATTATCACCTCCATACCTTTTTGGCTAATGAAACCTACTATTCTCCATTAATGGCAGACGATGATTTTGGCGGTTTTGATGTTCCTGATACAGATGAAGAGTCTGTTATCCTCAGTCAAGTATTACCTCATGAAAAAAGCTGGATAAGATATACCTACGACATGGGGGATGGGTGGGATCATAAAATTCTCTTAGAAAAAGTTCTTGCTCCAGATCCAAAGGTTACTTACCCAACTTGCATTAAAGGCAAAAGAGCTTGCCCCCCAGAAGATTGTGGCGGAGCATGGGGATATATGGAATTATTAGAAATCCTGTCAGATCCTAATCATCCTGAATATGCGGAAAGGATGGAATGGGATGAGGATGGGATCGATGCTGAAGCCTTTGATTTGAGTGAAATTAATGAAGTCCTAAAGGATAGAAATGACCTTAAGCTAATGTGATTTGTGAGATTAAAAATAGGAGCTTAGTTATGTTTTGGGCTTGAGTAAATTAATGATAAAGAGTATCAGGACTAGGCTCCCAGTTCTGGTTTTTAGTATTTGTAGTGTTAACTTTTCTTTAACGCATTGAATAGCTTTTTGCCACTATTAAATTGTTGTTAGTGTCTTTATTTATTCGCGCTCCAGATTTAGGCCTTCTGAAACCCTTATGCAGTAAGTCTCGATTTTTTGTCTTTGACCCAGCGCGAAAGATTCGTGACACTAACATTAAATTAGTTAGTTTAGATATTGAGTCTTCCCAGTTCGAGATCAACTAAAAACAAGCTAGCGTAGAACAATGGATAACTCTACCCAAAGAGTCAAATTACATACCTCTTCTTTTGTAGCGAACTTGAAACCCAAGTTTTGTAACTTTTACTCAGTTGATCGGTTAATTTAGGCAAATTTTTAGACTTAGAATAGTATTAGCTACTAGGAATTTTTTTGGCTTCAAGTAATTTAATAATAGATTCAACCTTTTCTGGGAAAATGACAACTAGAGCGCCACTAAGAGCTTGATTTAACGCAGTTTCAATGGCAGCTATCTCATCTAAGATAATTTCACAGGGAAGATTAGGGTTAGTCGATAGAACTCCGTTTTGCATTAGAGTAGCTACAACATTTGGTTCTCGACCTCGGCGATCGCTATCTTCTTTAATAATTACTCGACTAAACATCGTCGCAGCTAGTTGCCCTAGTTCCTCAATATCAGTATCACGGCGATCGCCCGGTGCGCCAATTACGCCAATACGTTCACCTTTCCAAGTATTAATAAATTCAGCGATCGCTCTATAGCCAGCAGGATTATGAGCATAATCAAGTAACACATGGAACTTACCCAAATCAAATAAATTCATTCTGCCCGGAGTTTGATCGGCAGAAGCCATAAAACTAACTAAACCTGCCCGAATCTCTTCAATTTTTACACCTTGGGTAAAAGCGGCTAAACTTGCAGCCATGGCATTTTGAATCATAAATTTAGCTTTGCCAGCCAAGGTAAATGGCATATTGACAGCTTCTTCTACGCGTAAAGTCCAGTCGCCTCGAATAATTGAGAGATAGCCATTTTCATAAACCGCAGCTAGTCCACCTTGATCAATATGAGCTTTGACTATAGGATTGTCGGGATCAAGGCTAAAATATGCGACCTGTGCCTTCACCTTAGTAGCCATCGCCACAACCAACTCGTCTTCAGCGTTCAAAACTACATAACCACTGGGGGAGACAGAAGCAGGAACGACACTCTTCAGATGTGCTAACTCATCTATGGTGTTAATATCGCCAATACCCAAGTGATCAGCTTGAACATTCATCACAACTCCCACATCACAACTATCAAAACCTAAACCAGAACGGAGAATTCCCCCTCTAGCTGTCTCTAGTACAGCAATCTCTACGGTCGGATCTCGGAGAATGACTTGGGCGCTGGTAGGACCAGTGGTATCACCTTTTTCCACCAACCATTCACCAATATAAATGCCGTCAGTGGTAGTATAGCCAATTACTTTTTGGGTTTGCTTAAAGATATGCGCTGTAAGGCGAGTGGTTGTAGTTTTGCCATTAGTCCCAGTAATCGCAATAATGGGGATACGAGAGGGAGAACCTTCAGGGAATAACATGCTAATTACAGGCTCTGCCACATTGCGAGGGGTGCCAACACTAGGAGCGGTGTGCATTCTAAATCCTGGTGCCGCATTTACTTCGACAATCACGCTATCAGTTTCCCGTAAAGGTTTTGATATATCAGAGGTAACGACATCAATTCCCGCAATATCTAAACCAATAATTTTAGCTACCCGTTGCGCTAACCAAATATTTTCGGGGTGAATGTCATCAGTGCGATCAACCGCAATACCTCCAGTACTTAGGTTGGCTGTGGCTCTAAGATAGCAAATTTTCCCAGCTTCCAAAACGGTCTCTAGGGTTAGGCTTTGCCGTTGCAGAATATCTAAACTAGTTCGATCCAAAACTATCTTGGTCAGAACATTATCATGACCGTCACCGCGTAAAGGATCAAGGTTTGTAATTTCAATTAATTCGGCGATCGTAGATTTGCCATCACCATAAACATGGGCAGGAATCCGTTCTGCTACTGCGATAAATTTGCCATTTATAACTAGAACTCGGTGATCTCGACCTTGGTGGAAGCGTTCAACAATCACATCTTCAGAAACCTGTTGAGCGACTTCAAAGGCATCTTCGGCAGCGAGCAACGAGCAAATATCAATGCTAATGCCTCTTCCGTGATTGCCGTTAAGAGGTTTAATAACAATGGGAAATCCCCCGACTCCAGCGATCGCCTCTTCTAGATATTTCAAAGACTTAATCACCGTCCCTCTAGGCACAGGAATTCCTGAGTCGCGCAAAATACCTTTAGTAGCTTCCTTATCACAGGCAAGCTCTACCCCCAAAATCCCTGTGAAGTTACTGAGGGTGGCTTGCAAACGTTTTTGGTGAATACCATAGCCTAATTGAATCATGGCACGGCTGTTGATATTTAACCAAGGGATGCCTCGAGCATTTGCCTCTGCCACAATAGATTCAGTACTTGGTCCTAGCTGAGATTCTAATTTAAGTTCGGCAAGGTCTTTTATATCCTGTTGAAGTTCGGCGATCGGATATACGCCATTGTCAATTAGGCTTTGGCATAAGCGAACTGCTGCCCGTGCGGCATAGCGACCATCTTGTTCAAACTGATACTCAAATACAACTTGATAAACTCCAGCCTCTGCTGTTGATTTATTAGCTCCGAAATCCACTAGCATTCCCGCCATATTCTGTAGCTCTAGGGCGACGTACTGCACAATGTCAGCCATAGTGGCATTTTCCATGGACTTAAGAAACGCAAATAGGTCGTTGTGTTCAAGGCTAGGCAAAGTGCTCGCAAGACTGCTATAAAAATTAGGAATAGATTTTGGTGGAGTCTGAGCAGAAGTCTCTAAATCTAACCTGATCGCAATCAGTTGATGGCGTTGGTTATGCCATTGGTTTGGACCACGTAAGGTTGAGACTTTGAGAATTTTCATATTGGGGTAAGCTCTTTAGTTAACTAGTAACCAGATGAAGGTCTAAGTAAAATTATGAATCATTGTATGGGGTGAAAGTGAACAAGGCAACTGTCTACATTCACCTTCTTGGGAAAGGTATCTTTTGCTACCGAATATCACCTAGGGCTAGGCTTCAAACTAGGTAAGCTCCAAATATTCTGTTCAGGGATTACCTTTTACGATATTAATACTTAATCAATGATTCTAAGTAAATATAACTAATATGAGGCGTAAGTTAGTTTAGTCAAGGCTGTTAAAAGCTAATTTTTATTTAACTGATAGTTTAGCTGAGCTTGCTTTTCCATAACCATGGTTTCAAGGCTGGCACGATATGCTTGAATTTTAGCTAAAAGTTCTGGTTGATGAGTTGCCAAAATTTGGATTGCTAATAACCCTGCATTGTCTGCATTGCCGATCGCTACGGTAGCAACAGGAATCCCTTTTGGCATCTGCACAATAGAGTATAACGAATCTAGACCATTTAAGTACTTAGAAACTACAGGCACACCAATCACTGGTAACGGAGAAAGGGCGGCTACCATTCCGGGTAAATGGGCAGCTCCACCAGCGCCAGCAATAATTACTTTGATGCCTCGCTCGTGGGCGTGTTTAGCAAAATCTACCATGCGATCTGGGGTTCTGTGGGCGGAAATAATTGCCACTTCGTAGCCTACTGCAAATTGCTGACAAATGGCGATCGCTCCTTCCATTGTCGGCAGATCAGAATCACTACCCATGATTATGCTGATTTGAGTGTTCATTTTTTCTATTTAACTCTAGTCTGCATCTAAACTTTCTAAATGTATCATGCTGATTAAGGTCTTAATTTAATTCTCTTTATGGCATGATTAAAAATTTCTCAACAGTTTTAAAACCATTTGCAAAACTATTTGTGGGCATTTTCTTGGGAATATGTCTGAGCATACTTACGCAAATTATGTTGGCGCAAGCTTCAGGAAACCTTCTAGTCTCGGCGGCAGCGAGTTTGCAGCCCTCATTAAAAGCAATTACGGCGAACTATTCAGGAAAAGTCACCTATAACTTTGGTGGGTCTGGGGCATTACAACAACAAATTATGCAAGGTGCGCCAGTGGATGTATTTATTTCGGCAGGGGTTAAGCAAATGAATGCCCTAGAAACTAAAGGCTTATTATTATTTAAAACCAATTTATTAACTAATCAACTAGTTTTAATTACGCCTAAAAGTAGCTCTGTTCAGTTATCTAATTTCTCGCAGTTGGTGAATGCCAATATCAAAAGAATAGCGATCGCCGATCCTCGTAGCGTACCTGTAGGGCATTATGCTCAGGAGGTCTTAGAGAATTTAGGAATTTTTGCGAAATTACAACCAAAATTTGTGCTTGGGAATAGTGTCAGGTTCGTGCTAACTGCGGTGGAGTCAGGGGAAGTGGATGCAGGAATTGTCTATATTAGCGACGCTAAAAATTCGGAAAAAGTTTTAATCTCAACGATCGCCGATCAGAAGTTACATTCCCCCATTATTTATCCCATCAGCATTATTAAATCCAGTCAAAATCCAAAAGCTGCTAAAGAGTATGTGGAGTTTTTACAAAGTAACAAAGCAAGGGCGGTATTCCAAAAATATGGATTTGGAGTTATTAGTAAATCCTAATTATGAATTTACTGCCGAATCTTGCGCCGCTTTGGATTTCAATTAAGGTATCGGTAATTGCTACCCTAATTACTTTTTGTTTGGGTGTTGGTTCTGCCTATGCCATGACTTATTATCGAGGTCGATGGCGATCGCTAATTAATTGCCTATTACTAATTCCCTTAGTTTTGCCGCCGACGGTTGTAGGATTTTTTTTATTGTTGTTATTTGGTAAAAATGGAGCGATCGGGCAGCTAATTTCCCATTTCAGCATTCAAATTATATTTACTTGGTATGGAGCCGTCATCGCTGCCACTGTAATTGCTTTTCCTTTGATGTACCGAGCCTCGTTGGGAGCATTTACCCAAATTGATCAATTATTGCTTGATGCGGCAAGAGTGGAGGGAGCCTCAGAGTTGCAAGTATTTAGCTATATAGCTTTTCCTTTAGCTCTGCCTGGAATATTATCGGGAATGGTATTAGCATTTAGCCGTGCCTTAGGAGAGTTTGGGGCAACTTTGATGCTGGCAGGAAATATTCCTGAACAAACTCAAACTATGCCCATGGCAATTTATTTTGCCGTAGAAGCGGGTGAATTTAAAGAAGCGGGGTTTTGGGTGTTCTTAATTATTTGCATTTCTTTGACGGCAGTTTTTACCCTTGATTATTTGAATCCTACTTCCTCTAATCGCCCAAGGAATTAAATTACTGTAATCTTTGTCTGAGGATAAATTCAGCGATCGCTAAATCTTGAGGAGTTGTAATTTTGAGATTAGTTTCTTCGCCCATCACAATTTGCACGGGTAAGCCAATTTTTTCAAATAGTGCAGCATCGTCGGTGACTGACCAGTTTAGTTCCTGTGCTTGCAGATGCGCTTGTTTTAGTTCTTTTACGGAAAATCCTTGGGGGGTCTGGGCTGCCCAGAGTTGATGGCGATCGGGTGTGGATTCAACGATGCGATTATGCACAATTTTGATTGTATCTTTGACAGTGATTGCCGCAATTAAGCCGCTATAAGTTTGTAATGCCTCAGCACAGCGATCAAAAAGATTAGGCGTAGCTAAACATCTTGCCCCATCATGGATCAAAACAGACTTGGAAGTTTGAGGTAAAGCTTTTAAACCATTAGATACAGACTCTTGGCGAGTTTCTCCCCCTTGAATTAGGGTAATGGGTTTGGGGGACTCTAGGCGTACAAATATTTGCTTGAAATCTGCAAAGTCGCAGGGTTGGCCGATTACGCCAATCCAAGAAATAGATGAACTAGCGATCGCTGCCTCTATTGTCCATTGCAAAATTGGCTTGTCTAAAAGTGGGAGTAAAAGTTTATTGCGATCGCTACCCATGCGCCTACCAGAGCCTGCGGCAGGAATTAAAAGTTCGCAATTCATGATTCTAAGTAGAAATCAGTAAAATCTACCATTTTTTAGTCAACTTCCCACCAACCAAAGACTGGACCGATAAAGCGAATAGTGACCCAATAGGCAACCATTATGGCAATGCCAATCCAAGCTCCTGTGGTGGTAATTTGCACAAATTGACTAGCTTTTTGTTTTGTTAAAAAAGGCAACCAAGATACGATCGGCTCTGGCTTTCCGTAGTTTTCTCCTAATTCTTCTTTCCGCCGTTTTGACTCGCCCATAATAATTTTTTGTGGATTATTTTAGATTGATCTAGTTTAGTGCTTATGGTTATTTGATTACAGATTTTGACAAAAGTTTAAGAAAATCAGGAGCAATTAAATCCTTAAAGCTGTTAATTGTGCTGTAGGCAGTCTGGGAACTGGAGAAGCGATCAATCCAAATCCCTTGAATACCTGCCTTTTTAGCGCCTTCATAGTCCTCTTTGAAGCTATCACCGATATGCCAAAAGTCTTGATGAGGATCATGCTTAGCGATCGCTGCGTGAAAAATTTGCAGATCGGGTTTAGCGGCTCCGACTTGAGTTGAGATGGTGATAGAGGCAAAAAATCGATCCAGTTGTAAGTTTTTTAAAACAGGATAAAGACGGTGATCAAAATTGGAAATTATCCCTAGGGTGACACCCTGAGCTTGCAAATAATTTAAGACGGGAATGACATCTTCGTAGATATACCAAGCATCTGGCGTAGCAAAGAAATTATACATTTCCTGAAAATATGCCTCAAAATCTTGAAACTGGGAGAAAGCTCCAACTTGGATAAATGTTGATTTAGCAATATCTTGCCACCATTTGTATTCACATTTATAAATTTGGGATGAAATTTGCGATCGCTCAATATCAGGAAATGCCATTTTAGAAGAGTTCTTAAAGTTACAGATAAACGCTTGATTTAAATCTTCATAGTTAGCATCTACACCATATTTACGAGCGATCGCTCCATAGATTTGCCCCACACTGCCCCTAACTCCAAATAGGGTACCTACGGCATCAAAAAAAATTACATCGGGAAAAAGCATTAGTTGGTAAGATGCATTAAGCTAAAATCTGACTTTACCTATATACTGCATCATAAATTAGCTAAATATCGTCAGACTATGTAACTTGATCAGCGAATAAACTAAGCTGATTATCCAGAAATCGACAAAATAAAACTAGTATTCGTTTGAAGTGGTGATGAGAAATTATGAAAAAATACGTGTATCTTACTAGCTTGGTGCTGGCAACTTTTCCAACATTTTCGTTATCAGCATTAGCGCAAGAAATCTCGATGCCTTTAGGCTCTCCCACTACCCCCGCCGCCTTAAATTCCACCTTTAACCCCCTTGTCAATGTTGGTCAACGGGAAGAGATCGGGAAATATACTCTGGGACCAGGTGACGTTGTCAAAATCGATATATTTAATGTTCCTGAACTCAGCGGTAACCAAACTATTGCCCCCGATGGTACCGTGACGATCGCCCTAGTTGGAGCCATAAAAGTAGAAGGCTTAACCATTGCCGAAACTGCCAGATTATTAGAAAAAAGACTAGCACCATTTTTAGTACGTAAAATCGTTAATGTTTCCCTTATCGATGCCCGTCCCTTAAATATTGCGGTGGTGGGTGAAGTCAATAGACCTGGTACAAGAATTTTAACTTTTTCACGTTCTACGGCTACGGGTAGGGATGC
>CASBQR010000178.1 GCA_949127865.1 Synechococcales cyanobacterium PMM_0082
CCCTTAAAGTAGATTCACTCATAAGTAAAAACTGATAGATGAGTAACAAGTGATAAGAAATAACAATCTAAATAGTGTCCGTTCGGATACTTTTGCTATTGACGTATTTAATGACTTGCAATATACTCTCTAATAGTAGCCAATTGGATACGAAATGTCAAGGTGCTGTTGAAAATTTATTGATGGAGGGTATGTTGGTTCAAACAGTTCGGGAAAAGCTTTACTTATTGTACGACAGTGTGGCTCATAGAGTATTGGCTGAAGCTTTAATTTCTGAGGCAAGTAATTCGGTGCTAGGTAATTATCAGCGTTGGATTGCGGAGGAGGCGAGCCGTGAGTAAATATCGTTCTTCTGTGAGAAATCCTTGTCCGATCTGTGGCAGGACGAAAGATGGTGATTGTGCTGTTGATGAGTCTGAATCTGGGCTTAAAGTTAGATGTCATACCCATATTGGCGATGCTGGTATTGAGGGCTTTATCTATCGGGGGCAGACTGATTGTGGGACTTGGGGGTTATATTATTCTGTTCAAGATGATAAGTCGGATCGTCCTAAAGCTATTCGGGCGGCTGGTAAGAAGGAGTTTTTCTATCCCAGTATTAAGGGCTGTCCTTTGGCAAAGGTAGTAAGAACTGATGATGGTGAGGGAAACAAGAAGTTTGCCCAGTGGCATCGGATTCATGGCAAAGGTTTAGAGTGGGCTTTAGGCTTACCTGAACAGTTGCAGAAACAACTTCATCTTTATCGGATTTCTGATGAGGTGATTAGGAGTGCGATCGCTAATCATGAACAAGTCTTAATTGTTGAGGGTGAAGGTAAAGCTGATTTATTACTTTCGATGGGTATTGCTGCTACTTCTGCGATCGGTGGGTCGCTTAAATGGAGAAGATATGGTTATCCAAATTATCTGGAAGATTTACAGGGTGCTACTGTCGTTCTGGTTCCTGACCGTGATACTAAGGGTATGGAACATATGCAGGATGTTGGCAAAGACTTTCCTGATGCCCAATGGCTGTACCCTTATCCTGATTCACCTTTATGGAATAGATTACCTACGAAGGGCGGGTTAGATATTACAGATTGGATTGAGGATTTTAAGCTGTCCAAAGATCGCCTTTTGGCAGGAATTGGCAAGATTCCATCGGTTATTGCTAAACAAGTTGAAATTACCGTTGAGACTACAACCGAGCCTAATAATCCTAAGCCCACATTAGAGAATGTGCTGGCACAGCTAGAAGCAATCTTTGATGAAGAAGATGAGGCAATCCAAATCTGGAGAATGGGTGAATTAGCTCAGTATGCCAAGCGGTCTGTTTCAACACTGCTCCAAATTTGGCAAGCACACGAAGATGGGCGGATTCCCTTTAGCGTAACTGAGCTACACGATTTACTGAATCGTCCCGAACTTGAGCGAAAGTGGTTGATTGCAGCCTATATTCCTGCGGGTACTGTAGTTGGGTTAATTGCGGCAGGTGGTACGGGTAAAACTTTACTGACTTACGATTTGGTGAAGGCGATCGCTACGGGTATAGCTTGGAATAGTTTCCCGACTAAGCAAACTAAAGTGCTGGTCGTGCAGACGGATGAGCAGTTTACCGATACGGTTGAGCGATTGGAAATTGCTGAGTTTCGAGAGTTAGTGCCGAAGGAACAAGTGTTTTTTATCGAGCATTGGCAGTTCTCTCAATTCCGTAGGTTGAGAAAGTGTGTAGCTGAGAATAATATCGGCTTTTGTATAATCGACTCGTTTACTTCTACTAATCGTCGAAGTGCGGCGGAAGAAAAGGATTCGGCATATGCCAAGTGTATATACGATATGCGAGATTTAGCTTCTGAGACAGGCTGTACTTTTGTGGTGTTGCATCATACAAATAAGGGTGGTGGGAGTAGGGGCACAACTGCTTTTGAGGATAATGTTTCAGAAGTTTGGTACCTGAGTAAACCGAATGCTAGCGATTCAACTTTTACCAAGAATCATCGCATTCTGGAGATTAAGAAAAGTCGTTCGGGATGTACAGGTCAGTATCGCGTTCTTTTAGATGTGGAAGATTATTCATGGAAGCATGAGGGTGATATTGATAATCTTGAAGAAGAGTCACCCATAAGTGCAAGGTTGTTAAGTTATCTACAAGCCAAGGCGGGAGTCTATTTTGAACCAGATGAGCTAATTTATATTCCATCGCTCTCAGGTTGTAAAAATAGAGAGGCGATGCGGAAGCAATTGGAACGGTTACGGAAGAAGGGGCTTATTGAGAGTGAAGAAAGGGTAAAAAATAATGGTAGCGATCGCTGCGGCAAAATTAGGTTTAAGGTCTATTATTTCAAGCCAGATGTCCAGCGACAAAAAAGCCAGTCCCAGCCTACATCCCAGTCGCTGGACACACCTTTAGACTCAAATACCCATGTCCAGCGACTAGAACCATTGCCAGATAAAGATAATTTGTCGCTGGACATAGGCGATCGCATTTATGAGGGGGTGACAAAAAATAGCAAAGTTATTATTGCTGACTTACATACCTTATTGCAAATACGCCCCAACTTCCCCCTTGAATTTCAAACTGTCGTGTACAAGGTGCTGAGCTTGGAAGAAGAGAATGCCAAGTGCCAATTTAACGGGCAGATATTCAGTCTGCCTCTGCAATGTCTGCAAG
>CASBQR010000179.1 GCA_949127865.1 Synechococcales cyanobacterium PMM_0082
ATTTGATAATAATCGGCTTGATTATTTTTCCAGCTTTTAAGTACCACCTGATACTCAGCTCCTTGGGGGACTAAGATCAGAGTTTTTAGGGAATTTGAAAGTTGATTAGGCAAGGCTGACTGTCCAAACTGCGCTAAATTAGGATAGCAAAATATCGACCGAGCAGAATGCGTAACCGTTTTAATATCTCCAAGTATGCAATTAAGTATTCATGGCTAACTCTTCTAGCGTGGTTAGTTGTTAGTATTGCTGGGATTTTTGCTTTCTCTTCCCTTAAATATGCCCTGTTTCCTGATGTAACTTTTCCTGTGGTAGTGGTAAGTGCATCGGTTTCATCCCAATCTATATCAGATACTGAATCTAAAATTACGAAGCCCCTAGAGCAAGACTTAAAAGCGATCGCAGGTGTGAGTTCTATTCGTTCGACCACATTTAGCGATCGAGCGGTAATTAGTTTAGGGTTTGATGTTGGTACCAATTTAGAAACTTCCACGCAAAAAGTTAAAGATATAGTTAAGCAGGTTAAACTTCCTACCAATACATCCTTACAAGTAATTCCGATCAACTTAAATGAGTCGGCGGCAGTTAGTTATACCTTTACCTATAAAGCTTCTCCCAGTCTTGATCAAGCCAAGTTACAGGACTTAACCGATCTAGCAAAGACAGGCATTTTACCGCCACTTCAGTCCTTAAAAGGCGTATTAAAAGTAGAACTCCTCGGTACACCTACGCCCCTACCTACCCAGATTAGCCCCGCTAGTTTTAGTGAATTTATAAAAAATACTTTTACCAGCACCAAAATTAGAATTAATGGTAGAGATGCCCTAGCGGTGGAGGTGATTAAACGTAGTGATGCTAATACGCTAGAAGTAGTCGATCTGGCTGAAAATGCTGTCCAAAAGTTGCGATCGCAATTTCCCGATTTAGAATTTACCCTTGCCTCGACCCAAGCTGAATATATCCGTGAAGCTACCCACGCCACCATTGACTCTCTCATCCTTGCTGTCATTTTATCTGTAGTCGTAATCTATCCTTTTTTAAGAGACTGGAAAGCTACGGTAATTTCAGCGTTGGCAATTCCGATTTCTCTCCTTGGCACATTTATTGTGATGGCAATTATGGGCTTTAATCTGGAAACCATTACGTTACTGGCATTAGCATTGGTAATTGGGATCGTTGTGGATGATGCGATCGTAGATGTGGAAAATATTAGCCGTCACTTAGATCAAGGAGAATCACCCTTTAGAGCCGCAATTAGAGCCACCCAAGAAATTGGCTTAACCGTTACTGCTGCCACCCTAACCATAGCAGCGGTGTTTCTGCCCGTAGGCTTAATGTCAGGAACTTTAGGGCAATTTTTTAAACCCTTTGGCATTACTATTTCCGCCGCAGTTTTAATTTCTTTAGCCGTAGCTCGCACCCTTTCCCCGTTATTAGCTGCCCATTGGCTAAAAGGCAAACCTTGGAACCAACAGCAGGAAAATAATCGTGATGGGTTGAATGCTTTTTATGGCAGAGCTTTAGTATGGTCACTAGATCATCGCTGGCTTGTTGTTGGCATATCGGTTTTAATTCTTGGGCTAGGCTTGGCTTTGATCCCTTTTGTACCTAAAGCCTTTATTCCCAAGCTTGATCGCGGTGAATTTAATATTACCTACACGGCTCCCCTTAATCTTTCTGCTCCATCTGTGGCTTTATTCCGTCCTAATCCCCCTGTTAATCCTAGTTCTGTAAATTCTCAAATTAATCCGCTAGTCCAATTTAATCCTCTCACTAATTCGGCAGCGGTGGCTAAACAGCTAGAGGCATCGGTTCTTAAATCTCCTGAAGTTAGGACTGTGTTTACAACTATTGGCAATGGGCAGGGGCAACCAAATAAGGGCAATTTATATGTGAAGTTAAAGAGCGATCGCTCTCTTACAACCTCAGCTATGCAAGATCAACTGCGGACGACTTTACCAGTAATTAAGGATGTTGCCATCAGCATTGAAGATATTCAGTTTGTGGATACAGGCGGCGAAAAACCTCTACAAATTACGCTCATTGGTGAAAATATTGAAGATTTAAGAAAAACTGCGATCGCAATTCAGGCAAAAATCCAAAACCAAGCGGGACTAGAGGATATTAAAATCACTAATGACACCGAAATAGAACGACTCAATGGGAACCGAGTTGTTTACATTACTGCTAATCTTGGTAAAAATATTGCCCTCGGTACTGCTACGGATCAAGTGGTGGCGATCGCGAAACCCCTCTTACCCACAGGCGTAACCATTGATCTAGGAGGAGATTCGGAACGATTAAATTCAATCTTGACTAGTTTTGCTGGCACCTTAGGCTTATCGGTAATTTGTATTGCTGCTGTTCTCATATTTTTATTTGGCAACCCTATTGATCCCTTGGTTATAGTGCTAACCCTGCCCTTAGCATTAGTGGGAGCGATCTTCGCTTTGTACATCACAGGTAGCGACTTTGGTATGATTGCCGTCATTGGTATTATTTTATTGTTTGGCATAGATAATAAAAGTGCCATTCTAATTGTGGACTATATCAATCAAAGCCGAGCACAAGGATTGCCACTTAAACAAGCGATCCTAGAAGCTTGCCCCGTTCGCCTTCGTCCAATTTTGATGACCACTGCCTCTACGGTTTTAGGAATGCTGCCCATTGCTTTGGGAATAGGTGCGGGTTCAGAATTACGCGCTCCTTTGGCGATCGCTGTGATTGGTGGTTTAGTTACCTCTACGGTTCTCAGTCTAATTTTTGTGCCTGTGGTTTATAGTTTGTTGGATATGTTCAGAACTAAAAAAATTCAGGTAAAACCTCTATGAATCCCCTAAATGCTCCAACTAAATTTCAAGTTTTGCGTGAAGAAATAGAAAACCTTAAATCTCTATTAGATCAAATGCGAGGCTTAACTGATGTGAAAGTTCATATTCGGAATTTAGAGCGATCGCACCAACACACCCAAGAGTTCTTTCAATCCCAACTCCTCGATCAAATTCTGCCCACCGAAGAAGATTTAATCCCCTATTATGTGGAAATAAATAAGCAATTACGATTACTTGGGGCTGATGTTAGCCTCTTAAAAACATCCCGCCAATCCTTAAGTCAACGTTTTGATAAAGCAGGCGATCGCATTACCTTACTCTTAACTTACTGCAAGTCTTTGCCTATCGATTAAATCAATTAAAGATGACCCGCTATATCAGTGAATTTGACTTTGGCTGTAACTGATATTTGCGAAGATGTATTTTAGTAATTTCGTTCTTGGGGCGTAAAGCGATCTCTAGCAAATTTGATTACTTTTTATAGTTGTGTCATCATAATTACAGAGCCAATTTAAGTTGGGAAGAACTATGCGATCGCCTATTTATCCTCTATCAGTTTCTGAATACCTAGAAGCAGAATTAAAAAGCGAAATCCGCCATGAATATGTGGGTGGTGAAGTTTTTGCAATGGCAGGGGCAAGTAGGAAGCATAATCTCCTATCCTTAGCTCTAGCCAGTCGGTTGCGATCGCATTTGCGGGGAAGTGGCTGTGATGCTTTTATGTCAGATATGAAAGTGAAATTAAAATCTGAAATTAAGAAAAAAAGTATCTTTTACTATCCTGACGTAGTTGTAAGCTGTGAATTGTCAACTCAAGATCAATTTATCTTAAATTCTCCTTGCTTAATCATTGAAGTTTTATCTCCAAGCACCGAGGTAATTGATAAAAGAGAAAAATTGCAAAATTATCAAAACATTCCAAGCTTGCAAGAATACGTTCTAGTTTCCCAAGATCGAATATGCATAGAAATTTATCGGCGGATTGATGAAGAGAATTGGACAAGAGAGACTTTAGGAAGAGAAGATAAGTTGCAATTAGATTCTGTGAATTTAATTTTGCCCGTAACTGATATTTACGAAGATGTGTTTTAGTATTTGCGCTCTTGGAGAGTAAAGCGATCGCGATCTAAATTAATCAAACTCATGTCCACAGGGCGATTGTTCCTAATGCTAAACTATAAAAACTAAAGTCTGTTAAAGGAGTTAAATTGTGAGCTATAAACAACAACTAATTTCTGAGCTTGACGGTCTAGATGACTCAATAATTGTAACTACACAGGATAAAAAGAAGGATTAGGGAGCAAAAGATACAGAACAAAGGGCTAAAAAGGGCTAAAGATATAGGGTATGAAAAATATCAGCCGAGCGGAGATAGAAAAAGC
>CASBQR010000180.1 GCA_949127865.1 Synechococcales cyanobacterium PMM_0082
CAATGTAATATCATTAATTATTTTTGTTGAAGTTTTTGGATTTAGGAGTCCCTTTCTTAAAAGTATTGCGAATATTCTTGCCATGGAAATAGGAACTATATTTAGCTTTTTAATTTATCGATTTTGGGTTTGGGAACCTGCAAATAAAATCGATTCTAAACAAATTATTAATCAGTTTTTAATCTTTCATTTAACCCTAGGGTTCGGAATTGCTATAAGAAGTTTTATTATTTTCCCAGCCCTTGAGTGGCTTAAGGTCAACTATGTTTTAAATGTCGTAATTGGCATCTTAATCTTTACAATCTTAAATTACTTTATTAATGGCAAGGTTTTAAGTCTTGAAACTCTCCATAGTTAAAGCCCTTATAGTTAAAGCAAGGTAACCAGAGTTCGGTTTCTAATAAATCTAGTTAAGCAAATCGCCAACTAAAGGTTAAACTAGCTAAAAAACTAATTAATTAACGTGCCGTCCCATATTTCCTGTCCTAATACTTCTTGCACTGTAGTTCGCCCTTCCTGCGGTCTAATTTGTCGCTATGCCCATCTATTGCCAGTGAGCGATCGCACCCCAATAATTACACTACATGAAGGCAATACACCCTTAATTCCCGCTTTAGCAGTGTCAGAACGCATGGGACGAGGCATTAAGGTATTAGTTAAATATGAAGGCTTAAATCCTACGGGCAGCTTTAAGGATCGAGGTATGACCATGGCGATCTCCAAAGCTAAGGAGGAGGGAGCCGAGGTTGTGGTTTGCGCCAGCACAGGCAACACATCAGCCGCCGCCGCCGCCTATGCTAAACGGGCGGGAATGAAAGCATACGTCCTCATCCCTGAAGGTAAAATTGCCATGGGTAAACTGGCACAGGCTTTAATTTATGGGGCAGAGGTAATTTCCATTCAAGGCAACTTTGATCAGGCAATGCAGTTGGTTCGAGACATGGGTGAAAAGTACCCCGTAACCCTAGTCAACTCCATAAATCCCTACCGCTTGCAAGGACAAAAAACCGCCGCCTTTGAGGTTGTAGAAGCATTAGGTGATGCCCCCGATTGGCTTTGTATCCCTGTCGGCAATGCTGGTAATATTACTGCCTATTGGATGGGATTTAAGGAATATAAAAATCTGGGGCAATCCCAAAAATTACCAAGAATGATGGGTTTTCAAGCGGCAGGCGCAGCTCCTTTAGTTACAGGTAAAGTATTTGAAAATCCTGAAACTATTGCTAGTGCCATTCGCATTGGTAATCCTGCTAATTGGCAAGCGGCGATCGCTGTTAAAGCAGAATGTAATGGCGAGTTTAATAGTGTTACGGACGAAGAGATTTTAGAGGCATATCGGATTTTAGCGGGGGAAGAAGGGATTTTCTGTGAACCTGCCAGTGCGGCCTCGGTGGCAGGATTACTAAAGGTGAAAGATCAAGTTCCAGATCACGCTACGGTAGTGTGTGTATTGACAGGTAATGGCTTAAAGGACTCTAACACTGCGATCGACCAGTCCCCAGAGTCGCATTTCCACAAAGAGGTTGCAGCAGAATTGGGAACTATCGCTAAAATTATGGGATTGTAGTTCCTAATTTTTTTTCTACAGTCTATCGTCTTCGGTAAAAACCAAATCCTAAGGGGAATTAATATGTCAGATGACGCTTCTAACAGCCCTGAACCTAATCCCTCTCAAGGCGATCAAGCTGAATTAGAATATTTGTCATTGGTTGATGATCTTGATGATCAATTCATTACTGATATTGATCATCCTATTAATACTCAAAAGATTGAGCCTCAAGGATTTCTACCTAAACCCGTCATGGTCTTACCCCAAAGATTAATGCTGTGGGCGATCGCCTGTGCCACGATCCCGACTTGTATAGTTTCAGGGTTTGCCTATCAAGTTAACCTCAGAGCCAATCAAGAGCGTGCCATCCGTGTGCAAGAGATTCGGACAGTGTTCATTGCCGATCGCATTAATAGGATTGTATTAGGTCATTATCAAGACTCTAAAAATCTCAGTCTAAACTTAGCTCGCACCTCTGGACTCCAAGCAAATCGAACCCCAAGCGATCGCCAGAAACTATTAATTACAAGTCGCCTAAATAGCCTAAATACCTATAATGATAGATCTAAGATTTTTGATAGTGTGGCTATTTATAATCTGCGGGGAAATTTAATTGTCCAAACTATTCCCAAGCGATCGCCTCAAAATCTTGATCGAGATATTCTAAAAAAAGCAGTGAAATTTAACTCACCTTTAGTGATCCAACCAGTATCTTTAAATAAAGGAAAAAATGAATATGCAGTTCAGTTTATAATCCCAATTCTTGATAGGCAAACCCAAAGAATTCAGGCAATCTTAAAAACTGTAATGCCGATTAATACTATTCAGACAAATTTAAGAAACAGTGATTATGATTATGTAATTAGCAAGGGTAAAAACTTATTACTTACAACTCCTACCAATTCAGAAAATAAATATTTAAAGTCCATACCTACGTCTACAATTGCTGGTCTACCAGACTTAAACTGGAATATTGCTGTTAGTTTAAACCTTGATTATGATTATTCCTTTGCGATCATTTTAGGTATCAATATCTTAGTTTTGATCGTGGCGATCGCTCTAATTTCTTACATTGCTGCACGGCGACTTAGCCATAGATTAATTCAAGCAACTAATACTATAGGCTCATACGAAAAGCGTTTAGCAGTGAACGGCAATGATGAAATAGATCAGTTATCAAGCAACATCAACTTGATGAATAGTAAATTTCAATCACTATTAGTAAGTGAAAAACCTACCACAGAGCAATTGCAAAGACTGATCGCCAAAGGTGTTTCCGCTTTACAGAAAGTAATTAAAAGCAATGGAGAAGATACTAGCAATGGGGATCTAGAAGCGATCGCTGCTCATCTCCAAGCCTCATTAGTAAAAAAGCAAACGGAAATAAATCTCCTAAACCGTGAACAAGAACGTTTACAGCAACAACTATCTCAACTAATTTCCCAACAAGAAACAGAAGTTAAAACATTTATTCAATCAGAAACTAGAGAAGTGATGGGCAACCTTGAACCAGGCACAACCCAAATTTCTGAAGCTACTAAACTAATTTCAGCGTTACAAGCCGATTTGCTCAAAGCTGAAGAGTTAATCAAGCAAAAAGCAGATGTGGACTTGCAAATTCAAGCATCTTTGCAGCTTTTGCCTAAAGTTTCTAGTTAAATGGTTGTATAAATCGATTAGGGCTTTCAACAAGTTTTAAAATTCAAGGTTAAACTAGATTGGGGTAAACGTTTTCCCAACCCACTATCTAATTCAAAGCCTAATTCAAAGCTATGACCCAAACTGCTTTACCAGAAACTTTACAAACTCAAAATAGCGATCGCTTACCAACGATATTTTCAGCAGAATTCCGTCAAGAAACCACAGCTTTAACCAAACGCCTCTTTATTCAATTAATCCGTCGCCCCACAACTCTAATCGCTGGAATTCTGCAACCATTAATGTGGTTAGTTTTATTTGGAGCATTATTTCGCTACGCCCCAGTCGGGTTTTTAGGAGATGGTCAAACCTATATTCAGTTTTTAGCAGCAGGAATTATTGTTTTTAGTGCCTTTAGCGGGGCTTTAAATTCAGGGTTGCCCGTCCTATTTGATCGAGAATTTGGCTTCTTAAATCGGATGCTCGTAGCTCCACTAGTCTCTCGTTTTTCTATTGTTTTGGCTTCAGCCATTTTTATAATTACAACGAGCATCATCCAAACTTTAGTAATCATCGGTGCTAGTGCGGTCATGGGAGCAGGATTACCTAGTATGGCTGGTTTGGGCGTAGTCGCATTGGTATTAATCCTCTTAGTTTTGGGCTTTACTATGATTAGTTTAGGATTAGCCTTTGCCATGCCAGGACATCAGGAATTGTTAGCATTCATTTTCCTCGTTAATCTGCCGCTAATGTTTTCCAGTACTGCCCTTGCTCCTGTAGCATTTATGCCAACTTGGTTAAAGTGGGTGGCTTGTTTGAATCCTCTATCCTTTGCGATCGAGCCGATTCGTTATGTCTATAGCCATAGTGATTGGAGTTGGAGTAGTGTGGTTTTAACTGCTCCTTGGGGCGATATGACCCTACTGAGTTTTGTCTTAGAGTTACTGATTTTTGTGGGCTTAGTAGCGATCGCTATTCGAGGAGTATTGCGCCGAGGCGTGGCATGAAGTCGGAAACAGTTGCTAAATTTGCTGATAATTGGAGTTATCTTAAAGCCGAATTAGCTTGGTTAGATCGGGTAATAATGCGGGCGATCGCTAAACAAAGACAGTTAAATAGAGAAATAGATCGGATTTCCCGTTCCGAGGTGGATAAAGCGACAAGTCACTGGTGGAAAGGATTTATAACTCTAGATCCGCCCAATGGTGGTCAGCAAATTCCGCCTAAACCATCTGTGGAAATTTCTGCTGGGGTACGGTATGGCGATCGCATTGTCGAAAGTCAAGCACAAGCAATTAATCTAACTATTCCCACCCTATGCGATCGCTTGAAATTAGGGAAGTTTGAACGAGATGTTTTAATCCTATGCCTAGCTCCAGAGATTAATCGCCGCTACGAAAAGCTGTATGTGGTTCTTAATAATGATGATAGTAGTTGTCGGCAACCTACCATTGATCTGGCATTAAGGTTATTTTGTCGCTCAGATACCGAGTGGCGTAGTGCTAGAAATTTACTTGCGCCCAAGTCCCCACTAATTAAAGCCAAAATCCTCGAAATTCTGCCCGCCCATACGTCAGCCCAAACTTTAATTGCTCGATCTTTACGCTTAAGCGATCGCTCCGTCGATTATTTATTATCCGAAGATCAGGCGATCGAATCGATTTTGCCTAAACCCAGAAAACGTGCTGTAGCTAATGTTAAGACTCAGGTTAGTAGTTAGCCCTAACGAGAAATTTCCACTAAAGATGGTGATTTAGCTTTAGTAATTACTTGGTCATAATATCCCTGAAGCTGTCGAGTAGCATTAGTCCACCCCCATTTTTCTGCCTCTTGTCGGGCATTGTGCTGAAGTTGTTTTTTGGGATTTTGCAATAATCTTTGGGTTGCCTTAATTAACCCATTTTGCTCCTGAGGCTCAAATAAATAACCATTCACACCATCGATGACAATATCAGGAATACCCCCAGAATTTGCTGCCACAACGGGACAACCAGCCGCCATAGCTTCTAATAGCACTAGTCCTAGAGTCTCAGTCCGTGAAGGAAACATAAAAGCATCACTAGAGGCAAAAGCTGAAGCTAGTTCTTCTCCTTGTAGATAGCCCACAAAGTGAGTGTTAGTGCCTGCAAAGATTTTTTCTAGTTCCGAGCGATAAGGGCCATCTCCGACCAAAGCTAGCCGACTATTAGGAATTGCTTCTAACACTGATAAGATTTCAGTTATTTCCTTTTCCGCAGATAAACGCCCCACATAGAGCAGCAGCACACAATCTTCATATCCTTGGCTGAGATGCGACCGCATTTGACGATTTTGAAACCTAGGATGAAATTTTTCGGTATCTACACCTTTTTGCCAGAGATCTACACGTTCAATACCATGCGATCGCAATTCCTCAACCATAGCGTTAGATGTGCAAAGATTTAATCCAGCGTTATTATGGGCAGTTTTGAGTAACTCCCACATCGTACTTTCTAAAAATCCCAAACCGTAATGATGAAGATATTGAGGTAAATGGGTATGATAGGAAGCAAGCAGGGGTAAATTCATCGATTTAGCAAAAAACAGCCCCGCCAATCCTAAAACCACAGGATTAACCACATGGACTATATCAGGTTGAAACTGCTCGATCGCATAACCAATGGAAGGGCGAGGTAGAGCAACTTTTAACTCTGGATACAAAGGTAGAGGAAATCCCGAAACTCCATAAACCCTAGCACCGCAGTATTCGCTGATCCCACCATCAGGAGAGAATACTAATACTTCGTCGCCTAATTTAACCAACTCCGCCACAGTATGCTTAAGGCGAGTGACAATACCATCAACTTTAGGCAGAAATGTTTCCGTGAAAATTGCTACTTTACGCATTCAAACTGAAGAGCCATAGGGTGTCTATGGAATCTAATGATTACATATTGTGTGCCTTAAAAAACATATTCCGATGGAGAGATTTTGTCACCAGAATTATACATTTACAGTAAATTATGATCAAACGTGCTACAGATAAAAAATAAGAGCCAATACGGGGCTTCGCCCTGCGACCCTTTCTTGTGGTGCGATTGAGATCAAAGTGCTGTAAGTCGAAAATATTAAATTTCTTCTAGCTCTTCTTGTTTTTGCTTGATTTTTTTAGGTTCTTCTGCCCAAACATCACCAATTTCCTCCTCTACATCATCATCGTAGTCATCTAAATTTTGATTTTGTTTAGGCGGAATTTCTGCTCTTCGAGACTGCTGGGGGCGACTTTGCCTAGTATTCCAGTTGTCATCGTCATCATAATCATCGTAGTCATCATCTACAGTGGGGCGTACAGGTTGGATAGGTTGCACTCTTGCCTGACGGCGTGCAGGTTGGACAGGTGTTCTTTCATCTGCCCAATTATCGTCATCATCCCAAGCTTCTTCGCGGCGATATACGGGTCTTTCCTGCGATCGCTGCGGTCTATACACATTAGATCGTAAACCAGTACCAAGAGCATTACCTGAAACAGATGTAGGCGGGAGATATTCATCTTCAAATTCTTGTTCCCAAGGCGGTTTGCCCAAGCCCAGACGCTCCAAAATACCTTTGGTTAACTGGGTCATGCGTTCTTCCATACCTTCAGTGACAATTATGCGATCGCGACCGACAGCAATAATTTCATTTACATCCAACTCATAGGTGCTAACTAAAGCAGATGGAATCAGAGGATTACCCAAAGAAGAAAGAATTAAATAAAATAAATCACCCGTAGCAGGGTCAAACTTAAAATCTCTTACTTTCCCTAATAGCTCTCCCGACTCAGTGACAACCTCATTTCCCATTAAATTGGTATATCTTTCACTGGCTACTAAATCTTCTAATACGTCCTCGTCATCCACAAGGATGGCATCTTCGCCTAGTAGAGAGACTCTTTCAAGGGACATATAAAAATCTTCACCAATGCCAATGGGCGTACCTGGCAAAAATCTTTCAGCTACGCTCAAGCCCATTACTCTTCTTTGATCCACATCCAGCCAAATCTGTGTGACGATACCTAACCTTTTAGCGGTGGATTTGCTAATAACTTGAGTGCCGAGGATGGCAGCACGTTGGAGAATTGAGTCGGATGTGATCATATCTTTTTGTGAATCTGGAGATTTTCCATTTAACTTCCCAATTCAGGGAATAGATTGATTTTAGCAGAGTGAATTAAGATCAATTTTGAATTTTAGATAAATCCTGACGTTAATACTTTTTTATAAGACCAAAGAATTATTAAAAAGGTTCGTACAGACTGAGTTTGACTCTCACTTTACCTTAAGCTTTTAAATAAAAATCTATAGATTTAAAATATTATTACTCGCCTAATTGGTTTTATGAGCAATCAGCATAATGTTATCGGCATAGTCAAGCCCTAGAATTTGAGTAATTACATACTTAGGGAATAGACTTGGAAGCTTTTGGAACCAAGATTGTCGTTTTGGGGCAAATACCACTCTATATCCATCTACTCTTAAATCCATAGCAGTCAAATACGACCATAAATCGCTTAAGTTGTAACAATGTAAATGGGTCATATCAGAAATTAAGGGATTACGCACACATCTGGCATTTGGAGTTTGCAAAACCATAACCCCGCCTGATTCCAGTAAATCAATTAGCTTGTGAATTAGAAGTAATCCATCTGGTAAATGTAAATGTTCAATGACATCTAAACAGAGAATTGCTGAATATTTACGCTCGATCTGGTTAATATTTGAATATGTGTATTCATACTCTGTTCCCACATCTTGGGTATGGTATTCACCGCTATAACCATATTTCTGGAGCTTTAGCTTGACCCTCAGATTACCTGCCCCAATATCAAGAACATTTGGCTGATCTTTTATCTGATTAAATATAATTTGCTCAGTTTCATTTAGATTTTCAGACTGCCAATAATTAACAACTCTAAATTTTGGTAAAGATGTCTCTGTTAGATGCTTTCGCTTCCAGTAGTTTAAGTAAATTAAATCTGTACTCATTACTAAATCATAAAAAATAAGAAGCCTAATTTGAGTAAATCCTATGATTTTCAGAATATCATCAACAAAGAATTTTTACATTGATTATGAGCTTGGAGGTCTAACTGGATGACCAAAACCTTGGCAATAAAGCGGTGCTGAATAGTGATAGCTAGTCCCCATATCTTGATCAGGAAAACGATCTTTAAGCAAATCACTTCTTACAAAAAAAGCATTATTACCAGCAAAATTACAACAGACTAGTGAGTAACGATATTTTGCTCCCAGTTTAACTAAAGATGCTAACGAAGCTCCAAATCTAGCCGAAAAATCCCATTGATGAGAAGGGTTATAGGGCATAATCCATTCTGTGGGTGGAGAGAATTTTGCGTTGTATTCGATAACAATAACTTTTGGAGTATATCTAGTAAGAATTCTTTCCCAAATCCAATAATCATTTCCGTCTATATCAACACTTAGAAGGTCTGGTGATGTTGGGATTGAAAGCTCTGCGAAAAGTTCAAGAATATTTTCTACTGTAAGGAATGACTCCACAACTTTAACCTTTGGATTATCAGCGTATAGTACTTGGGCAGACTTAACATTTTTTGCAGATCCGTCAATCAGCACCGCACTCCAATCACTTGTTTCCAAAAGATTTCTGGCATTACATTCGGTACCATTCTCGATGCCAAATTCTAGACAAAAGCCTCCAGTTATTTTTGTTCTTCTTAAAATTTCTGTTACGATCCCATCCTCTCCATACTGTGAAAACACTTTCCCCTCATAATTTCGCAGAGAAGAAGGATTTAGTTTTTTTAGGGTGTTAAACCTTTGTATGTAAAATTTCTTACGAATTTGTTGAAACTTTGTAATAAGGTATTCTAAATAAGGAAATTGAGTGATCCATCCTTCAAAGCTAACCCATAAAGGGAATCTATTATTTTCTAACTCCATCAGTTATGCCTCGATTAATGATAAAGCTAAAATACATTAGAAAGATTTATAACAAGTAACTAAACCTAAAGAAGGTTTAACCTACATCAGTTTTTCATAAATTTCAATGGTTTTACGGGCTGTTTTTCCCCAATCAAAAAATTTGCTTCGTTGTTTTGCCGCAATTTTTGATTTTTGGAGATATTGATGATCTACAGTGATGTTTGAAATTAATTTTGCTAATTCATCAGTATTGTCTAAGTTAAAGGTTTTTCCCCCATTATCTAAAATTTCTGGGAGACAAGTCGAATTAGCTGCAAGTATTGGACAGCCTACAGCCATTGCTTCACATAGTTGTAAACCAAACCCTTCATAATCACTAGGGTAAATAAAACATAGAGCCTCGGCATAGAGAATTGGTAAGTCTTGTTCTTCGACCCAACCTAGTAATTCTAAAGATTCGGAAATGTGAAGCTGATGAGCTAGTGCTTGTAGTTCAGTTTTCTGGATTTCAGAGCCGCCTGCTAAGACTAGCTTTACACCTTTTAACTGCGCTGACCCAAAAGCTTTAAGTAAAAACGGAATATTCTTTCGCCCCTCCCATCCACCTACATAAAAAATATAGGGAAAGTTAAGGTTATATTTTGATCTGACTCGTGGGCGATCGCTTTCCAGAATTGGTTGATGAAAATTGGGATCTGCTGCTTCATAGACCACCGAAATTTTAGACTCTGGAATATTTAAATATTTAATTAAATCGCCCTTAGCGTGGTTGCTAACTGTAATAATTGACTCGGCTTTACTTGATGCAATCCAACTGTATAAACGCATTTGTAAAGCTTGGGGATGCAGTTTTTGGTACCACTTACTTGGTTTGCAGGAGTACACATAGTCGATCGCATCGTGCAAGGTCAACACCCGAGGACAGGGGCAGAACCAAGGTAAGCCAAAATTAAAGGGAGAATGCAGAATATCCACAGCATCTTTTTGACATTGCTGGGGCAACCAATACTGTTCCCATACGGGGTAGCGTAAATTTTCTGATAGACGAATCTGGTAGCTATCTGTAGGTAATCGGGCTAGATGATCGAGATGAATGGGGCGATCGCTATAAAGATATAGTTCCACGCCCAACTTGGGTAACTCTGCTAATAAATTTACTGTATACCGATTCCATCCTCGCAAGGTCGGGGCATAAAGTAAACGGGCATTAAAGGCAACCTTCATTCTAAAACTGTGATTCTAGGCGCAGATTTAAGTTCTAAGGAATTAAAACCTAGGGTGGGATTTGCCTCTTTTGCTAGTCTCGGCACCGAATTACGCAGGGTAACTACTAGGCTTTGGGCAGTGGCATCATAGACTTGAGTGATCAGCTTTGGATATAGTCCGATGCCGATAATTGGGATCAGTAGACAAGCAATGATAAATACCTCGCGGGGTTCAGCATCGACCAATTCTTCATGGCTGGTTAATTCCTTATTTTCCGCCCCATAAAATATTTCACGGAGCATGGACAGTAAATAAATTGGGGTAAGAATAACACCAACGGCAGCCAAAATTACCGTAACTAGCTTAAAAGTATTGCTATAGGCATCACTGGTGGCAAAACCTACAAATACCATGACCTCAGCCACAAAACCACTCATACCTGGTAATGCCAAGGAAGCAAGTGAGCAAGCTGTAAACATGGCAAAGATTTTCGGCATTTTTTGTCCGATTCCACCCATTTCATCCAAGATTAAAGTGTGGGTGCGATCGTAGGTGGCTCCAACTAAAAAGAATAAACTGGCACCGATCAGTCCGTGGGAAATCATTTGTAAAATTGCGCCACTGGTTCCCAAATCTGTAAACGAGCCAATACCAATTAGCACAAAACCCATATGGGAGATAGAAGAATAGGCAATTTTGCGTTTCAGACTGCGTTGGGCAAAGGATGTTAATGCCGCATAGATAATATTTACAATTCCTAAAATTACTAAAATTGGGGCAAAATAGGCATGGGCATCGGGTAGCATTCCTGCATTCATGCGTAAGATGGCGTATCCTCCCATTTTTAGCAATATTCCTGCTAGTAGCATGTGGACAGGGGCAGTTGCTTCGCCGTGGGCATCGGGCAGCCAAGTATGGAGAGGAAATATGGGGAGTTTGACTCCGTAGGCAATTAAGAATCCACCGTAGGCAAATAGTTGAAAAGTTAGGGGATAGTCTTTTATGGCGAGCGATCGCATATCAAAGGTAACGTTATCGCCGTAAAATGCCATTGCTAAGGCTGCTATGAGGATAAAAAGTGATCCCCCCGCCGTGTACAGAATAAACTTAGTGGCAGCGTAAAGGCGTTTTTTACCACCCCAAATTGAAAGCAATAAATAGACGGGAATTAGCTCTAGCTCCCACATAAAGAAAAATAGAAGCATATCTTGGACGGCAAAAACCCCAATCTGTCCGCCGTACATTGCCAACATTAAAAAATAAAATAACCTAGGCTTCAGGGTGACGGGCCAAGATGCCAAAATTGCTAAAGTTGAAATAAAGCCCGTAAGCAGGATTAAGGGCATGGATAGTCCATCGGCTCCCACTGACCAGTTCAGACCTAATTGCGGTACCCATGTATAGCTTTCTACTAGTTGCAGGTCGGGCTTGGCAAAATCATAACCTGTGCAGAAAGCATAGACGATGGCTGTGAAGTTAATTAATCCCACAACTAGGGCATACCAGCGAATAGTTTTACCATCTCCTTGATCTGGAACGAAGGGAATTAGCAGCGACATAGCTACTGGGAACAAGATCACGAAGGTCAGCCAAGGAAAATTTTGAAGATCAAGCATGGTTTAGTTGAATAGCTAAAGGAGTTATTAACTTTTAATTTCTGTTTTAGGCTAGTTTACCTTGATTAGGCTAGGTAGTTTTGCGATCGCCTTAGGCTCAAATCTATACGGAATCAACTTTATAGTCAATAAAGATAAAATATAGTTCTTAACAAAAAATCAATTTTTGCTTCTTCTTAATTTATTTTAGAAGCTTTTCTGATTTGCCAGCTTAGTAAAATTACAGGTATGACTCCCATTGCTACTATGGCGATCGCTGGAGCCGCCGCCTCGATTAACCTTTCATCGGCAGCATATTGATAAACCCGCACTGCTAAAGTATCAAAGTTAAATGGACGAATAACCAAAGTGGCGGGCAACTCTTTCATCACATCCACAAAAATTAGCATGACGGCGGTGAGCAAACCTCCAGACATAATTGGGGCATGAATTTTAAGCAAAGTATCGGTGGAGTTAGAGCCTAGACTATGGGCAGCGTCATCAAAGTGAGGTTTAATTTTGACTAAACTGGCTTCGACCGTATTAAAGGAAACTGCTAAAAATCTAACTAGATAAGCAAAAACTAAAGCAGCGATCGTGCCACTGATGAGTAAGCCCGTGGAAATCTGAAAATATTCACGCATCCAACTATCGATCGCATTATCTAGGGAACCCATAGAGACTAAAATCCCTACGGCAATTACCGAGCCAGGGATCGCATAACCCATTGCCGATACCCGCACAGGCACCCCTACGAGCAAATTATCAGGGTTTAGTCTTTTGCCATAGGCGAGGATCACTGCTAACACTACGCCTAAACCTGCGGTAATCCCTGCTAAGACAGTACTATTTATTAAAACTTGCCAAAAACTTTCATCAAATATACTAATTCCTGCCCCAACTACCATTTGTACCAGTATGGCTACAGGTAAAAGAAACCCTAAAACTATAGGTATCAAGCAGACAAATATAGCGATCGCCGCCCTCATGCCCGAAAGTTGATATTTACTTTTATAATTATTCCCAGACCTACTAGCTGTAAAGTAACGCGCCTGTTTCCGTGAATAGAGTTCCAGTAAAATCAAGCCCAGAATAAATAGCATTAACACCGTTGCTAGTTGGGCAGCCGCATTTTGATCTCCTAGCCCAAACCAAGTGCGATAAATCCCCGTGGTAAAAGTCTGCACGCCAAAAAATTCGACCGTACCAAAATCGTTGAGGGTCTCCATTAACGCTAGAGCCAGCCCCGCAATGATTGCAGGACGAGCAGAAGGTAATGCTACTCGCCAAAAACTCTGCCACGGATTACACCCTAAACTCCGACTTGCTTCTAGGCTACAGGCTGATTGTTCTAAAAAGGCTACTCGCACTACTAAATAAACATACGGGTAAAGTACCAAAACCAAAAGGATAATTGCCCCCGCTAAAGATCGAATATTAGGAAACCAATAATCAGCCACACTTGACCAGCCAAAGATTTGCCTGAGTCCCCCTTGCACTGGTCCGTAGTATTCCAAAAATTCTGTATAAACGTACGCCAATAAATAGGCGGGAGCGGCTAAAGGTAAAAGCAATAAAACTTCGAGCCAGCGATCGCCCGGAAATCTGCACATTGTCACCAGCCATGCTGTACTAATACCCAAGACCAAAACCCCAAAACCCACGCCCACCATCAATACCAGAGAATTTGTAATGTAAAGGGGTAAAACCGTGGAGCTAAGATGTTGCCACACTTCTACAGAATTAGTCGTTCCAGCATTAAAAACACAAATAATTGGGGTAAGCACAAGTCCACTCACGCATACAGCCATAAATGCCCAGAGATTAAACTGGCTGCTCCATTTTTCAAAACCCGACTGAATACTCCACTTTTGCGAAATCGCCATTACCAGATCATAGTGAGAATAGTTTGCAAATACTATTGTAATATGATGTATCTAATTCAAAATATTAGTTAAGTAGAATTTTTACTTTTCATGACCGCATCTGCCATTCTAAATCCCATTCCTGAACCAATTTTAAGACTGGATAATCTATCAAAATCCTTTAATGACAATTTGGTCGTAGATAACATATCTCTAACTCTAAATCTGGGAGATATTTTAAGTGTGCTAGGACCATCGGGCTGTGGTAAGACAACTTTGCTCAGGTTAATTGCTGGATTTGCTCAACCTCAACTGGGAACTATTCATATTAGCGATCGCCTAGTTGCCAGTGATCATTATTTAATGCCACCAGAACAAAGAAATGTCGGTATGGTATTTCAGGACTATGCTTTATTTCCCCATTTAACAGTTCATGAAAATATTGCCTTTGGGCTACGCCGCCACCTCCACAAACAACAACGGATTCAGCAAGTATTAGAAATGGTGCGCCTAGAAGGTTTGGGGCGGCGTTATCCCGATCAGCTCTCGGGGGGACAACAACAACGAGTCGCCTTGGCACGGGCGATCGCTCCGAATCCCGCCTTAATTTTGCTGGATGAACCCCTGAGTAATTTAGACGCTCAAACCAGATTGCACCTGCGCCAAGAACTACGAGATATTTTAAAGACTGCGGGTATCTCTACAATTATTGTCACCCATGATCAAGAAGAAGCAATGGCAATCTCAGACTGGGTAGCAGTGATGCGGGATGGGAAACTAGAGCAATTAGATAGTCCTGAAAACATTTATCAACAACCTGCTTCTCGATTTGTGGCAGAATTTGTAACCCAAGCTAACTTTCTACCTGCAACTTGTAACGGGCAGATCTGGCAAACAGAAATCGGTGCTTTTGAGATCGCAGAAACCAAACTTCAAGACAGATCTCAAACAGGGGTAGTCATGATTCGGCAAGAAGATATTAGTTTAGAAGAAATACCTGAATCGTCCCAAAATCACTTTTTAATTATTCGCGATCGCCTATTCGTTGGTAGAGAATTAATTTACTGTGTGCAGACACCTTCAGGACTGGATATTTTTGCCCGTAGTTCTAGTCATATTCCCATTGGTGCTAAGGTCAAATTATCAGTGCGATCGCATTCTTTTAAAACCTTTACTTGAAGCTTTCGTACTTTAAATCCAAATTCTAAATTATGCCAAATTAAGTAGATAATTGATTAATCAAAGAATAGTCAAATAGGTGTTGATAGATTCTGTCGGCAATACCCGCAAAGTTTGTTTTTGCAAATCTAGCTCTAAGCCCAAAGCTTCCAAAGGAATTACGCCTAGCAGAGCATCACGACCACTAGGCAACTCCAAACATTCAAAAGTTCCTTCTCTGCCATGCAGGGAGATACTTGCATCTCGGAAAATTCTTGCTTTGCTGATGCCATTTGCCGTTGAGACATCTACTTCCTTAAGTAATTCTAATCCCAGTTCAGCAATAGTGGCTGATGATAGGCATAAAGTTGTTGCACCTGTATCTACCAGTACATTTCCTAGAGTTACAGAACGCACTTGATCTAACGAGATAAATCCACGGGCTGCTAAAACTTGATCGGTACGATTGATGATTGTAAGCTTTGTCAGAACCTTACCCATAGGAATTGCCATAATAATTTTTAGGGCTATGTTTGTTCTTAATATTCTACTTAGTTGGCGGTACTACTTTTGATTATGCTAGCGATCTCTTCCTTACGAATTGCGGAAATAGTCGGCGATCGCTCTCTTGAAATCTCCTAATTTCATTTAATTGAAATAATAAAAACTAATTGAAATAATAAAAACCAAAAAGGGGAACCTAACCCTGCGACCCATTTTTCATATCGGCTTATTTATGCTTACCTACTTATAATTTTTGCTGAGCGGAGGTTTGTGGTTCGTACAAAAACTCGAAGGTATTTCCATCTAAATCTTTGCCATAGAAAGAGGCAGTACCATCACGGTGATCGTGAATTTTGCCAGAGGGAATTCCCAATTCTGTTAAATGTGTATGGTGTTGATCTAATTCAGAGCGATCGCTAAATACAAACCCAAAATGATTTCCTGCCTGTTCATACTCTGGACTCAGTAAAGCCAAACCATCGGCACCAGCTTTTAAATACGCCCAATCTGTATCCTGCCATGCCAACTCCATGCCTAAATTTTGATAAAACTGCACTGCCTTAGAAATATCTTGAACACAGATGGCAACGTGTCCTAACCGCTTAAGTTGCATTGAATTTTGATTGAATAACTACTCTTCTATTTTAAGTCAATATTTTCTAATACCCCTTTTAATACTGTGATTGCATATCCTTTGATTTCAATGCGATCGCCGCTGTGAGTAAGTTCTAATTCCCCAGTACGTGCAGATAGTTGTTTAGCTTTAAGGGGATTTTTTTGGAGTTTCTTTACCCAATAGGGAGCCAAAGCGCAATGGGCTGAACCCGTTACAGGATCTTCATTAATTCCCGCATTCGGGGCAAAAAATCGGGATACAAAATCATAGTCTCGATCTGGATCGGCGATCGCTGTAATAATTAATCTGCCTTCTAGATGAGCAATTTGGGCAAAATCAGGTATAAATTCCAAAACCTGAGATTCATATTCGAGTAAGACCGTAATATTTTCGGCAGCAATGCCAATCACTTCGTAATTATAGTTAGCAAAAATGGTTTTTAAAGTGGTCAGCGATCGCTCTTGACAATCTTCAAAATAGCTAGCAGGAAAATCCATCAGGATATAGTCATGTTTATATCTAATTTGCAAATCTCCGCTTCTAGTCTTAAAGGTTAAGGCTGCACTCGTATCCACAGCATTAATCGTATTTAGATAATGAGCCATCGCTAAGGTGGCATGACCGCAGAGATTAACCTCTTGGGTTGGGGTAAACCAGCGTAGATGAAAGTAGTTAGGGCTAAGCAACTTGGCAAAAGCGGTTTCAGAAAGATTCATTTCTGCGGCAATTTTTTGCATCAGGCGATCGCTTGGAAATTCTTCCACTAAAACCGTAGCGGCAGGATTACCGTGAAAGGGAGATTTAGTAAAAGCATCAATAATATAAATCTGCATTTTTAAGTATTTTATCAAAGCATTAAACGGCGTGCGGGGTAGAGCATAGGCTAAAATAGGAATGGATCTGAAAAGAATTTACCAAGACTGATTCAGACTAACAAGACTAGCCCCAAAATATTTAACCTATGACCAACTTAACTGACAATCAAAGCGATCGCATTGTACCAACTGATCTGCGGGGCGAGATGTCGAGGTCATACTTAGAATACGCCATGAGCGTGATTGTTGGTCGAGCCTTGCCCGATGCCAGAGATGGCTTAAAACCAGTCCATCGCCGCATTTTGTATGCCATGCATGAGTTGGGATTAACTCCTGATCGCCCTTTCCGTAAATGCGCTCGTGTGGTTGGTGATGTGATTGGTAAATATCATCCCCACGGTGACTCATCTGTATATGAAGCGTTAGTACGGATGGCACAGGACTTTTCCATGCGAGAACGGCTAGTCAATGGGCATGGTAATTTTGGCAGTGTGGATAACGATCCTGCGGCAGCAATGCGGTATACGGAATGTAAACTTACACGCATTGCCCAAACAGGCTTAATTCAAGACATCGAAGCGGAAACAGTTAACTTTGGTGATAACTATGATGGCTCTCAACAAGAACCCCTAGTTTTGCCAGCACGGGTACCGCAGCTTTTACTCAATGGCTCTTCGGGGATTGCTGTGGGTATGGCAACCAATATTCCTTCCCATAACCTTGGTGAATTGGTGGATGGTTTGATTGCGTTAATTGCCAATCCTGATCTAACGAGCTTAGAGTTGATGCAGTACATTCCAGGTCCTGACTTTGCTACGGGCGCATTAATTCTAGGCAGAGAGGGAATTAGGGAGACCTATACCACAGGGCGGGGTTCTGTGACCATGCGGGCAGTGGCAGATTTTGAAGTAATTTCCCATCCCGGTCGCCAAGATCGTGAGGCAATTATCATTACCGAAATGCCCTACCAGACTAATAAAGCGGCTTTGATTGAAAAGATTGCCGAAATGGTAAATGAGAAACGCTTAGATGGCATTTCCGATATTCGAGATGAGAGCGATCGCAACGGTATGAGGCTAGTAATTGAACTCAAACGTGATGCCTATCCTAAAGTAGTTCTCAATAATTTATTTAAGACTACGCCCCTGCAATCTAATTTTGGTTGTAATATGCTGGCGATCGTCGATGGTGCGCCCCAAGTTCTCACTTTACAATCAGCTTTACAAGTATTTTTAGACTTTCGCTCTGAAGTCATTACCCGCCGCACGCAATATCAACTCCGCAAAGCTCAAGAACGAGATCATTTATTACAAGGCTTGTTAACCGCCTTGGCTAACCTCGATCCGATTATTGCCCTTATTCGGGGTGCCGATGATACCGCCTCAGCTAAATTAGATTTAATCGAACAATATAACTTGTCCGAAACTCAGGCAGATGGAATTTTGCAAATGCAACTGCGCCGACTGACTGGACTAGAGTCGGACAAAATTCAAAAAGAACATGAAGAACTGCTTGCGGAAATTACCGACCTCAATGATATTTTGAACGATCGCCAACGGGTATTAGCCATTACCCAAACTGAACTAGAAGCCATTAAAGCTGAATTTGCCACACCTCGCCGCACCATAATCCTAGATGGGGAAGGCGATATTAATACTGCGGATTTAATTGCTAACCGCGAAACCATCGTCCTTGTCACCGAACAGGGCTACATCAAACGGATGCCTGTGGATACCTTTGTCGCCCAAAGTCGTGCTACTAGGGGTAAATCCAGTGCCAACATGAAAGATGATGATGCTATCGATCATTTCTTCGCCTGTCGCAGCCATGATAGTGTCCTGTTCTTTAGCGATCGCGGTAAAGTTTATAGCCTCAAGGGTTATGAAATTCCTGAGTCTAGTCGCACAGCCCGAGGTGGAGCGATCGTGCAGATGCTACCAATTTCTAGCGAAGAAAAGATTACTTCGGTTTTGGCGATTAGTGAATTCACCGATAATGAATTTCTGGTCATGCTCACGGCTGGCGGTTATATCAAAAAAACTAAACTATCAGCCTTCGCCAATATTCGTAGCAATGGTTTAATTGCCATCTTCCTTGAAGACAACGATCAACTACGCTGGGTGCGCCGTGCCAAAGTCGATAACACCATTATCATTGGCTCTAAACAGGGCATGGCAATTCGCTTCCGCACCGATGACCAACAACTCCGCCCCATGGGTAGAGATACCAGAGGGGTTAGGGCAATGCGTTTAACTACAAACGATGAAATTGTCGGCATGGATATTCTACCCGCAGGACTAGCGGAAATCGAAGATGTGGAAACTGTAGATACCTTGCCTACAGGAGCAGAAGATATCGAAACTGTCGATATAGCCACAGATACAGCTTTAGATACAGAGGTCGCTGAAGAAATTACGGAAGAACTTTATGATGATAAAAGTATGGCACCTTGGGTTTTAGTGGTAACTCAAGGCGGTTATGGTAAAAAAGTTCCTGTGGCACAGTTCCGCATTCAAAAACGCTTTGGCAAAGGGATTAGAGCCACAAAGTTTAAATCTGGTCAAGATCAATTAGCAGCTCTTAAATTAGTAGGTGCCGATGAAGAATTAATGATTGTCACTAGCCGAGGGATTGTGATGCGTCAAGCCACTAATGCGATCGCCTGTCAATCTCGGACTGCCCGTGGGGTTAGACTACAAAGATTAGATGCTGATGATGCGATCGCTGATGTGACTCTAGTTCCTGCGGCGATTGAACCTAACCCCCTTGAAGCCACTGCCCTTGAAGCCACGCTGGAATCACCAGAGATTTTGGCTACTCCAGAACCAGAGGATCAAGCATCTCCAGAATCAGAAGTAGAGACTGGCGACGATGCAAATGCAGAAGTAGCAGATGGAGAGGCAAATGCTGAATAAATCCTAAACGTAATTGCTCAACTTAGGGAGAACAAGGATTCTAGGGGATTTAAAGCCGCAAGAATCCACTCCTGCTAGCGGCGGAGTTATTCATTAGGGAATTAATAAGGCGATCAATTACAATACTTTTTAGCTAACTCTAGTAATACTTAAAAATGCTAACTAAAAATCCAGAAATTGTCTTACGAGATGGAAAGCCAGTTGCAGTCATCTTAGATATTGATGTTTATGAAGAAATGCTAGAACAGATTGAAGGAATAGAAGACCTAGAGTATTTAGAAAAATTGCGTCAAAAACCTACGGAATTTCGGGCTCTTGATAATTTCCTCCAAGAATATTCCCCAAATGCATGAAATTCTTCTGGTCAAATAGGCAGAAAAAGATCTCAAAAACTTACCAATTCAGATATTTGATCGTGTAATCACAGCCGTTAAAGATCTAAGTAGTAATCCTAGACCTTCTGGATGTCTTAAATTAAAGAATTTGTCACAAGATTATCGTATTCGAGTGGGAGATTATCGAATTATCTATGAAATTGATAATAAAAATCAGATCGTAAAAGTAATGCGAGTTCGATATCGGCGAGAAAGTTATCGTTAAACTAAAGCGATCGCAGCTAATGGATCGGGAATTGAGCTACTTGGGGCAGTAAATTCTCCAACAGCGACAAATTCTAGTCGTAATTTTAGCCATCTAATCACCTGTGGATCAGTTGACACCACTGCTGCTGTGGGTGATGGGCAATTATTTTTAATTTGGGCTAATTCTGGAGCATCCAAAAATACTGGATTTTCAATAAACCAAAAATCAATTTCTTTTTTACGATCGCTATAATTTTTAGCCCTTTCTTTAAGAAATTCACTGAGGGGTTCTTGCTCACATAGGAATTTACGACTGGCAGCAATAAAATGATAAGTCTGGGACATGGCTTTGATAGTATTTATAGTCTAAAATTTAATTTTAACCTGTTGACTCATGTTACGCAGAAGTCTGGAAGAGGCAAATACCAGAAGGTTTAAGGCTTCAATTAGAGTGTAACCCTACTTAAAATGTTGATCAAATCAAATTGTTCTGTGTAACATCAGTGTATTTTATTAAGGTCGCGCTCAGTAACAAGTTACCTTTAGCAAGTTAGATTCAACGGTTGGTTTCTACTTATTGTTGCTATAAGTTATTGCCATTAATGGTACGTTGCGACAATACCCATACCACTATAGACTGGCTAAATTGTAATTCAAATTACCATCATGTTAGATGCAACAGAAAAAGACCTAGAGCAGCTCAAAGAGGAAATGACGAAAAAATTACCTCTAATTCTGGCTGATTTCAAAAAAGTACTTGAAAGTCATGGATTTAAGGGTACTCGGGTTATGAAGTTTATGCTTATACCAGATACAGAACCCGAAGAGGTATTATCAGAATCTCCATCTAATGTAGAGTGCAATGAGGATATTTGCGTAGTTGTACATCAAGATTTCCAGAATTATTAGGTAGATACTTAAGCTATTTCTTGAGAATAGTTTATATCTTCTTTAGCTCCTTCAACATCTCCTAACTTGGCTCGTGCCATCCCACGATTAAAATAAGCTGGGGCGGCATTTGGTGCTAGCTTAATTACTTGGGTGTAATCTTCAATTGTCCCATGATAATCTTTTAGCTCGGAGCGATCATATCCACGGTTAAAGTAGGCTTCGGCGTAGTTAGGATCTAACTCAATTGCTTTGGTATAGTTGGCGATCGCCCCATGATAATCCTCAGCTTCATCACGCTCAACGGCTCGGTTGTAATATTCTTCGGCTGTATTTATCTCTCCTGTCATTAGTAAGCACTCGAATCACAGTAATCTCAGCATATTCGATTTACATTGCTGTGTCATCATAATTACAGTGTGATTTTAGCGTTAGTTCTCCCTTCTCAGTTAAAGATTGCTGTTATTAGGGGCTGCGCCGACTGGCATGATCGGATTTCACCTCTTAACCCTATTTCAATTAGTTATATTCTTACCTTAAGAAGGTAGTATCAGTCCTAACGCCATCAATCTATGGATTTAACACTGAACTGAGTTAAGCAAGCAAAATGAAACAAGTTCAAGTATTAGTCGATTGTGTCGGAATTGATCAACTTTTAACCTATGCTATTCCCGATGAACTGACGGTTAGGGTTGGGGATATTTTGACTGTGCCTTTGGGGCAGAGATCTGTGGGGGCGATCGCTGTGGCATTCATAGAGCAACCCGAAGCACATGTGGCGTATGAGCTTAAAAATATTCATGCTGTTATTAATACGGGCTTATTTCCCTCTGATTATTGGCAGATTCTTAACCTTACCGCTAATTATTATCGAACTTCGTTGATCCAAACCGCTAAAGCTGCCCTGCCGCCCAATTTATTAGATCAATCTAGCTACCGTATTAAAGTAAATCCGCATGTTAATCAGCCCGAAAAACTGGGAACTGCTGCCCAAATAGTTTGGAATTTTTTACAAGAGCATTCAAAACCCCTAAGTCGGCGCTATATCTCCCAAAAGTTACCTAAATATGCTGCCAGTGGAATGCGATCGCTGATGGCACTGGGATATATCTCCACTTATCTGGAGCCACCATCAAAACCTCAGCCCAAATTTCAAAATATTGTAGTTCTGCTCCAACCCGATGCAGAAACAGCAACTAGTCGCCAAAAGGAAATTCTATACACTCTATCCCAAGCAGGCGGAGAATTATCTCAGCCCGAATTGATTGCTAAAGCTAAGACCACTTCTGCTTCCCTAAAGGCTCTAGTCCAAAAAGGATTTATTACCATTACACCAAGGGAATGTTTACGATTAGGTGGTAAAACCCACTTTGTCCAGAGCGATCGCCCCAAAACCCTAACTTCCGATCAAACCATTGCCCTTAATAGTATTCAATTACTTTTTAATCAATCCGTAACCATCCTTTTACATGGAGTCACAGGATCAGGAAAAACCGAAGTTTATCTACAGGCGATCGCTCCCATATTGGCAACGGGAAAATCTGCTTTAGTTCTAGTTCCTGAAATCGGCTTAACGCCCCAACTGACTGACCGCTTTCGAGCTAGATTTGGCGATCGCAAAGTCAATCTCTATCACAGTAAACTATCCGATGGGGAACGGTTTGATACTTGGCGACAAATGCTCGATGGGAGTTCGCAAATTCTGATTGGCACTCGTTCCGCCATATTCGCTCCCTTACATAATCTCGGTATAATTATTCTGGACGAAGAACATGATTCTAGTTTTAAGCAAGATCAACCGCAACCCTGTTACCATGCCCGTACTGTAGCAGAATGGCGATCGCAATTTGCCGAGTGTCCTTTAGTCTTAGGTTCGGCTACGCCGTCATCGGAAGTTCTTCACGCTGTATCCTCTGGGACTATAAAGTATCTGGCTTTACCTGAGCGCATTGGAAATAAACAAATGCCGAAAATTCAGATTGTAGACATGAGGGCAGAACTCCAATCTGGCAACTGGTCAATTTTTAGTCGGGATTTGCAAAATGCGATCGCCCAAATGCAAGAGCAAAAAAAGCAAGGAATTCTATTTATCCATCGCCGAGGCTATAGTACCTTTGTTTCCTGTCGCAATTGTGGCTATGTCAGTAACTGCCCCCGTTGTGATGTTTCCCTTTCCTATCATCACGAATCCGAGCATCATAATATGCTACGCTGCCATTATTGTAACTATGCTGAATCCAAACCTAGTCAATGTCCTAGCTGTAGCTCTCCCTATTTTAAGCACTTTGGTAGTGGTACCCAAAAAGTGGAGCAAGAACTGGCAAAACTCTTTCCCGACTTGAAAATAATGCGCTTTGATAGTGATACAACTCGGAATAAAGATCAACATCGGCATTTATTAGAAAAATTTCAAGCAGGAGCCGCCGATCTGCTAGTGGGAACCCAAATGTTAACAAAAGGAATAGACATTCCTCAAGTCACCCTAGTAGGCGTAATTTCTGCCGATGGGTTACTCAACTTTTCCGATTATCGTGCAGGAGAAAGAGCATTTCAAATTTTAACCCAAGTAGCAGGAAGAGCGGGACGGGGCGCAGAAATTGGTGAAGTGATTATCCAAACATACACCCCTGAACATCCTGTCATCCAAGCTGTGCAAAATTATGACGGGGATGAATTTATGCGATCGGAACTAGAGGCAAGAACAGCCTTAAATTATCCTCCCGTAGGGCAAATGGCACTAATTCGCTTAAATAGTGAGAACTCTGATCTGGTTGAATCTATAGCGATCGCCTTAAGTGAAGACCTCAGAACTCGCTCAGAACTATGGGATGTATTAGGAGCCGCCCCCGCCACTATTACAAGGATAAATAATCGCTATCGTTGGCAAATCTTACTCAAATTTCATCCCCACAACCTAAATCATGTTCCCACCTTAGAAGATTTGAAATTATGGATAAATACCTCAGAAGTTAGAGTAACGATCGATATTGACCCTTTAACTATCCTCTAAATTTATGTTTTTTTGATCCTGTGCCATAGATATTCCACAAACAATTCCCAGCAAAATCCAACTGAGAATATTCACCCTCGGCTCATAGAAAACCACATCTAGTAGCCCAGACAAAAAGAACAAAGCGATCGCCACAATCACAGCAAATACTAAATTTTTTGTAGGTTTTGGTAACTTTACTTTTAAGCCTCGCCAAATTATCCATCCCACCATCGCCATAAATCCAAGCATTAAGGGCAATCCCCCCGCCACGCCCAAGGTCAAGTAAAAATTATGCTCATGGGGTAATCCATGTAAATCAAAGCCCATACTTTTGGCAACTAGTTCAAAACTCCGTAACCCCCAGCCTTGGATTGGTCTAGCCTTAATTAAATCCGTCGCAAATTGCCAAGCATTAACTCGATTAACCGTGGAAAGATAATCACCTTGGCTGGCATTAATCGCACTCTCTAGTCTATTAATAATGCCTGATGGGAATAAAACCCGCAACCATTCTCCGCCTAACCCCAAAAACTTGCCCCATGCCGCCCATAAAACCAAAGCTAGACTGCCGACGATACTACCAACCACATACCAGTAGCGATGATAAATAGCTAAAGCAATAATTCCCAAACCCAAAAGCGCGATCGCATTGCGAGAACCACTATAAAAGATCGCTACTATCCCCAAGCCCAACCCTAACCAAGTTAAGATACGCTGAATTTTAGTTAATCGAGATTTAGTTTGAGGAATTAAAAAGGCGATCGCTAAAATTAAAATCATCACCAAATAAATTCCCAATTCGCCATAATCGCCAAAGAAAGAACTAATGCGATAATCACGACTCAAACCCAACTTAATATCGTAACCATTAAATAGACGGGGAAGCTGCCAAGTTGGTTGATTAATAAAAACTTGCAAACAGCCAAGCCCACTGAGCGGAATTGAGCCAATGACTAAAATTCCCAGAATATGCTCAAACTGTTGGGGAGTTCTAACGATAAATTGAGCAATCGCAAATAATATAAAAAAAGGTAAAAAGTTAAATAGTCCTGTCCATGCCACTGTTGGATCGAAGGCTGTAAAAGTGGTAATTATTAACCATCCCGATAGAGCTAACCATCCACGATCAATAAAATTATCAAGCGATCGCCCTCTCCCACTGATTAAAAACAGTAAAATTAATAACCCACCTAATAATGAAGTTAAAACACTCTGTAGTGGTAATACCCATGCGATCGCCTGCAATAACACCCAATAGGGATCAGATGGAGCTAAAAAGAAAAATTTCAACAAATACTTCCCAAATTCTTTAATGATACTTAGTTAATATATCTACTAAACCCTGAGC
>CASBQR010000181.1 GCA_949127865.1 Synechococcales cyanobacterium PMM_0082
ATTATGTACACGAGTTTTGCAATTTTTACAGCAGTTAATTCTCTAGTAATCATTTTTTTAAATATCTTGATTGGAGCTACCACAAACTGGTCAAGATTTTGGGTAATTGAATATAAACAGGAATTAGTAGGTTGTGCTTCGGTAAATTTTTATAGTAAAAATTCAAGCTTAGGATACTTATACATTAATCCCCAGTGGCGTAATCGAGGCTTGGGTTCCTATTTATTACAATATTTGATCGGTAAATCATCTAACCCAGTTTCTTTAATTTGTAAGCCCAAGTTAGTGGAATTTTATGCAAGTTATGGATTTTCTAGGGTTTCATGGCAAGATTTATCTCCTATTCATAAAATTATGTATGGTATATTTCGACCTCATCCCAAATTAATTGGTTGTCCTTTAGTGCTAATGGAATATAAAAATGCTCCATAGTTTTATTCCGCCCCATCGCTATTTTGCCTATCTGAGTTGGGCTCAAGTGGCTGAGATGGATGATAAAGAGAATGTGGTAATTATTCAGCCTGTTGGAGCGATCGAGCAGCATGGATTACATTTACCCTTAGCCGTGGATTCGGTAATTGCCTTGGGAGTACTAGGAAAAGCGTTGGAAATGCTGGATTCTGCCGTCCCTGCCTATAGCTTACCGATGCTGTATTATGGAAAATCTAATGAACATTCTAGCTTTGTAGGCACGATCGCTTTATCTGCAACAACTTTAACAAATATCTTGACTGAAATGGCTGAAAGTCTGTATCGGTCTGGATTTCGCAAATTAGTCTTTTTCAATGCCCACGGTGGACAGCCTCAGGTTTTACAAATTATTGCCCGCGATCTGCATGTTAAATATCCAGATTTGATGATATTTCCGCTCTTTGTCTGGAATGTGCCAAATGCTGCCGCCGAGTTACTTAGTCCTAAGGAATTAGCATTGGGTATTCACGCTGGTGATGCTGAAACTAGTTTAATGCTGACTTTATTACCAGAGCAGGTAAATATGGATCGGGCTGTTAGCGAATACCCTCAAGGCTTACCGCAAGATAGTTCGCTTTCAATGGAGGGAATGTTACCCTTTGCGTGGTCAACTCAAGATTTAAGTAAAAGTGGAGTAATTGGTGATGCTACCGTTGCAACTACCGAAAAAGGCGATCGCCTTCTAGAAACTTTGTCTAGTGGATGGATCAGAACAATTAAGGATATTTATAAATTTAAGCAACCTAGTACTGATTCCGTTAGTTAGGTTTATTCGCTTGAATTAGGATTTCCTCCTAGCTCTGCTTGAAATCTCATAATTAGAATTGCTAGTATTTTGGTATGCCGCGATCGATTATCAAATTTGCTGATATACTTTTCACTTCTTCCTTCTTTTTTATATAAATCTCTTTTATCTTTGTATCATATTAAGGTCGCACTCCTTAAAAACAACAAAAAAGGGGAAATTAATTATCCCCTATAACTTAGTAGATTTAAATTCTTAAAACTCCACGCTTAGTAAGTCTCTAATAGGTTTCAACGTGCCAACGACCAGCTTTTTTCATTTCTTTCTCGTAGGCTTTCCACTCAATCCCACTTTTTGCCGCAGTTTCAATCATAAAATCATCAATACCATTCTCCATACCCTTCAAGCCACAGATATAAGTATGAGTATTAGGCTTTTGAATCAATGCCCACAGTTCATCAGCATATTCTGCCATGCGATTTTGAACATACATTTTCTTGCCATCAGCAGTTTTTTGCTCGCGGCTCAGGGCATAGTCACAACGGAAATTTTGTTTATTTTTATATGACATCCAATCCAGATCAGACTTATACAAAACCGCACTTTCAGTCGTCACACCAAAGAATAACCACGCCAGTCCTTTGAACTGGTATTCAGGATGGCTTTCTTTGAACATCCGCCATAGAAATGCTCTAAAGGGGGCAATTCCAGTACCTGTAGCAATCATAATAATGTTGGCATCTGTATCTTCAGGTAAAAGCATCTCCTTACCCACAGGGCCCGTAATCTTAACTTCATCACCAGGCTTAATGTTAGTAATAAAGCTAGAGCAAACACCTTCTACAAGTTCACCCGCTTCGTTCTTATACTCAAGCTTTCTGACGCTTAAAGATACAGTCTTACTATCAAGATCGTCCCCAAGACGAGTCGAAGCGATCGAATACAATCGTAGTTTATGGGGCTTACCATTTTTATCAGTGCCAGGGGGTAAAATCCCGATACTTTGTCCCTCTAGGTAACGCAGATCACCACCAGTAATGTCAAATTTGACGTGCTGAGTTATACCGATCGCCCCTTCTTTGAGTAATGGCTCATTAGAGACACATTTACCCACGAATGGATTAGCAGGGCGGTAAATATTTACAGGAATATCCTTTTTTTCGGTTTTTGGAGTTTCAGTTTGAGTCATGAGATTTACTTGAACAAATGTTAATAGCTGAATTTCTTGATTTCTTACAGACTTAGTTTTGTACAGATTATATTAACGTCTGATTAATCCCTAAACCTTATATTTTATGTTTATATTACGTTCTAAGATTGATCAAGCCAACTAAATTTGCAATTGCACCTGAAATATTTATGAATTTTTTAACTAAAAAATCACAATAAAATATTTTCATTACTGTAAACACACATTTATGTCAAGTGCTACAATGAGGCATTAATCCAACTAAACCTAGCAAATAAACATACCACTCAACCAAAAATTACTGCATGAAAAAACCGACCAGAGATCTACCTACAATCAACGAGCGTATTCGCTTCCCTAAAGTCCGTGTTATCGATGCTGATGGCGGGCAACTCGGAATTATGACTCCCCGTGAAGCATCAAAGCTGGCTGAAGAGAAAGAACTAGACCTAGTGTTAGTAAGCGATAAAGCCGATCCACCCGTATGTAGAATTATGGACTACGGTAAATTTAAGTTTGAGCAAGAAAAGAAAGCTCGTGAAGCTCGAAAAAAACAACATACGGTCGATGTCAAAGAAGTAAAGATGCGCTACAAGATTGAGGAACATGACTATCAAGTCCGAATTAATCATGCCGAAAGATTTTTAAAAGAGGGCGATAAAGTCAAAGCAACTGTCATGTTCAAAGGTAGAGAAATCCAGCACGCTGACCTTGCTGAAGAACTTCTAAACCGAATGGCAGTTGATCTCGGACCAGTAGCAGAAATTCAGCAGGCACCTAAACGGGAAGGACGAAATATTACAATGCTGATGGCACCTAAAAAATAACTAACCCTCAATAGTGGGGCATATAGTATTGTCATGTTTCTGAGATCATCTACAAATGTATTTGTAAATGTATTTTTTATAAGAAATAAGTAAGGGTATGGTGCATTACATATTCCCTTACTTATTTCATTTTTTGCTGGTTAAATTTAGGAAATTTTGGGAGATGCTGCTGGAGTAGCTTGATTTCCAATTGGTCTAGGTACTTCCACTCCATTTTGTTCAAGAATCACAAAAGTATCACCAGATATATTTTGAACGCGCTTAAATAAAACAGTACCATTAATAAATGATTGCCCTACAGAAATGGGGCGTGATGTAGGTTCTCCAGGGGCATTAATAATTGCATATTTACTTCCACCAATGTCCAAGAGCCCACTCACAAGCACGGCACTGGCTTCAGTTGTGGAAGGGGGTTCCACTGGTTTTACTCTTATTTGAGAAGTAGTTCGTCTAACAATCCTTCGCGCTGAAGGAGGGGCAGGGGGGGCAGGGGGGAGAGGCACACTACCAGGGATAGTGATAAAAGGATCTCGTTCTGTGCCTCCAACTTGGGCACTAATTTTCTCTTGTCTTTCAGTTTTATTGGTGGGCTCTAGAAAGCCAGCGGTAGGTCTAGATACAACTGGAGCAGCAAAAATCGGTGCTTCTGTTGTGGCTGGAGCGGTGAGGGGATCTGAGGCTACAGTAGTAGGATTCTCGCCTCCAGTTGCTCTAATTTGATCGCAATTTTCTCTACCTGGGGATGTGACAAACTCTTTTGTTTCCCCATTAATCGTACATTGAATAGAAAGCCCACCGTCAGTTGTACAGGCTCCAAGCCATACTGTTGCTACAACAGTCACTAGATAAAGATTACGCATCACACTACTCCTTTATATTCAACATACCTAGGGCTAATTCTAGCTTAGATGTATTAAGCTCGTAGCATTAATTTACTAAATATTTAACAATATTTTTGAACTGGAATACGTCACGGGAGGTACTAGGAATATCTTGATCTTGTATATATTGCTTTAATACCTCAAGAGACCTGCGAAAATAAAACAATAGGCACCTCCAAAATACAGGTTTCCAATAAAACTTATTAACCTATTCCTTAAAATCTTTGTGAATCTCCTCAGCTAAATTGGTGAAATTATGGCCTAAAGTCTCAGACATAGAGGTTAATAATTTCATTGCTTATCTGCATAAACACAAGTCTCGTATTCATAACTATGATTATCTTCAGACTGAGGGTATACCTATTGGTTTAGGGGCTGTAGAATCTTTAGTTAAACGAATAATTGAGTAGGAGAGCTCAACTTTTGGGCGCTCAGTGGAACTCTAAGAATCTCCCTCAAGTCCTCAGACAACGCTCTGCTTATCATAATGGCTATTTTTCTGATAACTTTCATAAGCATAATTACTCATCGCAAAACTGAGATGCACCTATCCAATTTTGCATATCTTGTTTATTTTTTATTCCTAAGGATTGGAAACCTGCCCTCAACCGCTTTGCTATCCTCTTTGAAGATCGTCTCCATCTCTAGCTTCTAGACTTTACACAATTTACTTGACAGTCTCGAGGCAATCCTAGATTTTGATAGCGTGCATGATTTGGGGTCTTGGTTGCAAAAAAGTTAAGGAATAACAAACCTGACTTTATAACTGTTGATGCAAAATTTATGTGATTCCAAATTGTAACAATTCATACAATCTGTATTAACAAGGTCTTTATTTATACTAGGATTTAGGGTGCTTATATAGTTTTTGGGTTGCTTGTATGTCCCTAAATGATAATTTTAGTAGTGCATTTGTGTTAACTGGTCTTAGTGCTAGTGCTGTGGCTAATAACTCCGACGCAACGGGGCAAATAGGTGAACCATTACACGGAAGTGCTTTCGCAGCACCCTTGAACTCATTGTGGTGGAAATGGACTGCTCCTTCGACTGGGAATGTAACTGTAGACACATTGGGTAGTAACTTTGATACCACATTAGGCGTATATACAGGAATCGCTGTTTCTAGCTTAATCACTATTGCTAGCAATGACGATGCCTTTGGTAATGCAACGCCTAGTAGAGTTACTTTTGCAGCGATCTCTGGTACAACCTATTGGATTGCTGTAGATGGGTATAGCTCTAGCACTGGTAGCGTAAAATTAAACTTAAATTTGATTCCAAATGTTGTCACGACCCCAGGACAGAATTTCATTGCAACGGCTCCATTCATAATCATAAATTCAATAGATACCTCTTCCTCAGGGAACGCTGGAGTAATCAGCCTCAACTCTGAAGGTAATATCTCTTCTGCTTCTTCTCTGACATCCGTCTCTTTTGTTAGTGGAAATGGCAATAGTGGAAATGGGGGTGCGATCGCGCTTAATGCCTCTGGTAATATCTCTACTGATTCTCTAAATTCCTACTCTCGAGTTAATGGAAATGGCAATAGTGGAAATGGGGGTGCGATCGCGCTTAATGCCTCTGGTAATATCTCTACTTCTTCTCTAGATTCCTACTCTCAAGTTAATGGAAATGGCAATAGTGGAAATGGGGGGGCGATCGCGCTTAATGCCTCTGGTAGTATCTCTTCTATTGCGCTAGATTCCTACTCTCAAGTCGGCGGAAATGGCACAAGTGGAAATGGGGGGGCGATCGCGGTTAATACCTCTGGCGATATCTCTATTGTTTTTCTATCTTCCAGATCTATTGTTAGTCTTAATGGCACAAGTGGGAATGGGGGGGCGATCACACTCAATGCCTCTGGTAGTATCTCTTCTCTTGCGCTAGATTCCTCCTCTCAAGTCAGTGGAAATGGTACAAGTAAGAATGGGGGATTGATCGCGCTTAATACCTTTGGTAATATCTCTACTTCTTCTCTAAATTCCTACTCTCGAGTTAATGGAAATGGTAATAGTGGAAATGGGGGTGCGATCGCTATCAATAGAGCTAATCTATCTGTAGGTTCCATCAGCTCATACTCGGCGACAAATAGCGGCAATGTTGGTAATGGTGGAACAGTAACGCTCATAGCAGCTAATGGCTTGAATGTCTCTAGCATTAATAACTTCAGTACAGGTACAGTTAATTATGGAAATATCACTTTAAGAGGTAATGAGATTAATCTTACAGGAGGAGCAAATTCAGTCAAAGGAAATAGCAGGAATCTAGTTTTACAAGCAACAACAGCAAGTCAAGCTATCCAGATTGGTAGTGTTGATAGTGGAAATGTCAATATTTTAGATATCACTTCTACAGATTTAGGAGCGATCGCCAACGGATTCAGTCTAGTTACCATTGGCAATGGCACAGGGAATATCAGTGTTAGCACTGCAACTCTCAATGACCCAACTGTATTAAAGACCAGTGGTGGGAATGTAAGTATCAACGGCATAATCACTTTGGCGGATAACGGCAATCTTAGTATTAATTCCTTTAATGCCAATGGTAATCGTGGTGGCAATATTGTATTTAATAGTTCAGGCAATATTAATACCTCTTCCTTAAGTTCCTACTCATCTAAAAGCGGTGGCAATAGTGGAAATGGGGGAGCAATTACACTGAATAGTTCAGGAAACATTAGTACCAACGGATTAAATTCCTA
>CASBQR010000182.1 GCA_949127865.1 Synechococcales cyanobacterium PMM_0082
CCTCACTATAAAATGCCGTAGAGGGAAACTTTGGAGTACCTCGAAGGAAGTTCTTGATACCCTTAACAGGACTCGGAAGCCTAGACCATACCGCTTGCGGTTGCTGTAGGAGCGTCACAAGTATGCTATCAATAAGTTCTCACTTTACAAAATTATGGCAGATCGGCAGTTAAATGATTATCGGGACACGGCGTTGGGCTTAGTATCGACTCGGAGTTTTCCAGCGATCGTAGGTACAGCGGATATGATGCTCAAATCAGCTAATGTCAGTTTAGTGGGATATGAAAAAATTGGTAGTGGTTACTGTACGGCGATCGTGCGTGGCGGGATTTCCGATGTGCGTCTGGCTGTAGATGTGGGAGCAGAGAGTGCTGAAAGTTTTGGGCAATTGGTTTCTAGTCTGATTATTGCGCGCCCCTTACCCAACCTCGAAGCCGTCTTACCGATTAATAGTAGATTAATGCAAATAGCGCGGGGGGATGGCATTAGTCGTTTAAGTAATATGGCGATCGGGCTTTTAGAAACCCGTGGCTTTCCAGCAATGGTGGGGGCTGCTGATATTATGCTTAAAACTGCCGAAGTGCAAGTATCCGCCTACGAAAAAATTGGCGCGGGACTTTGTACTGTAATTATTCGGGGCTCGGTGGCAGATGTGGCAATGGCAGTAGAAGCAGGAATGCTAGAAGCAGAGCGCATTGGTGAATTAAATGCCGTTATGGTAATTCCTCGTCCTTTAGATGATTTAGAAGAAACTCTCCCCCTTGCGTCTTGTTGGATTGAGCAGCCATTGAGAATACCCCTAACTGCCTTAAAGGTGACAGAAAAAGAACTTGTGGAATTGCCCGACCTCAGAAGATTACAGATACCTGCGGATGAATAAGGCAAAGATAATATAAGGCAATTTTGTTGACACCCATGAATCAAACTATCAAAATACAAAAATAAATTTCTATTTACTTTGTGGCTATGGCTAACCAACTTCTATCTGTAGTAGAACTCAAATCTTTGAATGTCCGTTCCAGCAGACAAGGACTCCTGCGCTTAGCTTTACATCTAGGCGTAATGGCAATTAGTGGTTATTTATGGGCAACAAATCTAGGCGATCGCCGGTATATTGCTCTTCCCTCTGTAATTATTTATGGTTTCAGTTTGGCGATCATGTTTGCACCTTTACATGAGAGTTCCCATCGCACCGCTTTTGCTAATAATCAACTGAGTGATGCGATCGCATGGTTTGCGGGATTATGCTCTTTTTATAACAGTACTTTTTATCGTCAGTATCACAAGTGGCATCATCGCTATACGCAGATTCTTGATAAAGATCCTGAACTTAGCGATCGCCAACCTGAAACCTTACGGGCATATCTTTGGGGAATAAGCGGGATTCCATGGTGGATTGGCAAAGTCCAAACTCATAGTCGGGTGGCTTTAGGGAAAGTAGAAGATTATGCTTTTATTCCTGAAGCTCTAAGGAGTGAAGTAATTCGTTCTACTCGAATCCAGTTATTAGTCTATGGACTAGCGATCGCTATTTCTATCATATTTAGACAGCCTTGGTTTATCCTTTATTGGCTCTTGCCTTTAGCCGTGGGACAGCCATTTTTACGACTTATTCTATTAACAGAGCATACAGGTTGTACAAATAATAATAATGGCTTAACCAATACGCGCACAACTTTAACTTTTCCGATTTTGCGCTACTTGATGTGGAATATTCCTTTTCATACCGAACATCATCTCTATCCCTCTATTCCTTTTTATTTGCTACCCCTTGCCCATGAAAAATTGCACAGTCAATTTGCTCATATTGGCGCAGGTTATGTCAATGTCAATCTTGAAATTATCGACAACATCAACAGGCGTGAGCAAGTATGACCCTGTTTACAATCCAAGACTTTGAGTTGCAGTGTGGAGTAGTACTTACAAAAGCCGAACTGGTTTATCAAACCTATGGTGAACTAAATAGCGATCGCTCTAATGTAATTCTCTATCCCACTTCCTACGGAGCGCAGCATTCAGACATTGATTGGTTAGTGCGTGTTGATGGCATTCTCGATCCAAGCCGATGGTTTATCGTGATTCCGAATATGTTTGGAAATGGGCTTTCTAGTTCGCCTAGTAATTGCTCTCAATGTGGATTAGCAGAACAGGGATTTTGGTTTAGTCATTGGGATAATGTGCGCGCTCAGGAGCAACTTCTACGGGTTGAGTTTGGGGTGGAACGCTTGGCGTTGGTCTATGGTTGGTCGATGGGGGCGCAGCAAGCCTATCATTGGGGAGCTTTGTATCCAGATCGAGTTGAAAGAATCGCGGCTTTGTGTGGCACGGCACGGACAACTAACCATAATCGAATTTTTCTAGAAAGCTTGCGATCGGCACTAACTAGCGATCGCACTTGGACAGGCTGTGGATTCAATGGTATTCCCGATCAAGGATTCCATACTTTTGCCCTGATCTATGCTAGTTGGGCAGCTTCACCAGCTTTTTATCAAGCAGAAATTTATCAACAATTCGGCTATACATCTTTGGAAGATTATTTAAATCGGGGTTGGGAGGCTAACTATCGTCAGCGTGATCCTCGGAATTTAATTGCCATGATCGATACTTGGTTAAGATCTGACCTCAGCGATAATCCTCTATATCAACTTGATTATGCCAAGGCAATGGCGGCAATTCAAGCAAAAACTTTAGTAATGGCGAGTGCAAGTGACCTGTACTTTATCCCCTCAGATTGCGATCGTGAAGCGGCGATGATTCCCCAAGCAACATATCAGTCAATTCCCTCTATCTGGGGACATCGAGCGGGTAATCCCTATCAAAATCCTGAAGATGCTGAGTTTATTCGGCAGGCGGTTTGGAATTTGTTAAATATGTAAAAAAGTAAAGATTACTCCCTTCCCAGTGTAAGATTAGACAAAGAGTAAGGATAAGCGATGAGCAGAGCCGAAAAGTTAAAAGCAAAGGTATATGAAGAATCTGAGTGGCAAAAAATCTACTATAAGCATCAACAAGGATACAAGAGGAGGAGATTAGAAGCAATAAAGTACCTACAAGAAGGAAAAAGCAGAAAAGAAGTAATGGCA
>CASBQR010000183.1 GCA_949127865.1 Synechococcales cyanobacterium PMM_0082
GGAAGAGGATATTGCCCATATTGTCAGTTCTTGGACAGGTGTTCCCGTCAATAAGCTCACGGAATCTGAATCCCTGAAGTTGATGCAAATGGAGGAAACTCTGCACCAACGTCTAATTGGACAAGAAGAGGCGGTAAAAGCAACTTCTCGTGCTATTCGGCGGGCTAGGGTAGGACTGAAAAATCCTAATCGCCCGATCGCTAGTTTTATTTTCTCAGGTCCAACGGGTGTAGGTAAAACTGAGTTAACCAAGGCTCTGGCTGCTTACTTCTTTGGTTCAGAAGAATCAATGGTACGTTTGGATATGTCCGAGTTCATGGAACGGCATACAGTTTCCAAGCTCATCGGTTCACCTCCTGGTTATGTCGGCTACAACGAAGGTGGTCAGCTAACTGAAGCTGTGCGTCGTCGCCCCTATACCGTGATCCTGTTTGATGAAATTGAAAAAGCTCACCCTGATGTCTTTAACTTGCTGCTGCAAATTTTAGAAGATGGGCGTTTGACCGATTCCAAAGGACGCACTGTAGATTTCAAAAATACCTTGATCATCATGACTTCCAACATTGGTTCTAAGGTCATTGAAAAAGGTGGCGGTGGCTTAGGCTTTGACTTTGCTGAGGATCAAGCTGATTCTGCCTATACTCGGATTCGCTCATTGGTAAACGAAGAACTGAAGCAATACTTCCGCCCCGAGTTCTTGAACCGTCTTGATGAAATCATCGTATTCAGACAACTGAAGATCGAAGAAATCAGAGAGATTGCGGAAATAATGCTGAAGGAAGTGTTCAAACGCTTGAAGGAGAAAAATATTACTCTAGCTGTAACCGAGCGGTTTAAGGATTTACTCGTAAGCGAAGGCTACAATCAAAGCTATGGAGCTAGACCCTTACGCCGAGCAATTATGCGATTGTTAGAAGATTCTTTGTCTGAAGAAATCTTAACTGGCAAAGTGCGCGAAGGAGCTTCGGTAATTGTAGATGTGAATGATGATGGTAAGGTTATTTGTGTGGAGCAAGCCTCGGCGATCGCCCCCGCAGAAACCCCTTTACAATTAATGCCCTCTGCTTAGGTAATGAACTCTGACCAAATAATTAACGATAATCTTTCCCAAGTGCTTGATCTAGAGTCAGTAGTTGGGGAGGATTTTTTGCAGGAAACTACAATCCAAACTGATACTTTAATTCAAGTTGAAGTTCCTCAAGTTAGATTTAAAACCTCTGAAGGTAAATTAAATCTGATCCTGCCGCCAGAGCTTGAAATTATCGGTGATGATGGTTCTACTCATATAAGTTTGACTTGGAATGACTTATTAGAACAGCTTCAACAAAAAATTATTGCCCAAGCGGATACTTTAGGCTCGGAAAGTTTGATTTATCTGCAAGCAGGCGATCGGTTGTTAGATGTGAGACAAATTCAAGAACTATCCGAGGTACTCCAAACCCAAGGTTTAATTTTATATAGCGTTTCTACTTTTCGCCGTCAAACTGCGATCGCTGCCGTTACTACTGGTTTATCCGTAGAGCAAAGTACAAAATCAGCAATTCTCTCAAATTCCGAAAAATCCGTTACCCCGCAAGATGATCCTCTGTATGTGAAGATGACGGTGCGATCGGGTGTGGAAATCCGCCATAACGGAAGCATAATTATCTTTGGCGATGTCAATGCTGGCGGAGAAATAATTGCTACGGGCGATATTTTAGTTTGGGGCAAGCTCAAAGGTATAGCTCATGCGGGAGCCAAGGGAAATGCTCAGGCTGTAATTATGGCTTTGCATCTGGAAGCAACTCAAATCCGAATTGCTGATTTTGTTGCTCGCGTGGACACACCTACTACCAATTTTTCTCCAGAAATTGCCCATGTTAGCCGTAAAGGTATGCCCAGTATTTGTATTACCCCTGCTGCTAGTTTTTCTTCTCGTTAAAGCCTGATTCCAGAAACCAATCCGATCGCTCCTCCGATCAACAACAGCCAAGTCGAGTTGAGCTTGGTCGTAAATAGGATAATACTGCTAGCGATCGCCATGCCCACTGCTAAAAAGTTAGTCAAAGAAGTTTGCCCCAGTTGGATCGTTACAGTTACCATTAAGCCCAAGGATGCCGAATTCACTCCATCTAAGAAGCCTGCCATTAGGGTTGATCGCCTGAGCTTTTCTAAAAACCTACTAAAAACAGCCACAAAAATAAAAGAAGGTAAAAAGATGCCAACTGTAGCGGCGATCGCTCCCGAATTGCCGCCAATTAAATAACCGACAAAGGTAGCAGTTGTAAAGATTGGACCTGGAGTAAACTGCCCCACTGCCACCGCATCTAAAAGTTGTTGAGAACTTAACCAATGCGATCGCTCGACTAATTCCTTTTGTAAAAACGCTAATAATACATAGCCGCCGCCATAAAGGACAGAGCCGATCTTGAGAAATGTTAAAAATATACTGCCCGTGGTTGCAGGTTCATAATTTTCCAATTTAATTTCTGAAGTTACCAAAGTCTCTGAATTTACTAAAGTAGGCAGAACTAGCAACGGCATAGAGGAAAGCGATCGCCAATTTTTAACCGCCATTACTACCAATCCCGAACCCAATAGTAATAAAAGTTCGTTTACCCCTGCATAAAATAAAGCGATCGTCAGAACTAAGATAATTCCTGTGGAAATATTTTTAATGCCCGCCGTTCTTAACTTCCATAAAGCTTGAACCAAAATCGCAATGATTACAGGCTTGATGCCAAATAAAAGGGAATTCAGTTGGGGCAGTGCCTGATATTGCTTGTAAATCACCGCCAACACCCAAACTATGACCAAGGCAGGAAAAATAAAACAAGTACCCGCCACAATCAGCCCTCGCCACCCACCCCGTTCCAAGCCAATGTGAATCGCTAGTTCAGTAGAATTTGGACCTGGAATTAAATTAGTAAAACCAATCATGTCCATTAACTGAGGGCGATCGAGCCACTGTCGGCGTTGCACAAATTCCTCATCCATCATGGCAATATGCGCCGCAGGACCACCAAATGCTAATGTTCCTAATTTCAGAAAAGCGATCGCTAGCTCTTTTAATCTTTGTCGTTGCTCACTGACAGGGAGTTGGCTGAAATCAGACATTTTGACTTTTGATAATGATTAATTACTTAGATCAATTACTGAGGCAAATCGCCTTAAGAACTTTGAAAATTTGGATAGCGGGTTCAGCTTCAATAAAAGATAAAGAAGGAAATAATTGATAGGTGGGTGATTCACCTGCACAAATCCGTAGAAACTGAAAATGCAAACCATTTGTTGCGAGTCCCCAAACTGATTGCTGGAAGTTCAAGGTCTCGTAGGTATAGGTTAATAACTGGGGAATTCCCGTAAAAGGATCGATTCCTGCCCGTTTTGCCTCAACTATCAACACCCAGAGTTTAGTAAGATTTGGGAATCCAGTTTTTTTAACAGCCAGAATATCGTATCTACCTGTAATGCTGGTATCCGAATCAATAATTTCGATGCGTTGAATATTTTCTTCTAAAAGTAACTCGATCTCCTTGTCATAGTAGCCAGCTAAATTCATCAATGGAGCGATCGCCATAAACTTAATTTGCCCTTCTGAAACTTTACCTGATAGTAAATAGCGGCGAAAATTAGCACAAATTGCCATTAATTCTCTGCTTTCAAGTTCTGACATTTGCTCTAAATTAAGGTAGTCAGAAAAAACACCCATTTCCCCAAACTCGCGAAAACCAAAGAGATTCTGAACATCTTCAAAAGTTAAATTTTTTGCTGCTAATAAAACCATCGAAACCTCTGACTTCTTAAGAACTTTTCAGCAATATTCCCGATCTTACCCTTAGCGATCGCATTCTCAGAACATAGAGATATTTTAAGCAGGTTGAGATTACTAGTTAAAATGCACTCTTAGGTTACTAGCGATCGCTAGCTCTTTTAATCTTTGCCGTTGCTGACTAATAGGAAGCTGATCGTAGTCTGACATTGTTGTTTGGATATTTAGTAGATGAATTTTTTAGGTATTTTCTAAAAGACTTTTTAGACGCAGTGGATCGCCTTGATCGATAACTTGCCCTTGGTTTAGTAAAAATGCACCATCCGCATAATCTAGTTCATCCAAGCGATGAGTTACCCAAAGTGCCGTTAGCGATCGCTCCTTTACTAAATGCCTGACCTTGGCAACTAATCCTGCTTGACTCTCTCGATCTAAGAGTGCAGTAGGTTCATCTAATAATAAAACTTGGGCATGGCGAGCGATCGCCCCAGCAATTGCCACCCTTTGTTTTTGTCCACCACTAAGGGCATAGATCGGACGGCGGCGATAGTCTTGCAAATCCACAGCAGCTAGGGACTCTTGCACCCGTTTTTGAGTTTCGGCATAGGAAAGGTTTTCATCCACCAAGCCAAAAGCGACATCTGCGCCAACTGAAGGCATTACTAGTTGATGATCGGGATTTTGAAAGACAAAACCTACAGGTGAGTTGAGGTTAAAAGTTCCAGAGTCTAACTTTAGTAAACCTGCTAAAACCTTTAATAGTGTTGATTTCCCACTGCCATTGGCACCTAGGAGCATCCAAAACTCGCCCCTAGGTACTGATAAAGTGCAGTGATTTAAAACTACTGCCCCATTGTCCCAACGTAGGTTTAGATCTGTGGCAGTAATGTCACTAATATCGCCCAAAACCTACCCCTGTAACTGATGCTGATGAATTTTTCTCGGAAACTTGCACTCCACAGATTTGGTCTGTGAGTAGAGCAACATTTTTGTCTATTTGCTTCTCACAGGTTAGTTGTAAAACGTTGGGATGCCCAGACGCAATCGCTTCAATAATCAAATTGTAAAGAGCTTGTGCGCTATCTTTTTCTTTACGCTCAACAATAACAGGAATCGGACTGCCTTTTAGAAATAGCTCAATTGCAAACATTTAGGTGTAGTTACTTAATTTATTCTGATAACTCTAGTATGACAGTGCTAAGGCGGTTTCATCAAGGTTCTATCTAAATAGGGATTCCTTAATATTAATAATAGGTTATTTGTAATTTATAACCAATATATGTAAAGGAGCTTATATGCCGATCAATTTCATGAATCAGAATTGCTTAAAATTCTTAGGTTTATCTGGATTATTACTAGGTTTAATGTCTGGATTGCCTGCTCAAGCTGAAACCTGTCGTCCGCTTAAAGTTATTGGCGCAGATGGTACCAGTGTCAAAAAGACAGTTTCACCCATTAGCACTTTAGTAACCAACAATAATTGGAATACAGATTTTGCGGTACCCGGTGGCGTAAATTTTAACCGTTATGTGGCAACGATTATTCCTGAAAATAATGCTAACTACGACCTCAAATTTATTCTTAAGTACAGCGATAAAACTTCCAGTGAGTTTTACGATAAAGCCAATGTTCCAGTTAAAGTGAAAAAGCCTGTAACTATGGTAGGTGAACCTCGTTCGCAGTCTGAGCCTTACCAGGCTAATGTATTTGTGGGGGGAATCAGTGCGATCGGCAATACTTATACAGTTTCTGTAGCGGCATGTAGATAATCGCAGTCCTGTTTGGATTTTAGTTAGGAGCTACGATAAGCAGTCAATAAGTTAGCTACACTTGTGTATAGCGGCTCAATACAGGTAAGTAAAATAAATTTAATTTTATTATGGTATAGTTTTGCAAAGCCGATAACCAAGGCAAAAACTTCGGGCTTGAAATCCCACGTCAAACGTCTTAAAACTAGTAGCCTGTAATCAGGTTGATGAGAAGTGCCATCGTCATTAAATTAACTGA
>CASBQR010000184.1 GCA_949127865.1 Synechococcales cyanobacterium PMM_0082
AATCTAAGAAGCCTAAAAAGGATTCAAAAGCAAAGAAAGAAGAAAAAGACTTAAAGGCGAAAAAGAATGAAAATAGATACGACTAAATGTCGGTTATTCTAAGCATTCTAATTGAGTTTTCCATATTTCTAGTAAAGCTTTAATTTTTGGTGGTGATCTAGTTAGAAATGATAGGGGTTCCTACTACCCCAGTCATACACTTCTAAATCACTACTAATTTTTTTTACCTAGAAGTTGATTTCGCAGATTTTTAATGCGATCGCGCAGTATAGCTGCCTGTTCAAATTCTTGTTTTTTTGAGGCTTCTTGCATCTGTACTTCTAGTTGTTGAATCAATTCAGGAATAGTATCTAAAGGAATATCATATTCATTCTTAACTGTATATTCTGCTTGCTGTTCATTTAATCGCCGTGAAATTGAGAGAAAATCGAGAATGCCATTGTTAAAGTTCTTGACAGTGGATTTAGGCGTAATCCCATGTTTTAGATTGTGTTCGGTCTGAATTTGGCGACGGCGGGAAGTTTCACTAATGGCAAATTCCATACTGTCTGTAAAGCGATCGGCATACATGATTACCTGTCCATTCATATTGCGGGCGGCTCTTCCAATGGTTTGAATGAGCGATCGCGATGAGCGTAAAAATCCTTCCTTATCAGCATCTAAAATTGCCACTAGCGATACTTCAGGTAAATCTAACCCTTCTCGCAACAGGTTTACACCAATTAAAACATCAAACTCACCTTTCCTGAGTCCTTGCAAAATTTCGATGCGCTCAATTGATTTAATATCGGAATGGAGGTATTTGACATTAACATTGCGTTCTTGAAAGTAAGTAGTTAAATCCTCTGCCATGCGCTTGGTGAGAGTAGTAATCAGAACTCTTTCATTTTTACTGACCCGCAGTTTAATTTCACCCAATAAATCATCCACTTGCCCTTCAATCGGGCGCACAAATATCTCTGGATCAAGAACACCTGTTGGTCTAATAATCTGCTGAACAACTTGCTCTGAAATTTCTAATTCCCAATCCCCAGGTGTAGCTGAGACAAAAATGCATTGATTGATTTTGCCTAAAAATTCATCGCTTTTGAGGGGACGATTATCGGCAGCACTGGGCAATCGGAAACCATGATCGATCAGAATCTTCTTCCGTGCTTGATCGCCATTGTACATTCCTCGAAGTTGGGGGATAGAAACGTGGGATTCGTCCACAACCAATAACCAATCTTTTAGGGGAAAGTAATCGACTAAACATGAAGGTGGATCACCAGCATTTCTTCCTGCTAAATGGCGCGAATAGTTTTCTACACCATTACAAAAACCAACTTCAGTTAATAGCTCTAAATCATAGCGGGTGCGTTGTTCTAAGCGTTGAGCTTCTAGTAGTTTATTCTCTTTAGTGAGTTGATCAATCCGCTCATCCATTTCGATTCGGATATTAGCGATCGCTTCTTGTAATCGATCTTCAGGTGTAACAAAGTGCTTGGCAGGATAGATATTTAAGCCTTCTAAGCTGAGCAAGATTTCGCCCGTAATCGGATCAACGTAACGGATCGCTTCAATTTCATCACCAAAAAATTCTAAGCGAATAATCCGATCCTCGTAAGCAGGTCCAATTTCAATAATGTCGCCCCTAACTCTAAACTTGCCTCTACCCATTTCCAAATCATTGCGTTCGTACTGCACAGCAGTTAAATCTTTGAGCAATTCCCTCGGATCATAAGTAGTACCAACACGGAGCGGAATAGAAGCTTTGAGATATTCTTCGGGCATTCCTAACCCATAAATACAACTAATGGAGGCAACTACTATGACATCTTTGCGTTCAAAGAGCGATCGCGTGGCGGAATGGCGCAACATATCAATTTCATTATTAATAGATGCGGTTTTCTCAATATAGGTGTCACTAACAGCAATATAAGCTTCGGGTTGATAGTAATCGTAATAACTAATAAAATATTCGACAGCATTATCTGGAAAAAATTCCCGCAACTCATTACAAAGCTGTGCCGCTAGGGTTTTATTATGTGCCAGCACTAAGGTCGGTCTTTGGTATTTAGCAATGGTAGAGGCGATCGTCATGGTTTTGCCCGTCCCTGTAGCCCCCAATAGGGTTTGATACCGTTTTCCCGACTCTAAACCTTCTAGTAATTGCGCGATCGCCTTGGGTTGATCGGCAGTAGGTGCCCATGGTGCGCTGAGTTTAAATTCTGGCATATATTAAGAATAATCAAGGACGCACCCAAATTATACTCGCTTACCCATATTTACGGTGCCTTTAGAAATTACACGGCAACTATAGCCTTAGCTGCTGCTACCTGTAGTCGAACTTGCTCAAATCCAGTGCCACCATAGCTATTCCGCACATTTACCACTTGAGTCGGGGCGATCGCATCTTTGATATCTGCTTCAAACAAAGGATGAAATTCTTGCCAATGCTCTAGAGATAGATCTTTTAACAGAATGCCTTCACTGGTGCAGGTTTTGACTAATTTGCCCACAAGATTATATGCCTCACGGAACGGAACTCCCTTGGTTGCCAGATAATCGGCTACATCCGTGGCATTAGAAAAGTCTTCAGTTACAGCTTGCGCTAATCTATCGGTTTTAAATGCAATTCCTTCATTCAGTAAAATTGTCATGGCTTCTAAGCAGACCCGCACCGTAGTCACAGTATCAAAAATAGCTTCTTTATCTTCTTGCATATCTTTGTTATAAGCCAAGGGTAAGCCCTTGAGTAGGGTCAACATTGCCTGTAAATGTCCGAATACTCTGCCAGTTTTTCCCCTTACTAATTCAGGAACATCGGGATTCTTCTTTTGGGGCATGATACTTGAACCTGTACTAATGCGATCGCTCAAACCGATAAAACTGAATTCTTGAGACGACCACAGGATAATCTCTTCAGAAAAACGACTGAGATGCACCATAATTAAGCTAGCAGCATTCAGAAATTCCACAGCAAAATCGCGATCGGACACACCATCCAGGCTATTATTGCCGACCGAACCAAAGTTTAGATATTCAGCACTCAAAGCCCGATTAATGGGATGTGGTGTCCCTGCCAATGCTCCAGAACCCAAGGGGCAAACATTAACCCGATGATAAATTTCGCTTAGCCGTTGATAATCTCTTTGGGCCATCTCAAAATAGGCAAGTAGATGATGCGCTAAACTAACGGGCTGCGCTCTTTGGAGATGGGTATAACCAGGAATCAGAGTATCAATATTTTGTTCGGCTTGGGTCACAATCGCCGTTTGCCAAGTGCGAAGATCAGATTTAATTAAATTAATTTGATCTCTTAAATACAATCTAACATCGGTGGCAACTTGATCATTGCGAGATCTGGCAGTATGCAGCTTTTTGCCCGTATCGCCAATTAGTTCAGTCAGACGTTTCTCCACCGCAAAGTGAACATCCTCAGCTTCGATCCCTGGCACAAATACACCTGAACGATAATCTTGGCGAATTTGTTCTAGTCCTGTGGCGATCGCTTCAGCTTCATCTACACTAATAATCCCAACTTGTCCTAGCATTTTGGCGTGAGCTTGCGATCCAGTAATGTCATATTCAATTAAGGCTATATCAAAACTAATACTGGCAT
>CASBQR010000185.1 GCA_949127865.1 Synechococcales cyanobacterium PMM_0082
AAAAAGATTCTTGCATTTAAGTCGTCTAATCGTAATTAGCCCTATTTTAACAATCATTGCTGACATTTTAGGGGTAACAGTTAACTTGGTGATTTTAGTATATTTGATTGGGCGATCGCGTTTTTGGTGATTGGTTGATTGGGCGATCGCTACCTAATCGATCCGCATGGTTACGCAGAGTCATCACAGAAGCTGCAAGGCGAGAGCTACTAGCAGACAGTAAATGACCTACCCGCAATCAATCCAAACCTTAACGCTTTATCTAATTTGTCAAAATCTAACAGCGATGTACTTACCGATTTATATCGTCAGATTGGATGAACGCACGAATAACTTTTACATTCTTGCGGGTGAAGAAACAGGAATAATTATTAACCCTAACGGTTATTGGAGATATGAATCATGAACTCTAACTTAGAAACAATGACAAAATCGGAACTTAAAGCTTATTTACTTCAATATCGTGATGATTTAGAGGCTTTCCGATATTTGATGGATAAAATCAACTCTGAACCAGATCAGGATTTTCATTCCCCTGATGAAGCTTCTAATTTATCTGAGTTCTTAAGCGATCGCAATTATGGGAAGTCAGTCACTTAGGATTACCCCGAAATCTACCCCACTCCTTTATTGATAATGCCTGAAAGCTCTATCTGTTCACACTCCTAGCCAATAGTGATACCACGTTTACATCGAGATAGCCGGCGGTTCGAGTTCGTCATCGCCCATAAACTTTAAACGACAAGGCTTTTAGGAGTTCCAATTAACTTCTAAAAGTTCTATGGTTCTCAATTAGAGATTAAGATATGGGCTTTTAAGGGTTATTTGGGTTGTAAAACTACACAGATCTCGATGAAAATCACCATAGAGAACTATGATGGACGGCTTAGGCTGTGTCTCAGACATTTCCAATCTTGTTGATCGACGATTGGACTGACAATATCCCCCAATGTTTTGCCCTTGCCGATTAGCTGAGCTAATTTGTAGCTGATCACTTAACCATTTGATTTGTCCATTTTCATAGGTTGCTTCATAACTTTTGAGCATGATTTTCTCCTTGTCTAATTCAAAATAGTAAACAGAAAACACAAAATCTGTAAATAGTAATTCAAGAAGGAGAAGATATTTTTGAACCGTGGCGATTGCTCTGCTTTTTACGAGTTTGTGAATGTACCATTATTGGAAATTACTAAAAAACTGATTTATATTCAAGCTGGGGAACACTATAATCTGCCTGAATATCTGTAAAATCTTAGGTAAAATGGCATCAATTAAAATCGTGAGACTATGCCCATCCTAATCCCTGTGCAATTACAAAAGGTAATGGGTGAGTTGCCTCCCCTACCGACCTTTGAGGAATTTTTACCGACCCCACCGCCGCCATCACCAGAGTCAGTCAATCTGATCCGAGGTGTGATCGCGATAACAGGATTAATGATTTTGGTGGGATTTACCAGCACACTTAGTCCCATAATTGGCGCAATCGTACTTCCGATTGGCTTATTCCTAATTTTGGGGCAAATGTTTATCCAATACAAAAACTACCAAAACCGACTACGGGATCATACGGCACTTACTGAATCGTATTTTCTATTACTCGAATCCTATTTCCGCAAACAGGGAAAACACGAACAAAAAATTGCCGTCACCCGTACCAGCGATCGCCTTAGGGAATTTCGCTCTCCTAAGATCCTAGAAATTTTAAGGTCTACAAATACTGAGATTATTCAAAAAATCCTCACTGGAGATACCCCAGAATTAGAATCGAAATTAGTCATTAGCGATCAAATTATAGATAAGATTACAGACGAGCCATCACAATTTACGCCACAGTTTACTAAGAGCTTGAAGACAAGTCTGAGAGATAATCTGCATCAGGGGATTACTATTCAAATTCCGGGATTCAATTATATATTTAGCCCCGATTTTACCTATATCGATCCAATCTCGAACCTGCATCTAGCGATCGCCATCACCGAGCCATCTAATCCTAGTACCAAAGAATTGCAAAATATCTGTAACTCTTTTTTATTGAAATCGGGTTGGATCATTGCTAACTTTACGCCCACTGAAGTTGTGGATAAACCCAATCAGTGCCTGCAAGCTATTACTAACCTAATTGGTGAATTAAATTAAATTAAATATTTAACTGTCTTTTAGCTTCAAATAAAGCGATCGCCACACTCACAGATAAATTCAAACTGCGGACATGAGGATGCTCCATCGGAATTGATACCACAATATTCTGATCTAAAACTGCTTGAGGTAGCCCCAAAGCTTCACTGCCAAACAGCAAACAATCATCCTCCTTAAACTCAAAATCACGAAAATTCTGAGTAGCTCTTGATTCAAAACATACCCACCGCCCCGATACTGCCGCCAGAGACTCTAAATCAGGATGAATATGTAAATCCGTATATTGCCAATAGTCTAAACCTGCTCTTTTTACCGCGCGATCGCTAATTTCAAAGCCTAAAGGTTCCACAAGGTGTAAAGGCGTATAGGTAGCAGCGCAGGTGCGGGCAATATTCCCTGTATTGGGCGGAATTTGCGGATAAACTAAAGCAACTTGTAGCATTAATAATTTTGAGATATTTTTTATTTGCAATACTTTATAAAAGTACACAAAGCTATACTTAATAAAGACACCATAAATTCTAAATTTAAGAGTGAGACCACATCATCTTAATATCAACCAATCAACTTTTTAGAAATATTCAATTAGTCGATTCACTAAATATCAATGTAAAAACATGAGCGGACGCAAAAGCAGTATAAAACCAGATTACCCAAATCGCTTTCTACAGGCATTAAAAAATGATCTGATTGCGGGACTATTAGTAATTATTCCCCTTGCTACTACGATCTGGGTTACCTATAGTCTTACTACTTTTAGTATCGATCTTCTGACTCGCATTCCCAAACGGCTCAACCCCTTTGTAGGACTCCATCCTTTTTTAGTGAACGCTATTAATTTAGGAGTTGGTCTAGCTGTTCCTGTTCTCGCCATCATTTTAGTCGGATTAATGGCTCGTAATTTTGTGGGGCAATGGTTACTCAAAAGTGGTGAAGCCGTTGTTCAGTCTATTCCCCTAGCTGGCGATGTCTATAAAACCCTCAAACAACTCCTTGGAACTTTACTTACGGATACGGGCAATAAGTTTAGGCGAGTTGTCCTACTGGAATATCCCCGTCGAGGGCTATGGGCATTAGGTTTTGTTACAGGTAATCTCGGCGGCGCGATCGCCTCGGAAATGCCACAGTCCATGCTTAGTGTGTTTTTACCTACCTCCCCTAATCCCACCACAGGTTGGTATGTAATTGTGCCTGAATCCGATGTGATCAATATCTCTATGCCCGTAGAAGATGCATTTAAGATCATCATTTCTGGTGGCATCGTTACTCCAGATGTAGTTGGAGTTGGCTTCAATGCCAAAATTCCCCTCGCCCCTCTAGAAATGCCTAATACCGAATACGAGGATCGATCCACGCGTTAACTACATCGATCGCCACACTCGCAATCACCACAATCACCGCAAATATAATTACCACTCCCTGCACTACAGGATAATCACGGGCAACTAAAGCTTGAAATAGCCGATTGGCTAATCCTGGGAACGAAAAAGTTACTTCGGTTAAAACTGCCCCACCCAATAGAGAGGCAAAAGTTAAACCCATCACCGTAATTACAGGAATTAAGGCATTTTTCAAAGCATGATTAAATAAAACTGCTTGACTATTTACCCCCCTAGCGATCGCCGCTTCTACATAATCAGACTTTAAAGTATCTTGTAAATTCACCCGCACAATTCTTTCAAACACGCCACTAAGCACAATGCCCAAGCTTAAAGCAGGTAAACATAGATAGTGTAAACTCGTCAAAAATAATCTAATATCCCCTTTTAACAAGGAATCAATCGTAAATAAACCCGTAATCATCGCAGGTGGGGTCATAGTTGCTGGAAATCTGGTGCCAATGGGAAACCAACCTAACTGCACCGAAAGCAATAACTGTAACAACATCCCCACCCAGAATAGGGGCAAAGAGTAGGTAATAATCCCAAATAATCTGCCAAATAAATCCCATCCTGTATTTGGTTTGATTGCCGCGATCGCTCCCACACTCACCCCAATCACCAAAGCGATCGCCATACTATAAATTGCTAATTCTGCTGTAGCTGGGAAAAAATTGCTAATAATTTCCGTCACCTTTGCGCCTGAGCTAGTAAGGGATTCCCCAAGGTTGCCATGCAGCAGATCGCCCATGTACTTAATATACTGCTCACCCCAAGAACCAGACAGCCCTAACTTTAGGCGTAAGGCGTTTTTGACCTCAATCGGAGCCTTTGCCCCTAAAATCGCATCCACAGGATCGCCAGGAGTTGCCCGCATCAACACAAAAACTAGGGAAGAAACTGCCCACAATAATAACGGAGCCAACATCAGCCTAGTTAGTAAATAATATAAAAGCGATCGCCCTCGATTAGACATACAGCACTAAATAATAGTTTGAGACTTTCTTAGATCGTGAGTGGGATTGAGCATTAAGGTATGGGGTTAGTCGAGGTTTTACTCATCTTAAATTAATATTCTTTCTCACATTCACCTTGTAGCATTGTTTGGTTACTAAAAATAATGGCACATACTGAACCACTACAACCTATGGCACCTGCCTCATGGTATTCTCTGAGAATCCAGTCCCTTGTATATAATTTTTTGTCATTAAGGTGTTCATCTAGTACCTGTCGAATGCTTTTTAGTGATTGCTTGCCGTAAAAACCACCATCCAGATAGTAGTAGGACATAGTTGATTCAGCGATTTCACAATACCTATCCGCTACTGTCCTTGTTACGACAGGTAATTTCTTAAAAGACATCTTAGTTTGACACTCCCGCCAATAAATCGGGGGATTCTCAGTTCATAGACATGCCTTAAAATTATCTATCTCTTACGAGCAGTACTTAAACTTTTTAACCGTTCGATTGAACCAATTAGCAAGTCTAACTTAGACAACCCCAGAGAGCTTTGTCTCCGTGAGCTTACTAGGATATTTACCTAGAGTTTGGGTATGACCTACCCTACCTTATTACTCTCTTCCCACCGTCTAATTGGACATTAGCCAATCCTAAGATATAGTCAAAGCCTGTTGTTTGATGGTCTAGTTTTTAACTGGGAAGGGAGTAAGTGATACAAATTGTTTGTTGTCTGGGAAAAGGAATGCGTTGATTCCCTAGCTGTTTTAAGAGTTTTCGCCGCTCTTTGCCCAACGATTTATGCCTAAAAGTGTGTCTTAACTGTTTCACGATGACAAAGGAGTTTAACCTTGGCGA
>CASBQR010000186.1 GCA_949127865.1 Synechococcales cyanobacterium PMM_0082
GGGATCGATCGCCCACAGAAATCTACTATCAGCCATACCGCCTACCCCTGATTCTTCTGCCAAAATGCTATGGGTGGGGACATGACGGCTTAATACTGCCAAGACTGCTGCTTCTGCTTCTTTATCGGCAATGGTGACTAAATCCCCTGGACGTTTTTCGGTGCGATCGCCTTCTTTGAGCTTACCCCAATAGGACTTTAACACTGCGCCTGCGGTACATACTGCTTCGGTAGCAATATCTAAATAGAGTTGCAAATCCAGAGAGTTATTCATTATCTAAGGTGGGAAAAGGTGTAATTGTGGCAGTCTGGCGTTCTAAAACATCCACAAGACGATCGAGGCTGGCAATTAATCGTTCTTGTTCAGTCGGCTCAGCGATTACTACGGCTGCTTCTTGGGCTTCTTGGCGTTTGGTAGCAGCGATCGCTTTAATCAACAAAAATATCACAAAGGCAATAACAATAAAATTTAGGGTTGTTGCTAAGAATTTACCGTAAAGAACTCCATTTAGGGATAACTTAGCTAAATCCTCCACCTTTGCCGCTTCTAGGGCTGGCTTTAAGAGAATTGGCGTAACAATATCGGCAATAAAAGACTCAATAATCTTGCCAAAGGCACCACCTATGATTACGGCTACGGCTAGATCGATGACATTACCCTTGAAGGCAAACTCCTTAAATTCATTTAAAAAGCTATGAGCACGATGACGACGCATATTAATTTACGATCCTAATAACTTAATGTGTTGGTTTTGCCTTTTTAGAACTAGAGTATACCAAGAGTAGAGAATGCAATTAGCTAAAAATTAAATGATCGCAATTCCCAGTTTGACTTTTAAGTTACCTGAACTAAAAAGATTTTGACGAAGATATAGGCTTTTCAAGGCTTGCTATTGCAATTAATCTCAATAATATTAGTAGAGTTGATGCAAAATCTGCATAATTAGAATTACTGGTATTTGGGAGCTTTAAGATCAATAAAATGAATCATCACGACACGATCGCCGCGATCGCTACTGCCATAGTCCCCGAACAGGGAAGTGTAGGCATAGTTAGATTATCAGGCTCCAAATCTGAGATCATTGCTCGTTCTCTTTTCCATGCTTCGAGTCATCAACTTTGGGAAACTCATCGCCTTCTCTATGGATATATTAAACATCCTTTAACCCAAGAGATTATAGATGAAAGCCTGATGTTAATTATGAAAGCGCCTCGCTCCTTTACCCGTGAAGATGTGATTGAGTTCCATTGTCATGGCGGCATAATGCCTGTACAGAGAGTTTTGAATCTGTGTTTAGACCAAGGAGCAAGATTAGCAGAGGCGGGAGAATTTAGTCTGAGGGCATTTCTCAATGGCAGAATTGATTTAACCCAAGCCGAAAGTATTCAAGAATTAGTAGGAGCTAAATCTCCCCAAGCTGCCCAAAGTGCGATCGCCTCTCTACAAGGTAAATTAGCTAATCCGATTCGAGAAATGCGGGCTAAATGTGTGGATATTTTAGCGGAAATTGAAGCAAGGATCGATTTTGATGATGACTTAGTACCTTTGAATATGGATCATCTGCTCCAAGATTTAAAAGAAGTCACTGCCCAAGCCCATCGGTTTATGGCAACGGCGGATCGAGGGCAATTATTACGTTCAGGTTTGAAAATTGCGATCGCAGGTCGTCCAAATGTCGGTAAATCGAGTTTATTAAATGCATGGAGTCAGAGCGATCGGGCGATTGTCACCGATCTACCAGGTACAACCCGTGATGTGGTGGACTCCCAGCTCATTGTTGGTGGTATTCCCGTTACGGTTTTGGATACGGCGGGAATTCGCGCTACAGAAGATATTGTGGAAAAGATTGGGGTGGAGCGATCGCTTTTAAGTATAAAATCTGCTGATCTAGTGCTTTTAGTCATAGATGCCCAAATCGGTTGGACAGAACAAGATCAAGAAATTTATGAACTAATTACAGGTTGCGATCGCCCCATCATTTTGGTAGTAAATAAAATAGATTTACAAGATACTTCTCCTTCACTTCCTTTTGACCAGATTTCTATTGTTTACACAGCCGCCGCCCTAGCCCAAGGAATCGATCAATTGGAAGCAGCTATTCTGAATTCTGTCCACCAAGATTCTATTAATTCCGCTAATCTAGAAATTGCCATTAACCAACGTCAAAAAGCTAGTTTATTAATTGCTACCCAAGCATTAGAAAGAGTTTTAGGAGCGATCGCTCTTCCTCTAGATTTTTGGACAATTGATCTAAGAGAAGCCATTCATGCCCTTGGTCAAATTACAGGCGAAGAGATTACTGAATCAGTTTTAAGCACAATCTTTAGTAAGTTTTGCATTGGTAAATAGCAAGTATGATGGGTAAGTGATAAATAAGTCTAAATCTTGAGGCAAAGGGGCATGAAGTTTGGTGTAATCGTATTTCCGGGTTCTAATTGCGATCGCGATATTGTGATGGCAACCAATCAAGTTTTGCACCAACCAACGCGGATGATTTGGCACCAAGAAACTGATATTAGTGATATTGATGTAGTTGTGATCCCTGGGGGATTTAGTTATGGTGACTATTTGCGCTGTGGCGCGATCGCTAGGTTTGCGCCAGTCATGCAAGCGGTAAAAGACCATGCCGCAGCAGGAAAATATGTTCTAGGAATTTGTAATGGCTTTCAAGTGTTAACCGAAGCAGGATTGCTACCCGGAGCCCTAGTCAGAAATCAAGGTTTAAGCTTTATTTGCGATCGCCTCCCCCTGAAACTAGAGCGCAAAGATTTGGTGTGGACAAATCAATATCAACCGCAGCAAATTGTCACTTTACCGATCGCCCACGGTGAGGGTTGTTATTATGCAGATTCTGAAACTTTGGCGGAGCTAGAAGCAAATGATCAAGTTGTCTGGCGCTATTGTGATGCCAAGGGCAATATTACGGCAGAATCTAATCCCAACGGCTCTGTAAATAATATTGCAGGGATTTGTAACATTAAGGGTAACGTTTTAGGAATGATGCCCCACCCCGAACGGGCAGTGGATTTAAACTTAGGTTCTACGGATGGTAAGACTTTATTTAGTTCGGTAATTTCATCAATAATGGCGATCGCTTGAGTCTAAGGGCTGACTAAAGCCTAGTGCTAATACTCAAACCGTGGGAGTCAGTACCGCAGGTGTGGAGAAGTTCAAAGCGATCGCCCAACTGTTTAACCTCTTGAGTTTGACGATTACTGGGCTTCCAAGGAATAGAGTTGGTATAGCAATAGTAAGTTTCGATGCCATCAATCCCTAAAGCGGCGGCGGCGGGTACTAATTCTTCAGGCGATCGACGATAGCGGGCAGGATGCGCCAAAACCGCAAGTCCCCCAGCGTGATGAATGGCATTGATCACACTTTTTGCCTGATAATCAATCCCAGCCGTGGTTTTCCCCTGTAAATAGGGATCGATTAATGGATGATTTGGATCAAAGCCGTAGCCTAAAATATGCACCTCAGTAAATAGCAAACTCGCATTAATTTCAATGCCAATATGCAAGTTAGGTAGCTTCCTAGGTTCTTGCTGTTCTAAAACTTGACAAGCTTGGAAATAGCCTTCTACGGTGTGGTGATCTGTGATCGAAATATGTTCAACTTGGAGAGCGATCGCTTGATGAATTAGATCGTCTGGCTGCATCTGTCCATCGGAATAGACTGTATGCAAATGAAAGTTTAACAAACTAGGACAGCAATGGGGATGCACCGAACCAAAAATCTGCCGTAGCTTGGCGGTGGCTGTCGTTGTAGGTTGTGGGGATAAGAGAATTTGACTTATCATAAAAAGTCCTGTCAACTGTCGATATATTAATTTATCTTAACTTAGTTAGAGTCTAAATTAGGAAGGTTAATGGTAAAAGGCATTAAATCTCTTAATATGTGTTATCCACTATTTAGAACTATAGGAGAACTTAGGCTTAGAATTTAGACCTAAAGGGACTGGCTAAAGGTTCCCCAATAAAAACTCCCTGCCCAGGCTGCTCTACGCTCTTCCAATATGCCTCAATGAGGCGATCGCCCCGCAGGTAATAAGACATTAACATCCCAGGATTGGGAAATTTTTGAGGAAAATTGCAAGGTTCAACCACCGTGCCATAGCTACCTGTTGCTCCCGCCCTTATCCACTCTAGGCTACTCATCTGGGAACTATTAGTTAATTGCCCTCCAAAAGAAGTTAAATGATCGGCGATCGCGCCTGCCAAGAATTGATTAGTTTTCAGCTTTTCCACCTTAGCCAGTCCCGTAAAGTAGAACATCACATCTTTTTTATTTTCTAAAACATCAGATTTAATAATTTCGATTTTGAAGCGATCGCCTAAAAGTTTGGCAATGCGTGGATAAATTACCGATCTGACATTACGGGCAGGATCACTAGTGCTGAGGAGATAGGCAGTACCAGTGGGGAAACTCTGATCGGAGGCAACACCGCGATCAATTAAAGCCCTAGCCTCAATAAAGTTGCTAAAGGGAATAATCATAGTCGGACGGATCTTAAAATCAGTATAGGGAGACGAGCTTAGAGAATTAAAGTAAAGGCTAGGTTTCGTCACGACACATCCCGCCCCACAATACGCGGCATCGTAACCAAAGGTAAAAGCACTAGTAATTGACATACAACCCACACTATATGGACTAGTCCAAGCCAAGGCGTAAAACTGCACATCCTTAGGGGTTTTGGCATCCACTTCAGCTTTGATTTTTTGAAATTCCTCTGGTGATACTCCCGTACTATTGGGATTAAACCTGACCGCAATTAGGTTTTCGGCAACGATACCCCTTTGTTCTCGGTAATAATTGGCAACTCGGCTACTCAAAGGATCGGCTTCATTATAGATAACGGCAATTTCGGTGCGCTGAAACTGTGAAGCTTGAAAGGATTGCCAGCTATAGATAGCGATCGCTCCGACAATACATAAACCAATTAAGACTTTAATTGCTGCTTTTGCCACGGTAAATCACATTTCCCCTCTAAAATTAAATCTTTAATCACTTGGGCGGTGACAGGTGCCATCAATATGCCATTGCGATAATGTCCAGTGGCAATTAAAGTATTTGGGCGATTAGGCACATATCCTAAAATCGGCGCACCTTGAGTTCTCGGTCGAGGGCGATCGCCTGCCCAAGTTGATAATATTTGAGCTTGAGCAAAGGCGGGACAAAATTTTATTGCCGTTTGCATCAGTAAATCAATATTTTCATTTCTAGGTAAAGTTAGCCGCTTAAACTCCACCGTTGCCCCAATCCAGTATTGATCCTGTCCGATGGGAATAATATTAGTATCATCGCCATAAATGACATTTTTGAGATTTAAATCAGGTAAATATGCTTTAATGGCTTGCCCACCCACAGAAGTAAGAATATCTTTTTTTAGTTCTGGCTGCATTAACGCCCTAGAGCCTAATCCTGCGGTCACAATAATCCAGTCTGCTTCTAATTGATCTAGCTCACTTAAATTATGCACAGGGCGATCGCAGATAAATTTAACCCCATTTAATTCGGCTCCTTTAACTAAAGCTTGCATTAGACAACTAGGATGAATCGAACGATCAGCAAAACTATGAACTGCTGCTGTAGCTTGTAAATGGGGATATTGCGATCGCAGTAGATCTGGCTCTAACCACTTCATGTAGAATCCTTGGGATCCCCGATCGCTAATCAACTCCTGCCATTTAGCTGCTGTTTCTAGCTGATCTGCGTCTTCCAAGTCTTGAAACAGTAAAAGAATACCATGGCAATTGTAGGGAATCTTAATTCCAGTTTTTGCTTCTAATTCGGGCACTAAACTTTCAAACCTGAGCAGACTAGCTAGGCGCAAAGTGGATAAAGCTTCATTTTTAGTTTTACTACCACCACAGGCTCCCATCAACACGCCAAGGGCAGCTTTGGTTGAAACCTGTCCAACCTGAGATTGTGCCTCTAAGACCGTAATATCTAAATTTTCTAAACTAGAAACTAGGCTGAGTTCATAGGCGATCGCTGCCCCCACAACTCCACAGCCAACAATTACAATCTTAGACACCTAGTTAACCATTTTTAAGATCTAGTCCGCCGCCGTCGAGATTCCGCAGGTGATTGTAATTTAACTTCGGCAATCTCTGGGACTTTCTCCACAACTTCATCTTCTTCTGCTACTTCTAGCAACTCAATCGGCGTTTTAATGATCTTCTTTTTCGGCTTATCATTTACCAATGGCTCTATATCAACCTCAAATAATGGTGTAACCACCTCTGCAACCTCTATCGCTTCTTCTGGCTTAGGAGTATAGCTCTCAAAAATTATACTAGGCTCAGGTTGATCGGGGGCGAATTCGACCGTAGGTTCAGATCTAGGTACAGTACCTGGAAGGGCAACTGAAACGATCGCCGAACGAGCATCCTTAATTTCTCGATTAATTAATACCAAAGGTGAAATTCCCATTAAGGCATAAACTTCCTGTTCTACCGTCGTCATTTCTACCGTAATTAGTTCAGGTGCTTCTAACTTAGGACGGGGTATTGCCCGTTTAACTTTTTCGGCGATCGCTTCTGTAACTACAGGTGCAACCACTGGTTCCTCTACTTCCACAACCGTAGCAATAGGCGGAAGTACCTTAACCTCTTTAGGCTCTGACCGTTTGGGCTTTTCCCTCGCTTCTCTTATAACTTCTTTAACTGGATCTAGGATTAGAGAATTAGCAGAACTATTTGAGGAATTGCGCTCAGTCCCATTCCGTTCAGAATCTCGGGATCTTTTTCTCCGTCTGGAAGCATTGCGATCGCTATAACTAGGATGACTAACTAAATTAGATTCACTGCCACCTGTTAGATCTGAATAAGTATCATCACCATCTACATCCAAATCTAACTTCGTAGAAATGCGCGAGTCTCTAGGTAGGGCTTCAGCAGATTGCAATGTGGTTTCACCTGGTAACTGCACCAAATGTCCCAAGCCATTACAAGTAGGACAGGGACGACCAAATAGTTCATAAATGCTCTGCCCCTGGCGTTTACGGGTAAGTTCTACCAAGCCTAATTCCGTGAGTTGGGCAATTTGGGGGCGAGATTTGTCCGACTGTAAAGCTTTTGTAAACTCCTGTAATAATTGCATTTGATCACGACGGTTATCCATGTCAATAAAATCAACAACGATCACCCCAGCAATATTGCGTAACCGCAGTTGACGAGCTACTTCTACCGCCGCTTCACAATTTGTCCACAGCACCGTTTCACGGGAAGTTTGGGACTGAGTAAACGAGCCAGAGTTAACATCAATTACCGTCAAGGCTTCCGTAGGCGCAATAACAATATAACCACCTGAAGGCAAATCGACCCGAGGACGCAGAGATTCACGAATTGCCGCATTTACCCGAAAATATTCCAAAATCGAAGTGCGTTCCTTGTGCAAATCTATAGCAATACTGGCGGGAATATTACCATCTGCCCAACTTAATAAGTGCTGTTTAACCCGTTTTAGCCCTTCGTTGGTATCTGTGACAATACGATTAACTTCGTCGGAATAGGCATCACGCAACACTCTTTGGATAAAATCATTATCACGATTCAACAAATTAGGATGACGAGTTGTACTTGCCTCCTGCTGAATGTTTTCCCATTGTTTTTGCAGATTACCCAAATCTTCGATAATCATTTCTTCGGGCATATCTTCTGCCTCGGTGCGGATTAATAAACCCATACCTGAAGGTTTAGTTAAAATACCTAAGGCTCGTAACCGATTGCGTTCCCCCTCAGTTTTAATGCGCTTAGACAAACTCACGCCCCGACCAAAGGGCATTAGTACCACATAACGACCAGGCATGGAAATATTCCCCGTTAGCCTTGGTCCTTTGTTACCCGTAGGCTCCTTCATTACCTGCACTAACACCCTTTGCTTGGGCGTGAGTAGTTCACTAATTGAGCCACCCGATCGCCTTAGTTTTAATGGTCCTAAATCGGTAATGTGAATAAAACCGTTGCGATCGCCATCTCCAATATTCACAAATGCAGCGTCGATACTAACGAGGATATTTTCCACCACCCCCATAAAAATGTCCCCAACTTGATGGGTTCCAGTCGCTACAATAATTTCTTCAATCCGATCTTCGCTAAATACAGCAGCCGTTCTATGCTGCTCAGCAATAATAATTTGCTTGGGCATCCAAGTTCCTCAAAAATTTTTGATTAATCCAAAGAGCCTAAGAATTGTGAGATAGATATTCAATAAAAATTTAATAAAGACTATCTAAATTAATTGCAAAAATACCCATCATAGTCACTACGTTCGCAAAATCCACAACTCCTGAAACTTAGATCAAGAAGCTGATTTCGCTAAACGATTAGGATGAAAGCTCTGCGGCTTTGGCAAAACTGACACTCAAGATGTTAGTTGGTTGTACTAATGTGCTTGGGCACAATTTGGGGAGTCTCTATATTAAAAGACTTAACCAAAAAGACTAATTAAATAAGCCTATTAGACCAGCCTATTAGACAACTGCAATTTATTAATTCCTAGACCGAATGCTTTCTTGACCACAAACAACTTACATTACTGAGCTTTTGTTTGGTAAGCACTCTTAAAGCCTATTATATCCTAGAATTTGCAGAATGCTCATTTTTTAGGCTCGATGTAATTATTTTTAGCTTTTGAGGCTTTTAATTTAGTTGGCGATCGCTTGAACCAAGTTCTTGAGAATACCCGATTTCCGATAATATAGATTATGAAAATTCTAGCTAAATTGCGGAGACTACCCTGAATACTCGTGTTATTTTAGTTCGCCACGGAGAAAGCACTTCCAATAGTGCAGGGATAGTGCAAGGTCGGGGAAATAGCGAACGCCCTGATTTACAGCCTCCTCTAACTGCAAAAGGACAAAAACAAGCAGAGCTAACAGGTGAAGCTTTAGCCAACTTAGCCATTGATGCCGCCTACTGTAGTCCCTTGGTCAGAGCAAATCAAACTGCTAATTTCATTCTAGCTAATCGCGCTCTAGCTCCTAATATTCATGAAAACCTTAGAGAGATTAATTTACCGCTATGGGAGGGAATGACCTTTGCTGAAGTGCGATCGCAATATCCCGAACAATACAATAATTGGCATCAGTTTCCTGAAAAGTTAGTTATGCCTTTAGCCACGGGTGAAAACTTTTACCCTGTTATAGATTTATTTAAACAGGCTCAAAGTGTGTGGACAGAAATTTTACCGAAACATCAAGGGCAGACTATTTTATTGGTGGCGCATAGTGGGATTAATCGAGCTTTAATTGCCTCTGCCCTCGGTATTGATCCATCCCGTTATCACTATTTGCATCAATCTAACTGTGGCATCAGTATTTTGAATTTTAGTGCCTCGGGTATTGCTCAACTAGAATCCTTAAATTTGGTTAGTCATTTACAGGCGATCGCTGGGGATATTTTGCCACCCAAGAAAAAAGATCACTCTGGCATCCGCTTATTGTTAGTTAGGCATGGTGAAACCGACTGGAATCGAGATCAACGCTTTCAAGGGCAAATTGATATTCCTTTAAATGCTACAGGTGAGCAACAGGGACAAAAAGCGGCGGATTTTTTGAGTCAGATCAAAATTGATCAAGCTTTTAGTAGCTCAATGCTGCGCCCTAAACTAACTGCTGAAATTATCCTTAAATATCATCCTCAACTCTCTTTGGAATTATTGGATTCACTTAAAGAGATTTCCCACGGTAAATGGGAAGGTAAATTGGAGGCAGAAATTGAAGCCGAGTTTCCTGGAGATTTGCAAAGATGGCAAGGTACACCTGAGTCAGTGCAAATGCCAGAGGGTGAAAACCTAGACGATGTATGGGCAAGGGTAAAAGTGGCTTGGCAACAAATTATCGAAGCTGTACCTGAGGGAGAAACAGCGATGGTGGTTGCCCATGATGCCGTAAATAAGGCGATTCTTTGCCAGCTATTTAACCTTAGTCCTGCTAGTTTTTGGGCTTTTAAGCAGGGTAATGGTTGCGTATCGGTAATTGATTATCCTAATGGTGATGTGCCTGTACTGCAATCTATGAATATTACTACACATTTATCTAATAGTGTATTGGATCGGACGGCAGCAGGAGCTTTGTAATTTAATAATCGTAGGGATTTTTAGGTTCGGGGATCGCTTTTATAGTTTCAGGTAAAATCGTGAGTTGGCGTCTATCGTTGATAGTTTCTGTGGTCATGGTTCCCGTGATTTCAAACCAGCCATCGGCGGGATAGTTACTCCGACTTTGGCTAAGTTTGACGGGCAAGCTAACGGGGTAGACATCGGCAGCACAGCAGGTAATGATAAAGCGAGAGATCAATAGAAATTGATCTGATAGGTTTTGGGGATGAACGGCAAAGCCTGTAACTTTAACTTTTTGCCCAGTATAGGCATCAGGTTCGGGATAGACGTTTAAGGTTCTCACCCATTCGATAAGCGATCGCTCCTCTGGTCGATTACTAGCACGAAATGATTGGGGAACTGATCTAATAGCTCCTAAATTATCACCAACACCTCGATGAATAGCGGCATCACTAGTAAAGGGTTTGGGCGTAATTACTAATCCAATAATTGCTGCTGCTAAAAGTAAACCACTACTTAACCTACTGGGAAATAGAGTTGTATGTTGAAGGTTATTTGGGTTGTTATTGCTAAATCGTTCTCTTTTGATTAACTCCCAAGTTTTAAATCCACTGATTGCCAGCAATAAGAATCCTGCAATCACTGTGAACGGAATATAGTTGGGATGAATTAATAGATACATCTGCCCAAATAACCACAGCTTGATTAGTAAAATTCCCCAAGCGGCGATCGCGATTAATCCTAAATCTATCGAAACCTTAAAAAGCATCATAAATCTATATTTATTGTAATTTTGCTAATGTACCTTGCTTTCATTTCCAGAGAAAATATAATTAGTTTAGAGTAACTCAAAAAACCTATGACACCTGAAGAGACAGAAGCAAGATTTCAACGCATTGAGGCAACCCTACAATCTACGGCTGAACGTCAAGATGATAGCGCGGAGCAAATACAGCTATTGCTAATTAGTATGAACAGACTGGCTGAGTCAGCTATACGGTATGACCGACTGCATGGGGAAAACGAGCAGTATAAACTGGAAAATGAGCAATGGAAACGAGAAAACGAGCAGTATAAACGGGAAAATGATCAGAGGTTTAATACTTTGTTGGCAGAGGTGCGAACTAGCGTTCAAGAAAACCAAGAATGGAAAAGGGAAAATGATCAGCGTTTTAATATTTTGCTAGAGGAAGTTAGGGCAAGTAATCGGAGAATCAGTAACCTAGAAAACCCATAGCTCCTTTAAATAATTAAATAAGAATTTCGTAATTCCTGTGCCAAAACTAGAGATTTTTCTAAATTTTGCCAATTACCTGATTCTATTTGCTGGATTAAATTAGCTAATACGGCTTGATACTGCTTGAGGCTATCTAGTAAAGCTTTTTGATTATATTCAGCAATCAAGGTACCCAATTGGGGATTGCCACCACCGACACGACTGGTATCTCTGAAGCCTGAACTTGCTAGATGCTTTGATAGTTGAGCGATCGCTTGATCTGGCTCTTGATCGCAAGCCAAAATTAACCCCGCACTCACTAAAATCGGTAAATGACTAATCCATGCCACTGCTCGATCATGGATCTCTGGATCGCACTCATAGACTACGGCACCCACCGACTGCCAGAGCGATCGCAAAATATTTAATGCCTCAGGATCGGAGCTATCATTAGGAGTTAAAACGCAGGGACGACCTTGAAATAAATTAGCCTGTGCTGCATTAATCCCACTAAAAGCTGTTCCCGCCATTGGATGCCCACCGATAAATCTGGGATGAAGTTTTTGCGCTGCATGAACAATCGAAGCCTTTACAGAACCAACATCGGTAAGAATTATTGAAGAATCTAAATGGGGAGCGATCGCCTCAATAGTTTTAAGAATGGCATCAATCGGCGTACAGATAAAAATTACATCAGTTTGAGCAAAGGTTTTTATATCTCCCAAGCTCAGACCCGCAAAATCAGTTACGCCTATATCTATAGCTTGATTACAGGTTGATTGACTACGACTTAGACCCCAAACGTAATGTCCTTGCGATCGCAAATCCAAACCCAAAGAGCCGCCAATTAGCCCTAAGCCAATGATGCCAATGTGCATTCTTTAAAACTATTTATGCAAAGAGCCTTAAAGCTTATTTAAGTTAAGCCCTGCTTCTTTAGCAAAAGCCGCTAAACCTTTCTTCTGTAAAGTTTTGATTGCTTTGGTCGAGATGGTTAAATTCACAAATCGCTTGCCTTCTGCCCACCATATTCTTTTGGCTTGAAGATTAACGTGTTGCAGACGCTTGTGCATCTTGTGGGAGAAAGAGATAGAAATGCCGTTATTAGCTTTCTTTCCAGTAAGTTGGCATTGGCGCATGATCAGACTATTCCTAAATTTTTAGTGCAGTTGACTATTATACAGATTTTTGCCGCCACTGCTAAATTAAAATGCTAAATTAAAATTTATGATTATAGGACAACCTCAAAAAAGCGATCGCCCTGCAATCTCATCTGATTTTTTAGTCAAACCTAAGCAGGAGTAAGCTGTTTCACCTTGGTTGCAAGGGATGCCATCAGTGAAGCAAAGGGTTTAACAAACTTATCTACACCTTCAGTTTGCAGTTCCACCATAATTTGATCAAGGTTTAAACCAACAGCTTTAACTTGTTCTATAACACTATAGGCAGCATCAATATCCATTTCAATTCGATTTTCAATGTCACAGTGATCGATACAGGCGGCAATGGTTTCAGGGGGCATAGTATTTACAGTATTTAACCCAACTAAGTTATCTACATACATGACATCACTGTAGGTAGGATTTTTGGTGCTAGTGCTTGCCCAGAGGAGTCGTTGTTCCTTTGCTCCCTTGGCTTTTAGTGCCTGCCACCGATCGCTTGCGTAAATTTCCTTATATTTTTGGTAGGCAATTTTGGCATTTGCGATCGCTACTTTTCCTTTAATTGCTGATAATTTGGCTATCTCCTCAGCATCAGTTGTGGTTTTAATTATGGCATCAAGGAGATCGTCAATTTTGCTATCAATCCGACTGAGAAAGAAACTGGCAACGGAAGCAATTTGCGAAATATCCCCACCTTTGGCGACACGGGCTTCTAGTCCTTCAATGAATGCCCAAGTGGTTTTTTCGTAATCAGAAACCGAAAATAGTAAAGTTACATTCACAGGAATCCCTTCCGCAATTACTTTAGCGATCGCTCCAAATCCTGCATCTGTACCAGGAATTTTAATCATAATATTAGGACGATTCAGGGTTTGCCAAAATCTTAAAGCTTCAGCGATCGTACCTTCCGTATCCTGTGCCAAGTTCGGAGAAACTTCAATGGAAACATAGCCATCTTCGCCGTTGGATTCATCAAATACTGGTTTCAGAATATCCGCCGCACCTTGAATATCTGCAAATACTAAGTCTTCATAAATATCGTTAATAGATTTTCCTGATTTAATGCCTGTGGCGATCGCACTATCATAAATAGCATTGCCCGCGATCGCTTTTTCAAAAATGGCAGGATTTGAAGTAATACCGCGAATACCTTGATTTTGCACCATCTCTGCTAATTGTCCTGACTGGATGATATCTCGGCTCAGATTATCCATCCATACACTTTGTCCATGTTCGTGAAGCTCTAGCAAGTGATTAGTCGTCATAGTTTTAATTCCTGATTTTAATTCTTGGCTTTGAATTGGATTTGAATTATGGTGGCAGACTCTTAATTTATGCTAAGCCTTATTTAAAGAACTAATTAGAACTTTTAGAGTAA